>NZ_JAHSQD010000018.1 GCF_020103755.1 Streptomyces sp. LS1784
GCCGATGCGCCGCCCCGGCGCCCAAGCCTGACCCGCGACGGGACGCGGGCCCGCCCACCGGTCCCACCGGTGGCGCGGCCCGCCCCGCCGCACGACCGCCGCCCCCTCACCTGTCACAGCAGCCACCAGCCACAACAGCCGTACGTCGCCAGTCGGAGGCAGACCTTGATCCCGTTGTCGTTCGCCCAGCAGCGACTCTGGTTCATCGAACAGTTCGAGGGCCCGAGCGCCCTCTACAACACTCCGTTCGCCCTCCGGCTGACCGGCGAGCTCGACGCCGCCGCCCTCGAAGGCGCGCTCGGGGACGTGGTGGACCGGCACGAGGTGCTGCGCACCGTCTTCCCCACCACCGACGGCCAGCCCTACCAGCGCATCCTCACCGAGGGGCGCCCGCCGCTGCACCGGGTGCCGGTGGCGGACGAGGCCGAGCTGCACGCACGGATGCGCGAGGCCGCCGGGCAGGTCTTCGACCTGAGCTCCGACCTGCCCGTCCGGGCCTGGCTGTACGCCCTGCCCGCGAAGGACGAGCACGTCCTGCTGCTGCTCACCCACCACATCGCCAGCGACGGCTGGTCGGTCGCCCCGCTCTTCCGCGACCTCGCCGAGGCGTACCGCGCCCGGCTGGCCGGCACCGAGCCGCAGTGGGAGCCGTTGCCGGTGCAGTACGCCGACTACACCCTCTGGCAGCGCGAACTGCTCGGCGAGGAGGACGACCCGGAGAGCGTCGTCTGCCTGCAACTCGCCCACTGGCAGCAGGAGTTGTCCGGAATGCCGGAGGAGCTGGCACTCCCCTACGACCGTCCGCGCCCGGCCGCGGCGAGCCGCCGCGGCGGCGCCGCCGACTTCGAGATCGACGCCGAACTGCACTCCACACTCACCGAGTTGGCCTCCAGCCGGCACGCCAGCCTGTTCATGGCGCTGCAGGCCGCGGTCGCCACCCTCTACACCCGCCTCGGCGCCGGCACCGACCTGCCGCTCGGCACCCCCGTCGCCGGCCGCACCGACGAGGCCCTCGACGACCTGGTCGGCTTCTTCGTCAACACCCTGCTGCTGCGCACCGACACCTCCGGCGACCCCACCTTCCACGAGCTGCTCGACCGGGTCCGGCGCGCCGACCTGGACGCCTACGACCACCAGGACATCCCCTTCGAGCGCCTGGTGGAACACCTCAACCCGACCCGCACCCCCGCCCGCCACCCGCTCTTCCAGACCGTCGTCACCCTGAACGCGGAGCGGGACGGCGACCTCGCCTTCGGCGCCGCGGTGGGTACCCCGATCGAGGTCGGCGAGGCCCAGGCCCAGTTCGACCTCAACTTCAACTTCGTCGAGCGGCTCGCCGCCGACGGCACCTGCCTGGGCGTCCGCGCCGCCGTCGACTACGCGGCCGACCTCTTCGACCACGCCACCGCCGTCTCCCTCGCCGAGCGGCTGGTGCGCGTCCTGCGCGCCGCCGTGGCCACCCCGGACGCGCCGATCGGCGGCATCGAGATCCTCGACCCGGCCGAGCGCGAGCAGCTGCTCACCGGCTGGAACGGACCGGCCGCGCCGGTCGCCGAGCAGAGCCTGCCCCGGCTGTTCGAGGCGCAGGCCGCCGCCACCCCCGAGGCCCTCGCCCTGGTCTCCGGCACCGAGCGGCTCGACTACGCCGAACTGAACGACCGCGCCAACCGGCTCGCCGCCCTGCTGCTGGAGCGCGGCCTGACCACCGAACAGCCGGTCGCGGTGCTGATGGAGCGCTCCGCCGGGCTGCTCACCGCCGTCCTCGCGATCGCCAAGGCGGGCGGCACCTACGTCCCGCTGGACGACCGCTA
This sequence comes from Streptomyces sp. LS1784, assembly GCF_020103755.1. Lineage (GTDB taxonomy): Bacteria > Actinomycetota > Actinomycetes > Streptomycetales > Streptomycetaceae > Kitasatospora. Next base: position 1,812 of record NZ_JAHSQD010000018.1, read on the forward strand.
CCCGCTGGACCGGCTCCAGCACATCCTCGCCGACACCCGCACCGGCCTGCTGCTCGTCGACCCGGCCCACCAGGGCCACCCGGTGCTCGCCACCGAGGGCTTCGCCACCGTCGAGGTCACCGGGGCGCTGCTCGCCGAGGCCCCCGCGGCGGGCAACCCGGCCGTGCCGGTCCTGCCCGGCCAGCTGGTCTACGTGATGTACACCTCGGGCTCGACCGGGGTGCCCAAGGGCGTCGCCGTCACCCACCGCAACGTGGTGGACCTGCTGGGAAACCCGCACTTCCGGGCCGGCCACCACGAGCGCGTGCTGCTGCACTCGCCCACCGCCTTCGACGCCTCCACCACCGAGATCTGGGCGCCGCTGGTCACCGGCGGGGCGATCGTGCTCGCCGAGCCCGGCGAGCTGGACATCCGCCGCCTCGCCGAGACCATCACCGCCCACCGGGTGACCCTGGTCCAGGCCCCGTCCGGCCTGCTGCGGCTGATGGCCGACGAGGACCCGGCCGCCTTCCGGAACGTCCGGCAGGTGTGGACCGGCGGCGACGTCGTCCCGCCGGAGTCCGTCCGCCGCCTCCACCGGGCCTGCCCGGACACCTCCGTGGTCGCGGTGTACGCACCCACCGAGACCACCGCCATCAAGACCACCTTCACCATGAACCCGGGCGAGCCCGTCCCCGCCGTGGTGCCGATCGGCCGCCCGCTGGCCAACACCCGGCCGTACGTGCTGGACACCGCGCTGCGCCCGGTGCCGGCCGGCGTGGCCGGCGAGCTGTACATCGCCGGCGCCGGCCTGGCCCGCGGCTACGTCGGCCGCCCCGGCCTGACCTCCGAGCGCTTCGTGGCCTGCCCGTTCGGCGAGCCCGGCAGCCGGATGTACCGCACCGGCGACCTGGTCCGCTGGACCGCCGACGGCGTGCTGGAGTTCCTCGGCCGGGCCGACGACCAGGTGAAGATCCGCGGCTTCCGGATCGAACTCGGCGAGGTGGAGGCCGCGTTCACCGCCCTTCCCGCCGTCGGCCAGGCCTTCGCGGTGGTCCGCGAGGACCAGCCCGGCGACAAGCGCCTGGTGGTGTACGCCACCGGCCAGGGCACTGCCGCCGAGCTGCGCGCCGCCGTCGCCGACAGCCTGCCCGGCTACATGCTCCCGGCCGCCGTGATCGTCCTCGACGCCCTCCCGGTGACCGCCAACGGCAAGGTCGACCGCCGCGCCCTGCCCGCCCCCGACTACACCGGGGCGACCGAGGGCCGCGCCCCGCGCACCGACACCGAGCGCACGCTCTGCGAACTCTTCACCGACGTCCTCGGGCTGGACCGGATCGGAATCGACGACAGCTTCTTCGACCTGGGCGGCCACTCGCTGCTCGCCACCAAGCTGGTCAGCCGCATCCGCACCGCGCTCGGCACCGAACTGCCCGTCCGGGCGCTGTTCGACGCCCCGAGCGTGGCCGCGCTGGCCGCCGCCCTGCCCACCCCGGGCGCCGCCCGTGCGGCCCTGCGCCCGGTCGAGCGGCCCGGGCGCATCCCGCTCTCCCCCGCGCAGCAACGCCTCTGGTTCATCGACCAGTTCGAGGGACCGAGCGCGCTCTACAACACCCCGTGCGCGGTCCGGCTGACCGGCCGGGTCGACGCCGGCGCCCTCCAGGCGGCCCTGGCGGACGTGCTCGACCGCCACGAGGTGCTGCGCACCGTCTACCCGACCACCGACGGACAGCCGCACCAGCTGCTCCTGGAGAACCCCGAACTCCCGCTGCGCACCGTACCGGTGGCCACCGAGGAGCAGCTCCGGGCGGCCCTGGCCGAGGCCGGGTCGGAGGTCTTCGACCTCGCCCGCGACCTGCCGGTGCGCGCCACCCTGTTCTCGCTGCCGCACGACGAGCACGTCCTGCTGGTCCTGATGCACCACATCGCCACCGACGGCTGGTCCGTGGTCCCGCTGCTGCGCGACCTCGCCGAGGCCTACGAGGCCCGCCGCACCGGCACCGCCCCCGACTGGCGGCCGCTGCCGGTGCAGTACGCCGACTACACCCTCTGGCAGCACGAACTGCTCGGCACCGACGAGCGGCCCAGCGCCCTGCTGACCGACCAACTCGCCTACTGGCAGCGCACCCTGGCCGACCTCCCGGAGGAGCTGACGCTCCCCTTCGACCGCCGCCGCACCGCCGCCCCGAGCCGCCGGGGCGCCGCGGTGGAGCTCCGGATGGACGCCGGACTCCACGCCTCCCTGGCCGAGCTGGCGCAGCAGAGCCGGGCCAGCGTGTTCATGGTGATGCAGGCCGCACTGGCCACCACGCTGGGCCGGATCGGCGCGGGCACCGACCTGCCGATCGGCACCGTGGTGGCCGGCCGCACCGACGAGGCGCTGGAGGACCTGGTCGGCTTCTTCGTCAACACCCTGGTGCTGCGCACCGACACGTCCGGCGACCCCACCTTCCGGCAGCTGGTGGAGCGCGTCCGGGTCGCCACCCTGGACGCCTTCGAGCACCAGGACGTGCCCTTCGAGCGGCTGGTCGAGCTGCTCAATCCGGTGCGTTCGACCGCCCGCCACCCGCTCTGCCAGGTGATGCTGACCTCCGGCGGCGACGCCGGGGAGATCAGCCTCGGCGGCCTGCCCGGCCGGGTCGAACAACTGGACTCCGAGCTCGCCAAGTTCGACCTGACCTTCGCCTTCAGCGAGAGCTTCGACGCGGCCGGAGCACCCGCCGGGCTGGGCCTGACGGTGGAGTACGCCGTCGACCTGTTCGACCGGGCCACCGCCGAGGCGACGGCCGCCCGCTTCGAGCGCGCCCTGCGCGCGGTGCTGGCCGACCCGGACCAGCGGGTGGGCCGGGTCGAGGTGCTGGCGCCCCAGGAGCGGGAGCAGCTGCTCACCGGCTGGAACGACACCCGGGAGAACCTCCCGCTCGGCACCTTCCCGGCGCTCTTCGAGGCGCAGGCCGCCGCCCGCCCGGACGCCGTCGCGCTCTCCTTCGACGCCGTGCAGGTCACCTACCGCGAGCTGAACGAGCGCGCCAACCGCTTCGCCCGGCTGCTGGTCGAGCACGGCGCGGGCCCCGAGCGGTTCGTCGCGATCGCCCTGGAGCGCTCGATCGAGCTGATCGTCGCCCAGCTCGCCGTGCTCAAGGCCGGCGCGGTCTTCCAGCCGCTGGACCCGCGCTACCCGGCCGACCGGATCGCCTACATGCTGGACGACGCCAAACCCGCGCTGGTCCTCACCAGCAAGGCGCTGGCCGACGGCCTGCTCGCCGACAGCGCCGTCCCGCGACTGCTGATCGAGGACCTGGACGCCTCCGGCCACCCGGCGCACGACCTCACCGACACCGCGATCACGCCGCACTCGGCCGCGTACGTCATCTACACCTCGGGCTCCACCGGCCGCCCCAAGGGCGTGGTGGTGACCCACACCGGCCTCGCCGCCATGGTGGAGGGCCAGCGCCGGGGCCTGGCCGTCACCCCGGACAGCCGGGTGCTGCTGTTCGCCTCGCCGTCCTTCGACGCGGCCGTCTGGGAGCTGGGCATGGCGCTGCTCACCGGCGCCCGGGCCGTCCTCGGCGACGCCGACCGGCTGCTGCCCGGCCCCGCGCTGGCCGAGCTGGTCGCCGAACAGGGCGTCACCCACCTGACCCTGCCGCCGACCGCGCTGGCCGTCCTCGCCCCGGACGCGCTGCCGCCGGGCGCCACCCTGGTGGTGGCCGGCGAGGCCTGCCCGCCCGACCTGGTCGAGCACTGGTCGGCCCGGCTGCGGATGGTCAACGCCTACGGCCCGACCGAGTCCACCGTCTGCGCCAGCATGAGCAGTCCGCTCAGCGGCCGGATCGCCCCGCCGATGGGCCGGCCCGTCCCGGACACCCGGCTGTACGTCCTGGACGCCGCGCTCCAGCCCGTCCCGGCCGGGGTCGAGGGCGAGCTGTACATCGCGGGCGCCGGCCTGGCCCGCGGCTACCTCAACCGGCCGGGCCAGAGCGCCGAGCGCTTCGTCGCCGACCCGTACGGCGCCCCCGGCAGCCGGATGTACCGCACCGGCGACCTGGTCCGCCGCCGGCCATGGGGGTCCCCCCGGCCGGTGGGGGCACCTCCCAGCCGCCAGGCTGGGGGCGCTGGGGGAGGCACCCTGGAGTACCTCGGCCGCACCGACCACCAGGTCAAGGTCCGCGGCTTCCGGATCGAGCCCGGCGAGATCGAGGCCGTGCTCACCCGGCACCCGTCCCTGGCCCGGGCGTTCGTGCTGGTCCGGGAGGACCGCCCGGGCGACCGCCGGCTGGTCGGCTACGCCGTCGCCCACCCGGGCCAGGTGGTCGACCAGGCCGCGCTGCGGGCCCACGTCGGCGCGTCCCTGCCGGACTCCATGGTGCCCTCGGCGATCGTCGCCCTCGACGCCCTGCCGCTCACCGCCAACGGCAAGGTCGACCGCAAGGCCCTGCCGGCCCCCGACACCACCTGGCTCGGCTCCGGGCGGGCGCCCGCGACGCCCCGGGAGGAGCTGCTCTGCGGTCTGTTCGCCGACCTGCTCGGGCTGGAGAAGGTCGGCGTGGACGACAACTTCTTCGAGCTGGGCGGGCACTCGCTGCTGGCCGGCCGGCTGGTCGCGGACCTGCGCGACCTGGTCGGCGAGGACGAGCAGATCGGCGTCCGTGCGGTGTTCGAGGCGCCGACCGTCGCCCGGCTGGCCGAGCGGCTCGACCAGGGCCCGGCCGCCGAGAGCTTCCCCGTCCTGCTGCCGATCCGCACCCGCGGCTCGCGCCCGCCGCTGTTCTGCGTCCACCCGGCCGCCGGCATCAGCTGGGTCTACACCGGCCTGCTGCGCCACCTCGACGCCGAACAGCCGATCTACGGCCTCCAGGCCCCCGGCCTGGCCGACCCGACCGCGCACCCGGCCTCCGTCGCGGAGCTGGCCCGGACCTACCTGGCACGGATCCGCGCCGTCCGCCCCGAGGGCCCGTACGCCCTGCTCGGCTGGTCCTTCGGCGGGGCCGTCGCCCACGCGATCGCCGCTCTGCTGCGCGAACAGGGCGAGGAGGTCCGGCTGCTGGCCCTGCTGGACGCCTACCCGGGCACCGGCGAGCCGGGGCCCGAGCAGTGGCGGGACGACCCGGCGCAGCTCGCCGTGATCCTCGACTCGCTCGGCCACCCAGCCGGGGAGATCACCGCCTGGCCCGCGGACGAGGACGGCTACGCCGCACTCGTCCGGGACGGCGAGGGCCCGCTCGCCGGCCTCAGCGGCGCCGGGGTGGCCCGGGTGGTCTCGGTCTTCCAGGCCAACGCCGAGCTGTCCCACACGCTCCCGCTGCCCGGCTACGACGGCGACGCGGTGTTCTTCACCGCCGCCAAGGACCGGCCGGCCGACGCTCCCGACCCGGAGAGCTGGCGCCCGCACCTGGGCGGTCGGCTCGACGTCCACGAGGTGCCGAGCACCCACGGCGCGATGACGAGCTCCGAAGCACTCGCCGTCATCGGCCCGGTGCTCGCCGCCCACCTGGCTCCCTGACCCGTCCGCCCCGCCGACCCACCGACTCGACACCCCTACCGACCGCAGGCGACCGACCTGCGCACACCACGCGGACCACACCCGGTCCGCCCACGGAGAAACGGACACCACCATGACCACTGCGGCCATCCCCGACACCTGGCGTGGCATCACCCCGTCGCCGATCACCTCGACCGACGCCTACAACGGCTTCATCGCCGCCAACGTGATCTTCGCGCTGGACCGGATCGGCCTGCTGGAGACGATCGGTCGCGGCGAGCCGCTCTCGGCCGCCGAGGCCACCGTCCAGGCCGGCGACACCGCCCGCACCGAGGCCGTACTGCGCGCCGCCGCCGACTACGGCTACCTCAAGGCCGACGGCGACGCCTACCTGCCCACCGAGGCCGGTCTGGAGATCGCCGCCGCGCGCGGCTACTTCACCTGGGCCGTCGGCGGCTACCACGACGTGTTCGGCCGCGCCGGCCACCTGAGCGCCGGCACCCACCGCTACAACGAGGACGTCTTCCGCGACGAGGCGATGGTCGCCCTCGGCTCCGCCCAGTGCGACCAGTCGCTGTTCGCCGCGCAGCTGACCGACGTGCTCAGCGGCATCGACTTCCGCACCATCGCCGACCTGGGCTCCGGCACCTCCGCCCGGGTGCGCCGCGTGGTCTCGCAGCGCGAGGGCAGCCGGGGCCTGGGCATCGACATCAGCCGTCCGGCCACCGACATCGCCCGCCGCGACATCGCCGAGGCCGGCATGCAGGACCGGGTCACCGCCGTCCGCGCGGACGTGCTGGGCCTGCTCGGCACCCAGATCGACAACGACGCCGAGGCCGCCGAGGTGGCCGAGGTCGACACCGTGATGAGCTTCTTCCTGCTGCACGACCTGCTGGCCGACCCGACCACCCGCTCCTCGATCTTCACCCGGATGCGGGAGGCCTTCCCGAAGGCCCGCACCTTCGTCCTCGGCGACACCATGCTGCGCGACCCGGGCACCTCCGACGGCGCCCAGCCGGTCTTCTCGGTCGGCTTCGAGCTGGCGCACGCGATGATGGGCGTCCCGCTGCACACCAAGGCGACCTACGAGCAGCTCTTCACCGACGCCGGCCTGCGGATCGACCGCGTCGAGGCGCTGGCCACCCCGCACTCCTGGCTCTACGTCCTCCAGGCCGACTGATGGCCGCCCCGTCGACCGCCAGACACCTGCTGGCGCAGAACGAGCACCCGTACCCTCCGCTGCCGTCGGTGCTGGCCGCGCTGGCCGAGGCCAGTGCCGACCTGCACCGCTACCCGGACTTCCGTCCGGAGCGGATCGCCGGGATCGTCGCCGCCTGGCAGGGCGTCCCGGCCGGCCAGGTCGTGGTCGGCCACGGCTCGGCGGGCGTGGCACTGGACCTCTTCCACGCGGTGGTCGAGCCCGGCGACAACGTGGTGCACTCGGAGCCCTGCTTCGACGCGTACCCGCTGTTCTGCGAGATCGCCCGGGCCGAGGCCCGTCCGGTCCCGCTCGGCCCCGACGCCCGGCACGACCTGGCCGCGATGGCCGAGCGGATGGACGAGCGCACCCGGATCGTCGTGCTGTGCAACCCGCACAACCCGACCGGCACGGTCTACTCCTGGGCCGAGCTGACGGAGTTCTTCCGCCGGGTGCCGTCCACCGCGCTGATCCTGCTCGACGAGGCGTACGTCGACTTCGCCCAGGACTGGCAGGCCCCGGACGTACCGGCCCGGATCGCCGAGTGGCCGAACCTGGTGGTGCTGCGCACCCTGTCCAAGTCGCACGGCATCGCCGCGCTGCGGATCGGCTACGCGCTGGCGCAGGAGTCGGTGGCCCAGCGGGTGCGGGACCACCAGGTGCCGTACGCGGTGAACCGGCTCCAGGAGGCGGGCCTGCTCGCCGCCGTCGCCGCCGGGGACGAGATGGCGCGGCGGATCGCCGAGATCACCGCGGAGCGGGAACGCACCCGGGCCGAACTGCTGCGGCTCGGCTGGACGGTGGCGCCCAGCGTCACCAACTTCCTGTGGGTCGACGCCCCCGGCGACCAGCTCCCGCTGCGCGCGGAGCTGGAGCGCCTGGGCGTGGCCGTCCGCTACTACCCCGGCCGGGGCATCCGGGTCGCCATCGGCGAGAAGGACGCCAACGACGCGCTGACCGAGGGCTTCGCCGCCGTCGCACCGCTCGCCCCGGCCCACCCCGTCGCACCCTGACCGCCCGGCGCCCTGAGCACCCCGCGTGCGTCAGGGCGCACTCCGGGCGCCCTGCACCACCGCACACCCCGCACGCCCCTGCACACCCCGAAGCGCCGTCGGCGCAGCGAAGGAACCGCCATGCACCCGCTGTTGGCCCGCCCGGAGTTCCGGCGCTACCTCGCCGGGCAGACCCTGTCCGTCCTCGGTGACAGCGCCCTCTCCATCGCCCTCGGCATCTGGGCCAAGGTGCTGACCGGCAGCAACTCCGCCGCCGGTCTGGTGCTGTTCTGCTTCTCCGCGCCACTGCTGCTGCTGCCGCTCGGCGGCCTGCTCGCCGACCGGGTCCGCCGCAAACCACTGCTGGTCGGGGTCAACCTGGCAGTGGCGGTGTCGCTGCTGCCGCTGCTGCTGGTCGACGGCCGGGACACGGTCTGGATCATCTACTGCACCGCCACGGTCTGCGGCCTGGCCGGGGCCGTCCTCGCCCCGGCGCAGAGCGCGCTGCTGCGCAGCATCCTGACGGAGCGCCAGGACTTCGGTGCGGCGGCCGGGCTGACCCAGAGCGCCCGGGCCGGCACCACCCTGGTGGCGCCGCTGCTCGGCTCGGGCCTCTACGGCTGGTTCGGCGGGCACGTGGTGGCCGTGGCCGACCTCGGCGTGCTGCTGCTGGCCGCGCTGAGCTTCCTCACCCTGCGGGTGGAGGAGGTCAAGCCGGAGCCCTCGGGCCTGCGCTGGCGCACCGAGGTGCTGGCGGGCTTCGTCCACCTGCGCGGTTCGGTCGGGCTGCGGCCGCTGGTGGTGGCCACCGCCGCCGCCGGCTTCGTGCTGAGCCTGCTCCAGCCGGTGCTGTTCGCACTGACCCAGCACGGGCTGCACCGCTCGCCGCAGTTCCTCGGCGTGCTGGAGACCACCGAGGCCGTCGGCGCGCTCGGCGGCTCGGTCGTCGGCGGTCTGCTGATCGGCCGGCTCGGGCCGCGCCGGACGGTCATGGCGGGGTCGGCGGTGTTCGGCCTCGGAACGGCCCTGCTGCTCACCCCGTCGCTGTACGTGGTCTCGGCCGGCCTGGTGATCGCGGGCGCGGGCATCCCGGCCGCCCTGGTCGGGCTCGCCACCGCCGCCCAGGCGTCCACCCCGCCGCAGCTGATGGGGCGCGCTCAGGCTGCCGTCAACCTCTCGCTCACCGCGCCGCAGGCACTGGCCGTCGGCGTCGGCTCCGGCCTGGTGGCCGCCCTGGACTTCCGGGTGGTGCTGGGCGTGATGGTGGTCGGCGCGCTGCTCGCGGCCGCCCACCTGATCGGCAAGCCGGAGGCCCCGACGGAGCCCCCGGAGACCGAGCCCCGGAACGAGGGCGAGGGCGACGACCCGGCCGAGCCGGAGGACACCAAGGACCTCCAGTCCACCTGACCGGCACCCGCCCGCCCGCCCCGATCACGTCCGCACCACCCGAACGCCCGCACCACCCCGCACGTCCGCTCACCTGATCACCCCTCAGCACCTCCCGTCCTCCTCACGAGAGAGCTCTTGCGATGACCGACCGTTCCTCTCCCGCCGTCACCCCGATCCCCGTCGAACTGGACCACGTCGAGTTCTACGTGGCCGACCTGGGCGCCGAGACCGCCAAGCTGACCACGGAGTACGGCTTCGAGCTGCTCGTCCCGCCGACCGAGCGCGGCGAGGCCGCCGAGCGCTGCCTGTCCTCGTTGGTCGGCCAGGCCGACATCCGGCTGCTGATCACCCAGCCGCTGGCCGCCGGGCACCCGGCCACCGCCTACCTGGAGCGCCACGGCGACGGCGTGGGCGCCCTCGGCCTGCGGGTGCCGGACGCCGTCGACGCGTACCGCACGCTGACCGCCCGCGGCGCCGCCGCCCTGCGCGAGCCGCAGGCCTCGGACGGCTGCGTCACCGCCGTCGTCGACGCCTTCGGCGACGTGGTGCACACCCTGGTCGAGCGCGGCCCCGAGACCCCGGCCGGCCGCATCCCCGGCCTGCCGGACCCGGCCCCGCTGACCGGCGAGGGCGAGGTCGGCCTGCGCTCCGTCGACCACTTCGCGGTCCTGGTCCCGTTCGGCGAACTGCGCAAGACCGAGCACCGCTACCACGAGGCCTTCGGCTTCCGGACGATCTTCGAGGAGCGGGTCGAGGTCGGCGCGCTCGGCATGGACTCGGCCGTCGTGCAGAGCGCCGACCGCAGCGTCACGCTCACCCTGATCGAGCCGCTCACCGCGGACGCGGGCGGCCAGATCGCCTCCTTCCTGGCCGGCCACGACGGCGCCGGGGTGCAGCACGTCGCCTTCGCCGCCGAGGACGCGGTGCACTCCGTCTCCACCATGGCCGAGCGCGGCGTGCCGTTCCTGCGCACCCCGCAGACCTACTACGACGCGCTGCCCGCCCGCCTGACGCCGCTGCGGCACTCCTTCGAGCAGCTGCGCGAGCTGAACCTGCTGGTCGACCAGGACCACGACGGCCAGCTGTTCCAGATCTTCACCCGCTCCCAGCACCCGCGGAACACCTACTTCTTCGAGGTGATCGAGCGCATCCGGGCCCGCAACTTCGGCAGCAACAACATCCGTGCCCTCTACGAGGCCGTGGAGCTCCAGCGCAACGCCAGCGAAGTGGCCGGATGAGCGCGTCCGTCCGCGGCGAACCCCGCACCGACCCGGCCGACGGGCGCCCCGCGCTCTGCGTCGCGGAGTACGCCGACCGGGCCCGGGCCGTGCTCGCGCCCGAGGTCTGGGACTGGCTGGAGGGCGGCGCGGAGCGCGAGCTGACCCTCGCCGCCAACCGGGCCGCCTTCGACCGGGTGGCCCTGGTGCCGCGGGTGCTGGCCGACGTCGGCACCCGGGACACCGCCGCCACCCTGGTGCGCAGCCGGGCGGCCCTGCCGGTGGCGGTGGCACCCGTCGCCTACCACCGGCTGTTCCACCCCGAGGGCGAGCTGGCCTCGGCCCGCGCCTCGGCCGCCGCGGGCGTGCCGTTCACCGTCGGCACGCTCAGCAGCGTCGGTTTCGAGGAGCTGGCGAAGACCGGCGCCACGCTCTGGTTCCAGCTGTACTGGCTGCGCGACCGCGGCCGGCTGCTCGACCTGGTCAGGGCGGCCGAGGAGGCCGGCAGCGAGGCCCTGGTGGTCACCGCCGACGTGCCGTACATGGGCCGCCGGCTGCGCGACGCCAGGAACGCCTTCGCGCTGCCCGAGGACGTCCGCGCGGCGCTGCTGGAGGGCGGCGCCGCCGGGCGGGCGCACGAGTCCACCACCGCCGTCTCGGCGGTGGCCGCACACACCGCCGAGCTGCTCTCCCCCGGCGTCACCTGGGCCGACCTCGAATGGCTGCGCGGGCAGACCGAGCTGCCGCTGGTGGTCAAGGGCGTGCTCGACCCGGCCGACGCGCAGCGGGCCGCCTCGATCGGCGCCGCGGCCGTGGTGGTCTCCAACCACGGCGGCCGCCAGCTCGACCGGGCCGTGCCCGCGGTGACGGTCCTGCCCGCCGTCGCCGAGGCGCTGGCCGGCCGGGACTGCCAGGTGCTGATGGACAGCGGGGTGCGCGGCGGCTCGGACGTGCTCACCGCGCTGGCCCTCGGCGCCTGCGGAGTCCTGCTCGGACGTCCGCTGATCTGGGGCCTGGCGGCCGGGGGCGAGGCGGGCTGCACCGACGTCCTCGACCTGCTCGCCGCCGAGCTGCGGCACGCGCTCGGCCTCGCGGGCTGCGCCGACCTGCGGGCCGCCGCCGAGCTGCGCACGACCACCCTGCCCTGCCCCACCTGGAGCACCCCGTGACCACCATCGCCGCACCGCACGACCTGCTCCTCGCGGGCCTGCACACCTCCCTCGCCGATCCGGCGATGACCTCGATGAACCTGCTCAACGAGATCTCCATCCGCTACCCGCGGGCGGTCTCCTTCGCGGCCGGCCGCCCGGCCGAGCAGTTCTTCGAGCCGGACGCCGTCCACCGCCACCTGGACCGCTACCTCGACCACCTGCGTACCGAGCGCGGGCTGACCGAGGAGGCGGCCCGCCGGCAGGTGCTCCAGTACGGGCGGACCAAGGGGATCATCCACGACCTGATCGCCACCCACCTCGCGACGGACGAGGGCATCGAGGTGCCCGCCGAGTCGATCGTGGTGACGGTGGGCTGCCAGGAGGCGATGTTCCTGGTGCTGCGGGCGCTGCGCCGCGGCCCCGAGGACGTGGTGCTGGCCGTCTCCCCCACCTACGTGGGGCTGACCGGCGCGGCACTGCTGGCCGACCTGCCGGTGCGGGCGGTGGCCGACGGTCCGGACGGCGTGGACCTCGCCGACCTGCGCCGCCAGCTGGCCGCCGCCCGGGCCGAGGGGCTGCGCCCGCGGGCGCTCTACCTGGTGCCGGACGTGGCCAACCCGAGCGGGGCCAGCCTGCCGCTGGAACTGCGCCGGGAGCTGCTGGAACTGGCGGCCGAGGAGGACTTCCTGCTGCTGGAGGACAACCCGTACTGCGTCTTCGCCGGCGAGGAGCGGCTGCCCTCGCTCAAGGCGCTGGACACCGCGCGGCGGGTGGTCCACCTCGGCTCCTTCGCCAAGACGGCCCTGCCGGGTGCCCGGGTCGGGTACGTGGTGGCGGACCAGCTGGTGGCGGACGGGCGGGGCACCGCCGTGCTGTTCGCCGACCTGCTCGGCATGATCAAGAGCATGACGACGGTGAACACCTCGCCGATCGCCCAGGCCGTGATCGGCGGCGCGCTGCTGGAGCACGGCTACAGCCTGCGGGCCGCCAACACCGAGGTGGCCGCGCTCTACCGGCGCAACCTCTCGCTGGTGCTGGAGGGCCTGGCCCGGCGCTTCCCGCCCGGCAGCGGGGTGACCTGGAACGAGCCGCGCGGCGGGTTCTTCCTGGTGCTCACGGTGCCGTGCGTGGTGGACGACGCGCTGCTCGAACGCTCGGCCTCGGAGTACGGGGTGATCTGGACGCCGATGTCGCACTTCTACCCGGGAGCGGGCGGGGAGCACCAGCTGCGGCTCTCCGTCAGCCAGGTCGACCCGGCCACCCTCGACCGGGGGCTGGACGGGCTGGCCGCGCTGCTCGCCGCGCAGTCCTGACCCGCCCGGAAGGGGCGTCCCACCCGGGGCGCCCCTTCCGCCGTGCGTCCACTCCGAGGTGACGGTGTGCTTCGGCCCCGCTACGCCGGGGCAGCATCCCGGCGCAAGCATCGCAGACCCACCGAGGAGGACGCATGCCGCACGACGAGAACCAGCCCGCCGGCGACCGGTCGGCGACGGCCGCGGAGGAGGGCCTGCGCCGCTCGGCCGCCTTCCTCATCGACGAGGCGCTCGGCTTCGTCTTCCCCGCGGCCCTGCGCGCGGCCGCCGACACCGGGGTGGCCGACGCTCTCGCCAACGGCCCGGCCACCCCCGCCGAACTCGCCGCCACCACCGGCACGGACGCCCGCAACCTGTACCGGGTGCTGCGCCTGCTCGCCACCCGGAACGTGGTGGCCGAGGACGAGCACGGCCGCTTCACGCTGACCGAGACCGGGCAGGCGCTGCGCAGCGACGTCCCGTACTCGGCGCGCAACGCGGTGCGGATGCTCACCGACCGCACCTTCTGGCTGCCGGCGGAGCGGATGGCCCACTGTCTCACCGAGGGCACCACGGCCTTCGACGGCGTCTTCGGCATCCCGTTCTTCGACCACTTCGCCCGGGACGAGGAGACCGCCGCGGTCTTCCACGTCGGCATGGCGGCGATGTCCGACCCGGAGAACGCGGTCATCGCGGCCGCCTACGACTTCCCGGAGACCGGCACGGTGGTGGACGTCGGCGGCGGCCACGGCGGCCTGCTGCTGGAGGTGCTGCGCCGCAACCCCGGCCTGGAGGGCGTGCTCTACGACCGCGCCCACGTCCTGGCCGGCCACCGGCTGGACGGCGACAAGGAGATCGCGGGCCGCTGGAGCACGGCGGAGGGCGACTTCTTCGCCGCCGTCCCCGCCGGCGACGTCCACCTGCTCAAGCGGATCACCCACGACTGGGACGACGACCAGTGCGTCACCCTGCTGAGCCACTGCCGGCGCGTCGTGCACCCCGGCGGCCGGATCCTGGTCCTGGACGCCGTGGTCCCCCGGGACAACGCGCCCCACCAGGCCAAGACCCTGGACCTGATGATGATGGCCTCGCTCACCGGCCGCGAGCGCACCGAGGCGGACTTCGCGGAGCTGCTCGGCCGGGCCGGCCTGCGCCTGTCCCGGATCCTGCCCACCCCGACGGTGCTCTCCGTGGTCGAAGCCGTTTCTGTCTGACGTAACGTCACGTTCACGCCGATTCAGTCTCGTTGCAGCCATCCCAACGTCCGGGCCTTGCCGCACCACCTCGGGTTTTCGACTGATGGTCAGTCAATCTTGGCCGGAATCCGGCCTGTTGTCCCCATCGTTATTGAAAGACCCCTCGACAGGTTGTTATGGTCACGAACTGTCGTGACCAAGTCAGCCATGTGAGGGGACGATCATGGACGAGTCGAGGCGGCGCCCGGACGACCGAGGGCCTGCGGGCGGCGGCGGCCTCACCCCGGCGACCGGGGCAAAGGACGGCACCGGGTGGTCGCTCGTCCCGGTCGCGATGCTGCGCCACGCCGGCTACCCGCTCTCCCTGCTGGACCGCGTCGTCGACCCGGCGACCGCCCGGGCCGCCGATACCGTGCTCGCCCTGCGTGACGAAGCCGTCGAGCTGGGGCGGCAGTTGAAGGCCGCCCTGCGTGCGGCGCAGGCCGGCACCCGGGGCGACCTCGCCTCCGGGGTCGGCATGCTCCGTCCCTTCCCGCCCGCCGACCTCGCCCGGCTGGAGGCCGAACTCGGCCCGGCCGCCCTGGACTCGGCCAAGCGCTACCAGGACGCGGTGCAGACCCTCGACAGCCACTGGGCGGCCTTCGAGCAGGAGCACGGAGCGGCCCTCGCCCGCGCCCGCCGGGCCGTCGTGGACCTGTTCCGCGAACCCTCCCTCCAGCAGGTCCTGCTGCTGTCGAACGACGCCCGCTTCGAGGAGTTCACCGCCTGGATCGCCTCCGGCGGCACCGGGTCGGACGGACACGTCAAGCGGATGACCGACCTGCTCGCCATGTACCTCCAGCGGGTCACCACCAAGAACGAGACCCACTCGCACTTCGGCCCCCTCGCCGTCGCCCGGACGGCACCGGAGGCCACCACCGCCGGCGTCACCTGGTCCACCGGCCCGCTGCGCCGGACCGCCCTGCTCAGCCACTGGGCGGGCGAGGCGATGGCCGAGGTCTTCAGCGCCCGGCCGGAGACCTTCGAGACGGTGCGCCCCCGCCGGCGCCCGCTCGCCTTCGCCGACGGCCCCCTGGTCCGGCTGTACGCGTTCGAGACCACCACCGGCATGCCGGACGGCTGGCGCTTCGTCGCGGTGAAGTCCGACACCTTCGACGCGCACCGGTCCTGGCTCTGGGAGCGCTGCGACGGCGAGCGCACGGTGGCGCAGCTGCGTGCCGCCTGGGCCGAGCGCCCGGCCCGTCCGGCCGACCGGACCTTCGACCGGGTGCTGGCCGAACTCGTCGACCAGGACTGGCTGATCGGACGCTGGGAGATCCCGATCGGGTCCACCGACGTGCTGCGCTCGCTCGCCGGACACCTGGCCGAGGACTCCTCCGACCTCGCCGTGGTGCGCCGCTTCGAGGACGGGCTGCGCCGCTTCGCCGAGGGCCCGGTGGCGCAGCGCGCGGCCCTGCTCGCCGAGCTCAAGGAGACCTTCGAGGAGGTCACCGGGTCCGCGGCCAACCGCTCCGAGGGCCGGCACTACGCCGACCGCAGCATCCTCTACGAGGAGGCGTACAGCCCGGTCGGGGACGTCGTCCTCGGCCCGGACGTCACCGGGCTGATCGGCCGCGAGCTGTCCGTGGTCTACGACCTGACGCTGCTCGTCCCCCGGCTGCGCATCCGCCGCGAACTGGCGATCCTGCACGGCTGGATGGCACGGCGCTTCGGCCTCGGCACGCCCGTACCGCTGCCGGACTTCTACGCCGCCTTCTTCGCCGACAAGCCGCAGCTCGCCGTGGAGTGCGAGGAGGTCGACCGGGAGATCACGTCGCTCGACCGGGAGGTCGTCGCCCTGCTGCTGGACGGCGCCGAGGACGGCCGGCACGAGAGCGTCGTCGACCGGGCCCGGCTGGAGGAACTGCTCGCCCGCCACCCGGACACCCCGCCCGCGCTGTGCAACCCGGACGTCATGCTCGCCGCGCCGGACGCCGCCGCGATCGGACGCGGCGACTTCCTCGCCGTCGTGGGCGACTGCCACGCCGTGCGCGAGGCGCTCACCCACTCCAGCTTCGCCCCGATGCTCCAGGCGGAGGCACCGGAACTCCTCGACGAGGTCCACACCCGGTACCGGGGACTGCTCGACGAGGACGAGGTGCTGGTCGACCTCTCCCGCTCGCACCCCGACAAGACCGGCGCCCAACTCACCTACCCCTGCCCGGACCTGGAGGTGTACGGGCTCTCCCCGAAGGCCCGCGGCGACGTCCTCCAGCCGGGCCGGCTGTACCTGGTGGCCACCGCCGACCGGGTGGAGCTGCGCGCCCACGGCCTGGCCGGCCGGCTGAAGCTGCTCGCCCCGTTGGCGGGCGGCCCCAGCATCCGCCAGGACCCGCTCTCCCCGTTCGCCTTCCCCCGGCACTTCGGCGGCGTCGGCATCCGCGACCGGGACCGCGACCACGTGCCCCGCATCCGCTGCGGCCGGATCGTGCTGCACCGGGAGCGCTGGCGCATCCCCGCCGAGGCCCTGCGCGGCTGGAGCCCCGGCGTCCACCGGTCCAAGGGCGACGCCCCCGAGTTCGCCGCCGCCCGCCGGCTGCGCCGCGAGCTCGGCCTGCCGCGCCACGGCTTCCTGAAGATCCCCGGCGAGCCGAAACCGGTCTACGTCGACTGGGACTCCCCCCTCGTCGTCCGGCAGGTCTTCCGGCTCGCCCGGAAGACGGCCGCCCCTCTGGAGTTCAGCGAAATGCTCCCCGCCCCGGAGCACCTCTGGCTCGACATCGACGGAGAACGTCACACCAGCGAGCTGCGCTGTGCGGTCTTCTCGCGCCGTTCCCACTGAGTGCTCCACGTCTGGGCCCCACGCCCTCACCGACCGAAGGCACCGACATGACCAAGAGCTGCATCGTCCAGTTGCCCTTCCCCTCCAGCCACGACCCCGACCCGAACCTGGCGCGCTACTACGACGACTACGACCGGCGCTTCCGGGCCCTGCTGCCCGAGTACTTCATCCCGGCCGACGGCCTGTGGGAGATGCCGCTGTGGGTCGCCCACCTGACCGCCCTGCTGAACACCGCGGGCCTCAACTCCGTCTTCCGCGACCTGTCCAGGACCCCGGCCGAGCCGGAGAACTGCGCCGAGCCGCTGCTGGACGCGACCACCCCCGGTGACCTGGTCCTGATGTCCCCGCTCGCCCAGAACCTCCGCCTCGCGCTGGAGGTGGCCAAGCGGCTGGAGCACGCCGGCCGGCGTGTCGTCCTCGGCGGGAACATGGCCCCGCTCGCCCCGGACGGCGCGGTGCACGCCGTGCACCGCGGCCAGCTCGACGCCACCTTCGTGCGCCGGCTCGTCGAACTCGCCGCCGGATCCGGCGGCAGCCTGGAGAAACCCCTGCTGCCAGGCCTGGTGTCCGACCGGATCACCTGGGCGCCGGACTACCGCCACCTCGGCGGCTACCAGGGCCGGGTGCCGCTCCTGCGGCTCAACGCCAGTCACGGCTGCCTGTACCAGTGCTCGTTCTGCGGCGACGCCTGGAGCAAGCAGCTGACCCTGGTCGCCAAGGACGCGCTCGCCCAGGAGGTGGACGAGCTGACCACCCGCTTCCCGGACACCCGGCTCTTCTACATCGGCGACAAGACCTTCGGCCAGTCCCGCGAGGCGGTCGGCAACCTGCTGGACGTCTTCCGCGACCGCCCCGGCTACCGGTTCATCGTGCAGACCCACGTGATGCAGGTGAAGGAGTGGATCGTCGAGGCCATGCTCGAACTCGGCGTCGTCGCCGTGGAGCTCGGCTTCGAGTCGGCCGACTCGCAGATGCTGAAGCGGCTCAACAAGCTCTCCCGCGGCCTGGACGACTACACTTCGAAGATCCGTCAACTCAGCGACGCGGGGCTGAAGATCGTCCTCAACATGATGGGCGGCCTCGACGAGGAGACGGAGGCCGCGCACGGCCAGACCGTCACCTGGATGCGGGAGAACCAATCGGCGCTGTGGCTCTTCAACCTCTACAACTTCGTCCCGTACCCGCTCACCCCGGACTTCCCCAGGCTGCGCGAGCGCATCTTCAACTGGGACTTCGCCGACTGGCGGGAGGACGCCCCGGTCGTCTACCGGCCCCGGCACCTGTCCCCCGAGGACAGCTGGGACCTGTTCCAGGAGAAGATCGCCGCCGCGCACGACATCATCCGCGATCCGCTGCCCGTCGCCACACCCGCCGCGCCCCTCGCACCCGCCGCGCAGGAGAACTGACATGACCGAGCTCCCCGACTTCGAAGCGCTCCGGAACAGCGTCAAACCCGAGGACTTCGAGCAGGACCCGCTGCCGGGCTGGGCCGGCGTCGGCACCCTCTTCGGCGCCCCCACCACCAGCGCCGACCAGGTGGACGTCGGCGAGCAGGGCTGGGTGGTGTCCGGCGTGCCCTTCGACGCCACCGCCAGCTCCCGGCCCGGCGCCGCGGAGGGGCCGCGGGCGATCCGCCAGGCGAGCCTGGTCTTCTCCAGCTACCTCACCAGCCTGGGCCAGTGGCGGATGCTGGACACCCGCACCGGGCAGACCTTCCGCTACCACGCGCCCCGCGTCGCCGACGCCGGCGACCTGCACATCTACCCGACGGACACGGTGAAGACCTTCCAGGCCGTCGCCGCCGAGAGCCGCCGGCTGAGCCGGAACGCCCCGCGCCTGATCTTCCTCAACGGCGACCACTCCTGCACCTTCCCCACCTTCGCCGGCTTCCGCGCCGGACGGCTCGACCGCGGCGCCGGCCGGGTGGGGTTCATCAACATCGACCACCACTTCGACTTCGGCAACTGGAGCACCCTGCACGGGCCGCTCTACCACGGCTCCAACTCCCGCCGGATCAGCGAGATCCCGCAGATGCGCCCGGAGGACATCGCCTTCGTCGGGGTGGGGGACGTCACCAAGTACGACCAGTTCCGCGGCCTGCTCGACAGCGGCTTCCACGTCGTGCCCGGCTCCCAGATCACCCGGGACGGCGCCGCCGCGGCCCTGCGCCCGGTGATCGAGGAGCTCGGCTCGCGCTGCGACACGGTCTACGTCTCCCTCGACATCGACGTGCTCGACAGCGCCGCGGCGACCGGCACCGGGCACGTCACCATGGGCGGCATCGGCATCGGCGACCTCCTCGACGTCTACGAGGAGCTGCGGGCGCTGCCCGTCGGCGCCGTCGACATCGCCGAGATCGCGCCCCGCTACGACCCGTCCGGCGGCACCGCGCAGATCGCCGCCCGGCTGCTCTTCGAGTTCCTGTTCCGCACCGAGGGAGCCCCGGCCGAACTCGCGCCCTGGGCCCCCGCCGCCCCCTCCGCACCCCTGGAGCACCGGTGAGATTCACGCCCCACGAAGCGCAGTTCGACTGTACCCCGCTGGTCTCCGGCGCCCCGGCCGAGCGTGAGCGGGCGCTGGACGCGCTCGCCACCGAGGCCGTCGAGGTCATCCACCGGGTCGGCTACGCGGTCTTCCGGATCGGCCGGCTCCGGCTGGGCGTCGAGGACAGCCGCCGGCTGTCCACCGGCATCGTCGAGCGCGTGCGCACCGCACTGATCGCCCGCGGCGCCCCCGAGCGGATGCGCCTTGAGGTCGACAGGGCGCAGCAGACCTACGTGCCCGAGGGCTACACCACCCGGACCCTGCTGCCCCACCACGACGGCCAGCACTGCTCGTACCTGACGCCCAGCCTCCAGGACGCCCCCGACTGGGACCCGTCCCGGCGCACCTACGGCGACTCCGGGTACACCACCACCCCCGCGCACAAGATGTACCAGGGCATCTTCCTGCCGGAGGTCGGCGAGGGGCTGAGCGTCACCACGTACTACGACTGGCTCGGCGTGATCGACGACGTGCTGGAGCGGCGCGGCATCGACCGGGGGGCCGACCCCGCGGCCACCGCGGCCCGCTGGCTCGGCGACAACCTGCGCCGCGGCCTGGAGCGCCAGCCGGAGCACGGCTGCGCCTACCCCTCGGTGGGCGCGATGCTCGGGCTGGAGGAGCCGCTCTGGCACGGCCTGTCCTTCCACCACAGCGAGGCGGTGCTGACCAAGGAGGAGCGCCGGCGCTTCCCCACCGCCGTGCCGCTGGCCGACAGCTGTGCGTGCGGCGAGTGCCGGGGCGAGGCGGCCCGGCTGTTCTGCCACCAGGTGCTCATGGCCACCGGCCTGACCTGGGCGCAGTTCCGACGCCGCTGGGAGGTCCTCGCCCCGGGCGAGCACTGCGACCTCCTGCTCGGCCACAACCTCACCATGCTGCACGGCGGCCTGGCCGGCGGTGCGGGGCGGATCATCGAGCCGCTCTGCCTGGTCGTGGACGACCCGTCCGGCCCCGAGTACGAACGCTGGCTGGCCGCCTCCTGGCGGCGCACCCTGCCCGGAGCCCGCTGATGCGGGGGGCGCCCGCCACCCTGGCCACCCCGGTCGACCTGCACCTGCACACCCGGCACTCGGACGGGGACGAGGCGCCGGCCGAACTGGCCCGGCGGTGCATCGGGGCCGGCCTGCGGGTGGCCGCCGTGACGGACCACAACACCGTCGCGGGCGTCGCCGCCTTCGAGCGGGCCGCCGGCGGGCGCCTCACCGTGGTACCGGCCTGCGAGATCACCACCACCTGGCGCGGCGAGGAGACCCACTGCCTGGCCTACTTCGTCGACCCCGGCGACGAACGGTTCCGGCAGCGGATCGGGCGCGTCCACGACGCCGAACTGGCCTGGTGGCACACCTGGACCGACCGGGCACACGCCCTCGGCGTGCCGCTCGACCACGCGGACGTCGAGCGGCGCATCGGCGGCGACCGGGTGGCCTACGTCAACGACTACCTGGCCCTGCTGCTGGAGGCGGCCGCCGGCGACCCGCGGTTCGCCCCGTACGGCGAGGGCGACGACCGGTTCGCCCGCTTCATCGCCGACTGGTGCCGGCCCGGCCGGCCGCTGCACGTCGAACACCCGGTCAACCCCGGCCTGGTGGAGGTGCTGTCCTGGATCGAGCAGGCGGGCGGGGTCGCCGTCCTCGCCCACCCCGGGCCGCTCACCGCCGGCCTGGACGCCCCGCGGTGCGCGGCGCTGCTGGAGCCGCTGCGCGCGGCCGGCCTGGCCGGGCTGGAGGTGTGGACGAGCTGGCACACCCCGGCCGACAGCACCCGGCTCGCCGAGGCGGCCGAGCGGCTCGGCCTGGTCTCCACCGCCGGGTCCGACTACCACGGGGTGCGGGTCAAGCCCTGGGCGCCGCGCCCCGGCCTGCTGCCCGCGCTCCCCGCCGATCCGCTCGCCGTCCTGGACGCCCTGCACGACCGCCGTCCTCCCGTCCCTGCGACTTCCCAGGTGAGGCTGTGACCACCGTCAACGACCCCCGGACCACCACCGACCCCGGTGTGCGCGTCGCCTGGCAGCTCGCGCCGGTCGTCGTGCTCCGCCAGGCCGGCTTCCCGATGGAGCTGCTCGCGCCCCTGGCGGACCCGGCCGCCGCCGAAGAGGCCCGCGAACTCGTCGCCCAGGGGCGGCAACTGAAGGCGCTGGCCGACGAGTTCAAGGCCACCCTGCGCCGGCACCCGGTGCCCGGCGCCGCCAGGCTGTCCTCCCCCGCCGGCTTCCTGCTGCCCGTCCCCGAGCCCGACCTGGCCACCGCGGCCGCCGCCGTCCCCGCCGAGGCGGCCGCCGCCCTGCGCACCTACCAGGACGCCGCCCGGCGGTTCGCCGAGGAGCAGGCCCGGTTCGCCGCCCGGCACCAGGAGCGCCTCGACCGGGCCGGGGCCGCCGTGGTCGCGGCCTTCGGCGACGAACGCCTGCGGCAGGTCCTGCTGCTCTCCAACGACTCCGCCTACCCCACCTTCGCCGCCTGGCTCGACGGCTTCGACGGCTCGACCGGCCGGCGCACCCGCAAGATGACCGACCTGCTCACCATGTACCTCCAGCGGGTCACCACCAAGAACGAGACCCACTCGCACTTCGGCCCCTTCACCCCCGGCCGGGTCGGCACGGCCCCCGGCATCACCTGGTCCGGCGAGCGGGAGCTCGAACGGCGGGCGCTGTTCAGCCACTGGGCCGCCGAGAAGCTCGCCCAGAGCGCCGCCGCCGTCCCCGGCCTGCTCGACCACGCCCGGCCCCGTCGCCGCCCGCTGTCCTTCCTGCGCGACGGCCGGATCGACCTGTACGCCTTCACCACCCGCGACGGCCTGGACACCGACTGGGACTTCCGGCACCTCGGCGGGCGGCCGGTGGAACCGTACGAGGCCTGGCTGTGGCAGCACTGCGACGGCGAACGCACCCTGCGCGAACTGCGGCAGGCCTGGCAGGACGAGCTGCGCTGCCCCGTCCCCTTCGACCGGGTCCTCGCCGAACTCGCCGACCGCGAATGGGTGGTCGTCGAGTTCGAGATCCCGATCGGCGACCACCGGCCGCTGGCCGCCCTGCGCGAGCAGCTGCTCGCCGCCCCCGCCGAACCGGCCGCCCCGCTGCTCACCGCGATCGACGGCTTCGAGGCGGACCTGACCCGCTTCGCCCGGCTGCCGCTGCCCGAGCGCGCGGCCGCGCTCGCCGAGACCAAGGCCCGGTTCGAGCAGCTGACCAAAGGCCCCGCCAACCGCAACAGCGGCCTGCACTACGCCGACCGCAGCATCCTGTTCGAGGAGGCCCGCGGCCGCCCGGCCGACCTCACCGTCGGCCCGGACCTCGCCCGCTTCATCACGGACGAGCTGTCCATCGTGTACGAGACCGTGCTGGCCGGCCCGCGCCTGCGGATGCGGCGCGAACTGGTCATCCTCACCCGGTGGGTGGCCGAGCGGTTCGGGCCCGGCGTCGAGATCCCGCTGGACGTGCTCTACGCCGAGTTCTTCCGCGACCGGGAGGCCATCGCCCGGGAGTGCCTCGCCGTCGAGGCCGAACTCGCCGAACTGGACCGGGCGATCGGCGCGGCCCTGCTCGGCGAGGCCGCGACGGACCCGGACCGCTCCGAGGTCGTGGTGGACCGGGAGCGGATGGCGGCCGTCCTCGCCACCCAGCCGAGCAGCCCGCCGGCGGTCTGCGACCCGGACATCCTGTTCGCCGCGAAGAGCCGGGAGGACCTGGCCGAGGGCCGGTTCACCGCCGTCATCGGCGACTGCCACGCGGTGCGGGAGGTCATCACCCACACCAGCTTCGGCCCACTGATCCAGGAGCACACCCCCGAACTGCTCTCCGAGGTGTACCGCGGCTACCAGTCCCTGCTCGCGGACGACGAGGTGCTCGCCAACCTGTCCCGCGGCCACCCCGACAAGTCCTCCACCCAACTCGTCTACCCCTGCCACGACCTGGAGGTCTACGGCCGCTCCGCGCAGTCCCGCGACCGGGTGCTGCAGCCCTCCCAGCTGTACCTGGTGCTGCGCGGTGACCGGCTGGAGCTGCGCGCCCACGGCGTCGAGGGCCGGCTGCGCCTGATGGCGCCCCCGGCCGGCGGCCCGAGCATCCGGCAGGACCCGCTCTCCCCGTTCGCCTTCCCCCGCCACTTCGGCGGCGCCGGACTGGACGCCCCCGACCTGGCGCACATCCCGCGCATCCGCTGCGGCCGCGTCGTGCTGCAGCGCGAGACCTGGCGCATCCCCGCCGCCCGGCTGCGCGACACCACCGCCCTCGGCCGGCAGAAGGGCCGGGACGACGCCGCGCAGTTCGTCGCCGCCTGCCGGCTGCGCGCCGAGCACCGGCTGCCCCGGCACGTCTTCGTCAAGGTCCCCGGTGAGCCGAAGCCGGTCTACGTCGACTGGGAGTCCCCGCTGCTGGTGCGCCAGCTCGGCCGGCTGGCCGCCAAGACCGAGGGCACCCTGGAGATCTCCGAGATGCTGCCCGCCCCCGACCAGCGCTGGCTGGACGTGGACGGCCACCGCTACACCAGCGAACTGCGCTGCGCCGTCTTCTCGGCGGGGCAGGGCGGTTCGGCGTGGCAGGGCCCCGCCGCGGAGCCGCGCGGGTGAGCACCGACACCACCGTTTGCCCCGTCTCCGGCTACCACCGGGTCATCGGCGCCGCGGCCTCCTCCGCGGTCGGCGACGGCATGCGCTTCGCCGCGCTGCCGCTGCTGTCCACCGCGGTGCTGCACGACGCCTTCCAGGTGTCCGCGGTCACCGCGGCGACCACCGTGCCCTGGCTGCTGTTCGCCCTGCCCGCCGGGGCGTACGCCGACCGCTTCGAGCGGCGCCTGCTGATGGTCCTCGCCGACCTGCTGCGCGCCGCGGTGCTGGTCCTCACCGTCGTGCTGCTCGCCGCCGACCGGCTGACCTTCTGGCCGCTGCTCACCGCCGCGTTCCTGCTGGGCGTCGGCGAGGTGCTGTTCGACTGCGCGTCCTTCGCGCTGCTGCCGAGCGTCGTCCCCAAGGAGCGGCTGGAGTCGGCGAACGGCCGGCTCTTCGCCGTCCAGACCGTCGGCCGCGACCTGCTCGGGCAGGTCGTCGGCGGCGTGCTGTTCACGGTGGGCCGGGCGGTGCCGCTGCTGCTCGACGCGGTCTCCTTCCTGGTCTCCGCGGCACTGCTGCGCGGCGTGCGCGGGCCCGCACCCGAGCCCGGGACCGCGCCGCCCGCCGAAAAGCCCCGGCTCCTGGCCGACATCCGCGAGGGCGTGGCGCTGGTGCTGCGCGACCCGCTGCTGCGCGCCCTGACCGTCTCCGCCGGCGTCATCAACGCCGTGTACCTGGGGCAGATCGCCGTCTTCGTCATCCTGGTGCGCGACGTGCTGGAGCTCCCGGACTCCGCGTACGGGGCACTGCTGGCCGCCGGCGCGATCGGCGGCGTGGTCGGCAGCACGGTCGCGAGCCGGCTGACCACGGCGATCGGCCGGGTCCCCGCGCTGGTCGGCAACCTGGCCCTGATGGGCGTCGCGGGCCTGGCGGTGGGGGCGAGCGACCGGGTGTGGGTGGTCACCGTCGCCTACTGCCTCACCGGCTTCGCCCTGATGGTCTGGAACGTCGTCGCCGTATCGCTGCGCCAGACGATCATCCCGGACCGGATGCTCGGCCGGGCCACCGGCGTCTACCGGCTGTTCGCCTGGGGCGCGATGCCCCTCGGCGCGCTGGTCTTCGGCCGGGTGAGCGCCTCGGCCGGCCCGCGCGCCGCCTTCGCCCTCGGCGGCGTGGTCACCCTGCTGACCTGCCTGCCGATCGCCTACGCCCTGCTGAGGGACAGCAGGGTGACCGACCGTCGCAAGACTCCCGAGGATGCACCATGAGTGAGCGTTTCGCCCTACTGGACCGGCTGGCCGAGCAGTGGGGCCTCAGCGGCCTGGAACTCGTCGGCAAGGGCCTGGAGTTCACCGTCTTCCGGGCCCGGGGGCGGGACGGCGAACCGGTCGCCGTACGGCTCGCGCACCGGCGGTTCGACTCCAACGCCAACGACCCGCACGTGGACACCCGCGCCCTGCTCGTCCAGGAGTACGCCATCGCCCGGCACCTGGCCGAGCACGGCCTGCCGGTCGCCCGGGCCCGGGAGCTGGTCCTCGCCGACGACCCCGGCTCCCCCGACGTGCTGCTCTCCGACTACGTCCCCGACGACGGCTCCCCGCTCGACTCCCACGCCCTCGGACAACTCCTCGCCCGGCTGCACCGGGTGCCCCCGCCGCGGCTGCGCCCCGTCGCCGCCGAGGGCGGCAGCACGATCGACGCCCTCACCACCCGGATAGCCCGCCGCTGGTCCGAACTCGCCCGCCTCGTCGACGACTGGCCCGAGCCCCCGGCCGCCGACCTCCTCGCCCGCCGGCTCTCCCCCCTCACCGAGAGCAGCCTCCTCCACCTCGACGTGCGCAGCTCCAACATCCGCCGCCACCAGGGCCGCACCACCGCCCTCCTCGACTGGTCGAACACCCTGCTCGGCTCCCCCGCCCTGGAGTTCGGCCGGCTCGCCGAATACGCCCGCTACCCCGAGAACGACCTCGACCTCACCGCCCTCCGCGCCGGTTACGCGACCATCGCCCCCGTCCCCGCCGAGGACGATCCGTGCCTCCTCGCCTGCCGCCTGGACGCCGCCCTGATGCTCGCCCTGGTCTTCCTCTCCGAAGCCCCCGACCCCACCCGCGGCCCCACCGCCGCCGCCCACGCCCGCGACCTGGCCCACCGCCTCACCCGCTTCTGACGCCGCCGGACTCGCCACCGCCGTACGAGGTTCGGAGCAGCCGGCGCTTCGCGTGGGTGATCCGGCACGGCCTGTCCGCACGGCCGCCCCGGCCCCTCGGCGACGGCCGTGCGAGGTCAGCCGGCCAGGGAGTCCTCGGCGCTGCGCAGCTCCTGGGCGATGCCCAGGAGGTCGTCCGCGCAGGCGGACAGGATCTCCGCGACCGCGGTCCTGCCGTGCACCGGAATGGCGGGGGCGAGCCGCTTCCAGTCCTCCGCGCTGGACAGCTGCGTGCGTAGCTGCTGCAGGACGAAGCGCCCGTTCTCACTGAGCCGGAGGGACGGATCCCGGCGGAGCCGGTCGAAGATGGTGATCCGCTCCACCGGGTCGGAGACGGCTTCCGGCCCCGGGCGACCGGTTCGGTTCGGGATCCGCACGGGCCCCGCCGGACGGCCCGTCCGGCACCTCGTCGGCACGGGCTCCTGACCGCTCGCCAGGCGCTGCCGGACGTCCCGGACGGTGCCCACCGAGATTCCGGCCTGTCGCGCGACCTCCCGCAGGGACGCCGACGGGTTCTGCCGGATCAGCTCCGCGGCGGCGGCGCGCCCCGCCGCGGTGCTCGCCGGGCGGGCGCGGCCGTCGCAGCCGGTGCGCACCTCGGGCTGCGCCTCCTGCTCACCGGACCGCTGCCGGATCGCCCCCACGCTCTTGGCACTCAGACCGCTCATCTTGGCGATGTAGCGATCCGACCAGTCCGGGTGGTAGCTGAGCAGGCGCAGCGCGGCCTGCTTCCGTTCCTCAAGGGAGAGCGGGAGTCCGTGCCGGACGTTGGACTCCACCGCGAGCAGGAAGGCCGCCTGCTCGTCCCCGTCGAACCACCGTACGGCGATGGTGCTTTCCTTGCGCAGCGTCGCCGCGTGCAGCCGGTGCATCCCGTCCACCACCCGCATCGTCTCGCGGTGCACCAGGATCGGCTCGAACTCGGTTTCGCTCTCCGCGAGCCGGCGGACGTGCTCGACGTCGATGCCGAAACGCGGCGAATCGGCCGGCCGCAACGAGCTCAACGCTATAGGGGTACTCGATTCAGGATCACGACAATACGGGGCTTTCGGCATGGCAGGGTCTTCTCCTGGAACAGGCCGGCGCCGAGTCCGGAACGCCGACTCGAAGGCGAGGTTTCACGAATGGCCGGGCGCGGTGGCGCCGGACGGCGGCTATGCGCGCTGGTAGGCGGGGCGCATTGCGCGCAAGCTCACCACGGACAGCAGGAGCGCGACGAGGGAGGCCGCGACGATTGCCGACTGGACGGAAAGATAGGACGTGGCGAGCGCGATGTACCCGCCCGCCAGCGGAAGTCCGAGCAACGAGAGAATCATCGTGATCGAGATGGTCAGCGCGTAGTTCTTCTCCGGCATGGCCGCGTTCCGGACCACTCTGGCGTGCACCGAGAAGGCCACCAGGGGGCCGGCCACCAGGCAGAAGGACAGGGCGATGACGGGCACACCGGTGGAGAAGGCGAGCAGCAGCGGACTGGCCGGGATCACGAGCGAGGCCATGATTCCCAGCGGCTCCACCAGGTTCTTCTCCGCGATCCTCGAACTCGACAGGAAGTACGCGAGCGAGACCACGGCGGCCAGTCCGTACACGATCCCCAGGTAGATCTCGGACCGCCCGCCGACGTGCAGGACCAGGTCGGGAAGGGCCGTGTACATGAGGCCGAAGGCGAAGTTCGTCGACATCATGAGGATGCCGAGCCAGCGCAGGGTGACGCTGCCGGCGACGAAGCCGAACGCCTCCCCGATCGCCGTGAAGGTGCCGCCCAACGAGGCCCGGCCCCGGCGTTCGTCGCTCGACATGCTCCAGGCCAGCACCAGGAGGAGCGCGTAGGACAGGGCCGAGATGAGGAAGAGCAGGTGCGGGGCGAGGTGCACCACGATCCACGCGCCGCAGATGGGCACGATCACCTGCATCGCCTGCTGGTTGAACTGGAAGAAGGAGAAGGCCTTCGCGACCTCGCCTTCGCCTTCCAGCACGGTGATGTGCTTCTCGAAGGCGACGTAGGCCAGCAGGTTGAACAGCGACAGCACTCCGCCCACGCAGATGTACGCGGCCGCGCTCTCCGATCCCAGCAGGATTCCGAAGAACAGGAAGCAGACGCCGAACCGGACCGCGTTCGATCCCACGAAGACGTTCCGGACGCCGTAGCGGTCCACGATGATTCCGGTCAGCGGGAGCACCAGGATGGTCGGCAGCCACTCGACCAGGAGCGACACACCCGAGGACTGCACACTGCCGGTGACCCGGAACACCATGATCGGAATGGCAAAGAGCAGGAAGCGCTCGATAAAGGTCTGGAAAAGCAGATAGATTTTGAGCGACAAGAATTCTCCCCCGTGCGCCGCGCGAGGTCGCCGCCGGCGCCGCCTAATGCGAGTTGCGCGTTGACGTGATCATGTCACCCTCACATCCTGACCCAGCCATAGCGGACTGTCAACATGCTTGAAACAAAAACAGAAGCGGCGTGAATCCCCTGCCCCGGCCCCTCCGCACCAGTCCGCCGCAGCCGCGAGTGGAGCGCGCCGAATTCGCCTCCTCGAATTCCAAACGTGAGCCGCCTCACGCCCTTTAGGCCATCGTCGACATCAGGAGCGGGAAGGCGTCCGCCACCGTCTCCACGATCCGGTCCGGGACCGGCACCCCGGCCGGCAGCGCGCTGCCCTGCGAGACCCAGATCGTCGACATGCCCAGGGGTGCGGCGCCCGCGACGTCGTGCTCCAGGGAGTCGCCGACCATCCACGCGCCCTCCAGTCCGGTGGCGGCGCGGCGCGCGACGAGCCGGAAGACGTCCGGGTGGGGCTTGCTCACCACCTCGTCGTCGGCGAAGCACACGGCGTCGAACAGGTCGGCCAGGCCGTCACGCATCTTGGGCCGTTGCTGGTCCTCCCTGCCGTTGGTCAACAGGGCCAGCAGCCAGCCGTGTTCACGCAGCGCGCGGAGCTGCTCCGGGACACCGTCGAAGGTCCGCACGAGCCGCGGCCAGCGCTCCCAGAACAGGCGCCGCAGCTCGGCCGGCGACTCGGGGAAGCCGAAGCGGTCGACGATCGCGCGGAAGGTCTCCGCCGGGGACACCGGCCGCTGCTGCTCGTTGCGCAGGAACTCCAGTCCGTCCGGTCCCAGGCCGCGCTGCTCGGTCAGCTCGACGAACCACCGGTCGATCGCGCCGGTGCTGTCCACCAGGGTGTCGTCGAGATCGAATATGGCGAACTTCTTCACGCGTGACCACGCATCCTCGGGTCGGTGGAGCGAGCAGGGAACGAGCCCGCGGCTCGTGGTTCCGAGCCGTGGGGCCGCCCCCGGTGCCGGGGGCGGCCCCTCGGTCATGACTCCTGGTCAGACCACGTGGGCCGCGATGATGCGGGCGCACTCGATGGACTCGGTGGTGCCGGTGTCGACCTCGACGTCGTAGACGACGTCCTTGTGCACGACCTCTGCCTGCGAGGCCGCCATCCCCGCCACCCGGTCGCCGCGCGCCACCTCGCGGCCGGCGGCGATCTCCGGGTCGCAGCGCACGCCGACCCAGAGCACCTCCAGGCCCTCCAGGTGTCCGCGCAGGCGCTCCTGGGAGGCGGCGCCGCCGAGGAAGACGTCGTCGATGATGACCCTGGCGCCCGCCCGCGCCATCGCGGCGATCCCCGCCGTCCAGGCGGCCTCCGCCTGGCGGAAGGCGTCACCCACCGAGACCTCGCCGTTCTGCCCCAGCTCCACGCCCGTGCCCGACTGCATCAGGGTCGCCGGCAGTGCCGCGATGAGGTCGTCCACGCCGAGGCTGAGCCAGACCTGGGGCAGGACTGCCTTCAGGCAGCGGGTGATTCCGGTCTTGCCGGAGCTCGATCCGCCGTTGAGAACGATGATCTGTGTCGTCACTTGATCGGCACGCCTTCCAAGGTGATTCGTTCCATCTTCCGGTCATGCGGCCAGTAGTCCGAGACCGCGTAGTGCTGCGCCGCCAGGTTGTCCCAGATGGCCACGTCGCCTTCCTCCCACTGGAACCGGCACTGGAACTCCGGTCGCCAGGCCAGGAGATGGACCATGTCGAGGATCCGGCGGCTCTCCTCGGCGCTCACGCCCTCGATGCGGACGCCGGAGACCTTGTTGGAGAACAGTATCTTCTCACCGGTGAACGGGTGGGTGAGCACGAGCGGGTGGGACTGCGGCGGGTACTTCTCCTGCAGCTGGCGCAGCACGTCCTCGTGGTCGACGAAGGCGGAACGGTAGATCTGCACCCAGTCGTGGACGATCCGGAGCTCCTCCAGCTCCTTCTGCACCGAGTCGCTGAGCGAGTCGAAGGCCTTGCCCATGTTCGCCCAGCAGGTGTCGCCGCCCCGGGGCGGGATCTGAACGGCCCTCAGGATCGACGCGAAGGTCGGCACGGCCCGCCAGTTGAGGTCGCTGTGCCAGGAGTTGAGGTTTCCGGTGACCTTCGCGTCGTGGTAGATGCCGGTGATCTCCGGGTACTCGTGGTACGGCTGGAACGGGGAGATGCCCACCACCGCCGGCTCGTCCTCGGTCCGGAAGGGGTGCACCTCGGTCTTGCCGATCAGCTGCGCCACCTTCGCGAAGGTGTGCCGGTCGAGGTGCTGGCTCTTGAAGAACACCGCCTTGTGCTGCAGCAGCAACTCCAGCACGAAGTCGCGGAGTCCGGGGTCGGCCGGGTCCAGCCGGTAGTCGTCGACGACCACCCCGATGTGTGTGCCCAGCTTCTTTCGCGCCATCACTCGTCTCCCGTCTTCGTGGTGAGTGTGTAGGTGTGGACGATCTGCGCCATGCTCAGCTCCACCGCGCGCATGGACTCCCCGACGACCAGGAACCTCCCGCCGTTGGGCCAGACGTTGCCGCTCGCCCGCAGCACCTCGCCCACCGCGGGGAGGTCGGCGGCCAGCACCGCGCCGGGCAGGTCCTCGGGTGCGGTGACCTCGACGACCCGGCCGAGCTTCCTCCCGGGCAACGGCATGTACAGCCATCCGGAGGCGCCCGGTTCCCGGTGGTCCAGCATCGTGGTGGGGGCGGACGGCAGTTCCGAGGGCCTGCCGAGGCAGGCCAGCACCGCTTCCCGCGCCAGGTCGACGCCGAAGACCGTGCGCTGGTGCCAGGAGATGCCGGCGCCGCCGAACCGGTTGCCGATCTCCAGGAAGACCAGCTCGTCCGCGGGGGTGTGGAACAGTTCGAGGTGGATCACGCTGTCCGTCAGCCCCAGGACGCGGACCACCGTCGCGGTGAACTCCCGCATCCGCTCCGCGAGCGCGGGGTCGTCCTCGGTCACCGCGGCCAGCGGGCTGTCCCCGTGCTGGAAGTCGAAGCAGGTGTCCAGGTAGCGGGAGGCGCAGAACCAGCGCAGCGTGCCGTCGCGCACCACCCCGTCGATGTGGTAGATCGCCCCGTCGATGAACTCCTCGGCCTCGTGGCCCGGTTCGATGCCACCCGCCGCGGCGAGGGCCAGCAGCGCGGCGCCTTCGTCGAGGATCCGCACCCCGATGCTCGCGCCCTGGCTGCGCGGCTTGAGCACGACCCGCCCCGTCAACCCGCTCGCGAAGCGCTCCAGTTCGGTGAACGCCGTGTCCGGCCCGACGGCCAGGTGGCGCGGCACCGGCACGCCGGCCTGCGCCAGCACGTGCTTCATCGGCACCTTGTCCCGGCACAGGGTGGCCGTGCGCACGGTCGTGCCGGGTACCCCGAAGTGCTCGCGCAGCCGCGCGGCCGGCAGCGTGGTGTGCTCGTACAGCCCCACGACCGCGGCGGGGGGCCCGAACTCGGCGGCCAGGCCGGCCACCAGGTCACGGATGCGGTCCGCGGCGCGATCGTACGTGTCCAGGTCGTTCGGGTCCGCGTCCGGCAGGTCCAGGACGGCGATCCGGGCGAACCGGGACGCCAGCTCGGCGGGCAGCCGCTCGGCGCTGCCGCGCGCCATCACGGCGGTCACGTGGTCGGCCTCGAAGTCGACGGTGTGGGCCTCCGAGGCGTGGAAGCCGACGTGGACGACGTGCTGCCTGCCCGGCTTCACGGCCGCACCGCGATCGACTCGTGGAGGAACAGCCGCTTGGAGGTGCCGCCCCGCTCCCGGACGTAGCCGACCAGCTTGTCACTGTCGACCATCGCCGGGTGCGACTCGTCGTACTCGATGCACATCACCGCTCCCAACCAGGGCTCCTGGCCCATCGCGTACACGTAGACCGAGCGGGCCTGGAGGGTGTCCACGATCGCCGCCGCCTGCTCGAAGTTGCTGCCCTTGAGGCGGCGGCCCGCGTCCACCCGGCGCTCCAGCCTCTCGGGGAACAGCGGCCCGTACAGCCAGCTGACCGGAGCGCCCACGCTCTCCATCCCGATGAACACGGTGTCCACCGGGCCCACCGCCGCCGCCACCTGGGCGTACAGGTGGGGCGAGACGTTGGTGGAGTCCGCGGCGAACAGCACCCGGGTGCCGTCCAGGTCCAGCAGCCAGCCGCACTTGGTGCGGATCCGGATGTCGCCGTGCTCCCCGAGGAAGGGCAGCGCGGTGATGGCGCCGCCAGGGGTGTCGAGGGAGTCCAGGTCGTCCAGCTCCACCACGTCCGGAAAGCCGAGCACGCCCAGGATCCGCTTCAGGTCCGGGTCCACCAGGCTGGAGTTGGCGGACTTCGCGATGACCACCCGCCCGACCCGGTGCCGGATCTTGAGCAGGGTCTCCAGGAGCATGTGGTCCTGGTGGTTGTGAGTGATCATCACGTAGTCGATGCGCTCGGGCAGGTCGTCGAAGGTGAACCTGCCGTCGCTCCGGTGCTCGTAGCCGCTGTAGCTGACCACCGGGTCGACCAGGAACGTGGTACCCCGGTGCCGCACGAACACGCAGGCGTGGCCGAGGTATTCGATGACGTCCTCGCCACTGCCGTCCGGCCGGGAGCCGGACGGGTCCGGGTCCTCCTCGAAGAAGGACCGGAAGGTCTGCGCGCGCTCGCCCGTCAGGCCGAGGTCCGCGCCGATCCGGTCCAGCTCCTCGGGGGTGAGGCCGCCGCGGAAGACCGCGTCCAGCAGCGGCGAGTCCAGCGGAACGGTCACCAGCAGCTGCTCGGGGGTGTATTCGAGCACGGGCGTGGTGAGGGCGAAGCTCCGGGCGTCCTCGGTGACGCGGGAGAACCGGACCTGCTGCAGGCCGGGGGTGAAGTGGCGGGAGGCGTAGAGCAGCGGCTCGATGAACCGGTAGTCGGGCGTGCGGTTGTCCCGCCCGTAGAACAGCTCCACACGGCCGGCCAGCGGCTCGGGCAGCTTCCGGTACACCGCCTCCGTCGTCGCCCCGGTCAGACCGGGCAGGATCTCCTGCTCCAACTCGTCGATGGCGTCGGCGAGTTCGAGCAGCGGAGCGTACTGCTCGCGGGCGTCCTGGTACCAGTGCTCGATCTTCCCGTACGCGTCCTCACCCTGCTCGTGCACGAACGGGCCGCCCTGGAAGCGGGCCTGCTTCAGCGCGGTGCGGTGCGCCCCGGGATCCTCCAGGTAGGACTCGACGATGCTCCGGTAGTGGTTCTTCAGGTACTTCGCCAGCGTCTGCGGCGGCAGCAGGTACGACCAGGCGTACCACCCGGCCACGGCCGGCTCGGCGATGACGTTCCGCTTCAGGGACAGGGTCACATCAGTCTCCGAGTTCACCGACGTAGTACTGGAAGACGTAGTCCTCCTGCCGGGCGGTGGTCTGCCGCACCCGCAGTCCCGCCCCTCGCAGGTCGAAGGCGTCGAGCAGCAGGGGCGTGTGGCCGAGCAGCACCATCGTGCCGCCCGGGCGCAGCGTGGCCACCAGGCGCGGCAGGATCTCCCGCGCCTGGGCCGTGGAGACCACCTCCGCGTTGAGGAAGCGGCTGAAGAGGATGTCGACGCTGCCGGGCTCCGGCCTGGGGTTCATGGCGTCGCCCTGGTACACCCGCTCCAGACGCCGCTGGGCGAACTCGGCCATCTGCAGGCTCAGGTCCTGGCCGACGGTCCTGATCCGGGCCGGATCGAGGCTCGCGAAGTCGGACAGGAAGCGACCGGTCGAGCAGGCCGGGTCATAGGCGAGGACGTCCTCGGTGAGAGCGCCGAACACCGGGCCGAACAGTTCCCTGGTGTAGCGGCGGATGTGGTCCTCGCCCAGGCTCAGGAAGGCGTCCCGCTCCTCGCTGACCTGCCAGCCGTCGGGCGGGCTGGTCTTCTCCCGCCCCGCTTCCCGCTGCTTGGTGAACGGGTGGACGAGCTCGGTGAGCGGTGTGATCGCCTCGAACGCCACCTGGCGCGCGGACTCGTCCAGCGGGCGGAAGACCACCCGCGCGTCGCCGATCGAGGTGCGGATCGACTCCACCTCGCCGACGACGTTGTACCAGTGCACCCGGCTGCACAGCAGGCCCGGCATGTCCTGGTCCAGGACGTAGTCGGAGATCGTCTTGTACCCGGCGTACCACCGCGCCCCGACCCGGAACACGAAGATCCGCTCGGGCCGGCCGGTGAGCTCCTCCCGCAGACAGTGGCCCCCGGGCTGCTCCCAGCGGGAGAAGTCGCCCGCCCGCAGCTCGGTCCTGGCCTTGATCTCGTCCTCGATGACGGCGGCATCGAGGGGCTTGCCCCGGCACCAGCCCTTCTCGGTGTCCATTCGCTACGCTCCCAGGTGGGTGAGTCGGAGTTCCCTGATGATCGGCCGGTCCGTGGTGCGGACCGCCTCGCCCGTGCCCGCCTCGCCCAGCGACACCCGCAGCCCGGCCAGGATCCGGACGTCGGCGGTGGCGTCCTCCGTCATGGCGTTCAGCCACTCCTGCGGGCTCACCGACCGGGCTTCGCCGAGGCCGAGTTCGTCCCGCAGCTGGTCGGGGTCGTAGGTGCGGTGGACGAGTACCTCACGGGTACCCGCCCCGTCCGAGGCGGCCGCGGACAGCAGGGCGTCCGCGACGTCGGAGACGTGGCAGACCGGGACGAGCCGGTCCAGGCGGGGCAGCATGCCGTGCCGCAGCGACAGCCGCAGCATCTGCGCGAACACGTCCCGCTCCAGGAAGCCGCCCTCCCGGGCGGTGTGCCCGTACACCAGCCCGGCGCGCAGCAGATCGACACCGCAGCGCTCGCCCTCCAGCGCGTCGATGTACGTCTCGGCCACGAACTTCGACTGCGAGTACGGGTCCCGGACCGCGGTCAGCGCCTGCGGGGTCAGCGGGACGAACTGCGGCCCGACCGAGGCCGCGGACAGGAACACGAAGCGCTGCGCGTCCCGGGCGGCGGCCGCCCGCACCAGGCCTCGGGTGGCGGCGACGCTGCCGTTCAACTGCCGCTCCAGCGGCAGAAGATGGTTGACCTGGTAGCCGCAGTGAACCACGGCACCCCAGCGCGCGTCCGCCTCGACGGCACCCTCGGCGATCGCCTCGATGTCCTGGTAGCCGAGGAACTCGACCCCGGCGAAGTCCGCGGGATCCCGCTCGAAGCGCGCACGGTGGCGCGACA
This sequence comes from Streptomyces sp. LS1784, assembly GCF_020103755.1. Classification (GTDB taxonomy): domain Bacteria; phylum Actinomycetota; class Actinomycetes; order Streptomycetales; family Streptomycetaceae; genus Kitasatospora. The sequence goes on from NZ_JAHSQD010000018.1 coordinate 37,241, forward strand.
CCAGCTCCCGCGGGTCGCTGGTGGTGACCACGACGATCCGCCGGCCGCTGCCGAGGAGCCGGTCCAGCACGTGTCCGCCGATGAAACCGCCGGCGCCGGTGACCACCACGGGACGCTGTACCGCGCCCCCCGAGGCCGGGCGCAGGCCCTCAAGCGCCGTCCGGAACGCGGCCAGCTCCGCGGTGACGGCGCCGGTGACCACCACGGGACGCTGTACCGCGCCCCCCGAGGCCGGGCGCAGGCCCTCAAGCGCCGTCCGGAACGCGGCCAGCTCCGCGGTGACGGCGGCGGCGACCCGTTCCTCGGGCGGGGACTGTGGCGCGGGTGCTTCGAGGCCCGCCTCCGGCCCGTCCGGCGAGTCCGGCGCCCCGGACAGGCCGCGCAGGCCGGTCACGAAATCGTCGACGGTGAAGTCGTAGTTGAGCAGGTCGAACACGGTCTGCACGGCGTCCTCGCCGAAGACCTCGCTCAGCGCCACCTGGATCCGCACCAGCGCGAGCGAGTTCCCGCCCGCGTCGAAGATCGAGACGGCCGGGTCCAGGGCGGTGCCGAGGACCCGTTCGGCGATGGCGCGGACGGTCTCCGTCTCGTCTCCGCCGGCCGGCTCCGGGCTGTCCGCCCGCTGCTCGTCCCGGTGCTCCCGGACCTGCCGCAACAGGTCCCGCAGCGCCGCCCGGTCCGCCTTGCCGTGGTCGGTGACGGGGAGTTCGGGCAGCGCGAGCAGGACGTCCGGCATCTCCCACGGCGGCAGCAGCTCACTCAGCCAGGTCCGCAGCTCCGCCTCGGGCCGGTCCACCGCGGTGTGCGCCATCACCAGCGCGCCGTCCTCGGCCATCAACACCACGGAAGCCTCCAGCAGCTGGGCGAGCCAGCCGCCCAGCCCGGACAGGCCGATCCGGTGGCCGAGGCGCTTGATCTGCTCGTCCATCCGGCCCAGGTAGGACAACTCGCCGTCGTGCAGCTCGACTTCGTCACCCGTGTGGTAGGCGGGTCGGCCGTCGACGGTGGTGAACGGCCCCGGCTCGTCCACGGACCGGCCCTCGTAACCGAGCGCCACCCCGGCGCCCACCATGACCAGCTCGCCCCGGCCGCTCTCGGCGTACGTGCCGCGCTCGGCGTCGTACACCCGGGCGGTGTACCCGTCGATCGGCCGGCCGACCGTGGACGCGAACCGGGACGGCTCGGCGACGCTGAAGCACACCGTCCCCTCGGTCGGGCCGTAGGCGTTCAGCACGCGGCTGTAGCGCAGGGCCGCGCGGAACTCCACCTCGGACAGGGCCTCGCCGGCGAACACGACGGTGCCGATCGCCTTGCGCGCCTCCTCGTCCAGCCGGGCGTACACCGACGGCGGAAGGGTGATGATGTCGCAGCCGTGCTCGCGCAGGTGGCGGCCCACCGCGCCGAGCCACGAACCGCCGTCCCAGCCCGGTACCACCAGCGTCGCGCCCGCGTACAGCGCCACCAGGAGTTCGGCGACGGAGGCGTCGAAGGACAGCGAGGAGAACTGCAGCATCCGGTCGCCGGGGCGCACGCCGAAGAGCCGGGTCTGGGCGCGGCAGAGGTTCTCGACACCGGCGTGGCCGACGTTCACCAGCTTGGGCAGGCCCGTCGAGCCGGAGGTGAAGATGGAGTACGCCACCTGCGCGGCGGGCCACACCTCGGGCACCGCTTGCGGCCCGTGCGCGTCGGCCTGCGCCGCGCAGGCGGCGGCGACCTCGTCGGCCCCGAGCACCCGGCCCGCC
>NZ_JAHSQD010000180.1 GCF_020103755.1 Streptomyces sp. LS1784
CCCGGGCCACCGGCTCCGGCCGGAGCAGTCCGAGCACCGCCACCGCCGCCGCGGCCGGCGGGAGCGCCGCGGCCAGGCCCGCCGCGAACGGGGCGATCCCGGTGAACCGCAGGTCACGCCAGGTGGCCGGGTCGCTCCACCAGAGCCGCCAGGACTGGTCCATGACGGCGTCCCGGCGGCTGCGCTCGTACGCGTACCCGTTCCACCAGTGGCCGGTGGACATCCGGGTGACCGGCCCGGCCGTCCGGTAGCCGGCCGGGACGGCGGTGCCGGTCCACCGCTCGACCAGGAAGCGGACCGCCCGGCAGACCGGACGGGCCAGCGCGAGCGTGCCCGTGCCCACCAGCACCACGGGCAGCAGCCACGACCACGGGTTGGCCGGGCCCCACCGGATGCCCAGGGCCACGGCGGCGGCCCACACCGCCGGGATCAGCAGGGTGACGGCCGCCACCGCGCACGCCCGGACGAACCCCACCCCCACGCGTTCGACCCATGAAACCGGCTGTCTCACTGCCCCCGCCCCTCGCTCTTCGTTCGATGCTCCCACTCTGCACCCCGCGGAGCCCGTCGCTGCCCGGGTCGGCCGAGGAGTGTGGCCGGCCCCACCCCGTCGTGGGTCCAGGCCCACACCGGGCCGCCCCGGCGCCGCCCACCGTCGAAGCCATGGACCGCGCCACCCGGCCGCAGCGGGCGCCGGCGCGGAGCCGGGCCACCCGGGGAGCGCCGGCGGGGCCGTCGCCCGAATGCATGTATCGCTCTCTTGACTCACGTCACCGACCCGCCATACTGGCCTCACTCCCCGCTCGCACGACGAGGTGCCCGCCCATGGAGCTCTCCCCCTCAGCGCACGTGGACACGTTCTGTCGAGACCACCTCCCACCCTTCGATCAGTGGCCGGAACTCCTCTTCGAACTCCCGGAGTTGGCCTATCCCGACCGCCTGAACTGCGCCGCCGCCCTGCTCGACGACACCATCGAACGCCTCGGCCCGGACCGCCGCTGCCTGCTCACCCCCACCGGGCACTGGTCCTACGGCGAGCTGCGCGACCACGCCGACCGGATCGCCCGTCTGCTGACCGAGGACCTCGGCCTCGTCACCGGCAACCGGGTCCTGCTGCGCGGCCCCAACACCCCTTGGCTGGCGGCCTGTTGGCTCGGCGTGCTGAAGGCCGGCGGGGTGGCCGTCACCACCATGCCGCTGCTGCGCGCCGCCGAGTTGACCGAGCTGCACGGCATCGCCAGGCCCGTCCTCGCCCTGTGCGACCACCGGTTCCTGGACGAGCTGGACCGGGCGCGCACCCCCGGCCTGCGCGTCCTGCGCTACGGCGGCACCGGCCCCGAGGACCTCACCGCCCGCTGCGCCGCCAAGCCCACCGGCTTCCCCGCCGTCCCGACCGCCGCCGACGACGTCGCGCTGATCGCCTTCACCTCCGGCACCACCGGCCGCCCCAAGGCCACCCTGCACTTCCACCGCGACGTGCTCGCCATCGCCGACACCTTCTCCCGGCACCTGCTCCGCCCCACCTCGGAGGACCTCTTCACGGGAACCCCTCCGCTCGGCTTCACCTTCGGCCTCGGCGGCCTGCTGGTCTTCCCTCTGCGGGCGGGCGCCGCCAGCCTCCTGCTGGAACAGGCCACCCCCGAACAGCTCGCCGAACAGGTCCGCCGGCACGGGGTGAGCGTGCTGTTCACCGCGCCGACCGCCTACCGGGCGATCCTGGCCGCCGGCCTGGCCGACCGGCTGGCCGCGGTGCGACGCTGCGTCTCCGCGGGCGAGCCGCTGCCCGCCGCCGTCTGGCAGGCCTTCCACGCGGCCACCGGACAGCGGCTGATCGACGGCATCGGCGCCACCGAGCTGCTCCACGTGTTCGTCTCGGCCGCCGACCGGGACAGCCGCCCCGGATCCACCGGCCGGCCCGTCCCCGGCTTCCGGGCCACGGTCCTGGACGGGCAGGGCCGCCCGGTGCCCGACGGCGAGCCCGGGCTGCTCGCCGTCAAGGGCCCGACCGGCTGCCGCTACCTGGACGACGAGCGCCAGCGGGAGTACGTCCGCGGCGGCTGGAACGTCACCGGCGACACCTACGTCCGGGACAGCGACGGCTACTTCTGGTTCCGGGCGCGCAACGACGACATGATCGTCTCGGCCGGCTACAACATCGCCGGGCCCGAGGTGGAACAGGCGCTCGCCGCCCACCCCGACGTGGCCGACTGCGCGGTGGTCGGCGCGCCGGACGAGCGGCGCGGCGCGGTGGTCAAGGCGTACGTGGTGCTGCGTGCGGGCGTATCCGCCGCGCCGGAGACGGCGCACGGGCTCCAGGAGCACGTCAAGCGCACCATCGCGCCGTACAAGTACCCGCGGACGGTCGAGTTCGTGCCCGAGCTGCCGCGCACCGCGACCGGCAAGCTGCACCGCGCCGAACTGCGCCGACGGGCCGCGCTGACCCCGGCCAGCGTCACCGTCGAGCGCCGGGTGGAGTGGTCCGACACCGATGCCGCCGGGCACTACCACTTCTCCGCCGTGCAGCGCTGGGCCGAGGCGGCGGAGGCCGCCCTGCTGCGCCGGCTCGGGCTGGCCGAGCTGTTCGGGCGGATACCCCGGGTGCACTTCGAGGCCGACTACCGCGAGCGGCTCTGGTTCGGCGACCTGGTCCGCACCGAGCTGCGGGTGGTCCGGGTCGGCGGCTCCTCGCTGCACTACGCCTTCGAGGTGCACGGCCCGCACGGGCTGGCCGCCAGCGGGCGGATGTCGGTGGTGCACGCCGCGCCGCACGCCGGGGGTGCCGAGCCGTGGCCCACGCAGGTCCGCCGCACCCTGGCGGAGGCCGGGCCGCAGCAGCCCGAGGTGGTCGCATGAACGAGGCCGCCACCTCCACAGCCCGCCGGATCGCGGTGATCGGCGCCGGCCCCGGCGGGCTCTACTTCGCCGCCCTGGCCAAGCAGCTGGCACCCGGCCGGGAGCTCACCGTCTTCGAACGGGACGCCCGGGACGACGAGTTCGGCTTCGGCGTGGTCTTCTCCGACGAGACCCTCGACGGCATCGCCCGGGCCGACCCGCGCGTCTTCGCCGCGATCAGCGCCGAGTTCGCCCGCTGGAGCGACATCGACATCCGCTACGCGGGCGAGGTCCGCACCAGTGGAGGCCACGGTTTCGCCGCCCTGGACCGCAACCGGCTGCGCGCCATCCTGCAACAGCGCTGCGCCGAGCTGGCGGTGGACGTGCGCTACCGCACCCCGGCCCCGCCCGTCGACCGGCTGGCCGCCGAGTACGACCTGGTGGTGGCCGCCGACGGCATCCGCTCCGGCACCCGGGCCGCCCACCCGGAGAGCTTCCGCCCCGAACTGGACGAGCGCCACTGCCGCTACATGTGGCTCGCCACCGACAAGGTCTTCGAGGCCTTCACCTTCATCGTCGAGCAGTACGACTTCGGCGTGCTCCAGGTCCACGCCTACCCGTACAGCGCCACCCGCTCGACCTTCATCGTCGAGGCGGCCGCGGACGCCTGGCGCCGCGCGGGCTTCGAGGCCCTCGCCGCACGGGAGCCGGCGCGCGGCGAGAGCGACCTGGCGAGCGTACGGCGCTGCGCGGAGCTGCTCGCCGGGCACCTGGACGGCCACCGGCTGATCCCCAACGCCTCCCGCTGGATCCGCTTCACCACGGTGCGGAACGCGAGCTGGCGCCACCGCAACGTGGTCCTGCTCGGCGACGCCGCGCACTCCGCGCACTTCTCGATCGGCTCGGGCACCAAGCTCGCCCTGGAGGACGCCCTCGCCCTGGCCGCCGCACTGAGTGAACAGCCCACCCTGGAGGAGGCGTTGGCGGGCTACGAGGCCGAGCGGCGCCCGGTGGTGGAGTCCACCCAGCGCGCCGCACAGGCCAGCCTGGAGTGGTTCGAGACCATCGGGCGGCGGGCCGGGCAGGGCGCCGACCAGTTCGCCTTCAACCTGCTCACCCGCAGCCGGAGAGTCACCTACGGCAGCCTGCGGGCCCGCGACCCGGCCTTCGTGGACGCCGTGGACACCGCCTTCGGCGGCTCGCCCGGGACGCCGCCGATGTTCCTGCCGCTGAGGCTGGGAGCGCTGGAGCTGCGCAACCGCGTCGTGGTGCCCCCGCTCGCCACCTTCACCTCCCCCGACGCGCTGCCCAGCGGCTTCGACCGGGCCCAGCTGACCGGGCACGCGCTCGGCGGCGCGGGGCTGGTGCTCGCCGGGATGACCGCGGTCAGCCCCGAGGGCCGGGCCACCGATCGGTGCCCGGGCCTGTGGACCGACCACCAGGAGGCCGCCTGGCGCCAACTTCGCGACGCCGTCCGGTCGGTGAGCGACACCCCGCTCGGCATCCAGCTGACCCACGCCGGCCGCCGGGGCGCGTCCACCGCTCCCGGCCCCGACGGCATCGGGCGCCCGCTCGCCGGCGGCTGGCCGCTGATCGCCCCCTCGGCCATCCCCTGGGACGCCGACAGCCCGGTGCCGCACGAGGCGAACGACATCCAATCGGCCGCCGTCACCGCCGACTTCGCGGCCGCCGCCGAGCGGGCCGCCCGGGCCGGCTTCGACGTGCTGGAGCTCCAGTTCGGCCACGGTCACCTGCTCTCCTCCTTCCTCTCCCCGCTCACCAACCACCGCACCGACCACTACGGCGGCCCGCTCACCCACCGGCTGCGGCTACCGCTGGAGGTGCTGACGGCGGTACGCGCCGTCTGGCCGGCCGGACGGCCGCTGCTGGTGCGGATCTCGGCAAGCGACTGGGCGCCCGGCGGCACCACCGAGGAGGAGACCGTGGCGATCTGTCGCGCGCTCGCCGCGGCCGGGGCGGACGCGCTGGACGTCTCCACCGGCGAGGTGGTGGCGCACCAGCGGCCACCGTACGGGCGCGGCTACCAGACACCCTTCGCCGAGCTGGTCCGCACCGCCACCGGCCTGCCGACCGTCGCGGTCGGCGCGATCTCCGGGTACGACGACGCCGACTCCGTCCTGCTGGCCGGGCGGGCCGACCTGGTCGCGGTCGGCCGGGCCCACCTGTACGACCCGCTCTGGACGCTGCACGCCGCCACCGAGCGGGGCCACACCGGTCCGGGCGCCCGCTGGCCCGAGCCCTGGCGGGCGGGCAGCCGCAAACCGCCGGGCCCGAACGCCGACCGGGTCGCCCCGCGCCTGCACCTGCTGCGCGAGCCGCCCGCGCCCGTCCACCGCCGCTGGTCACCACCCCTTCCCGAGGAGTGACGAGGAACCATGCCCCACCTGCCCCGCTTCACCGCCGCCGCCGTCCAGGCCGCCCCGGTCTACCTGGACCCGGCCGCCACCGTCGACAAGGCCGTCGCGCTGATCCACGAGGCGGCCCGGCACGGCGCCGAACTGGTGGTCTTCCCCGAGGTCTTCGTGCCCGGCTACCCGTACTGGAACTGGACGATGAACCCGGTGCAGGGCTCGCCCTGGTACGAGCGCCTGTACCGGGCCGCCGTGGACGTCCCCGGCCCGTACGTCGACACCCTGTGCGCCGCCGCCCGGCAGGCCGGAGTGGTGCTGGTGATCGGGATCAACGAACGCGGCCGGCACAGCCTCGGACTGCTGTACAACACCCTGCTGATCATCGACGCGAACGGCGAACTGCTCAGCGTGCACCGCAAGCTGATGCCGACCTGGGCCGAGAAGCTGACCTGGGCGCAGGGCGACGGCAGCACCCTCACGGTGCACCCCACCACCGTCGGCCCGCTCGGCGCGCTGGCCTGCGGCGAGAACACCAATCCGCTGGCCCGCTTCACCCTGCTGGCACAGGGCGAACTGGTCCACGCCGCCTGCTACATCGCACTGCCGGTGGGCCCGGAGGACTACGACATGGCGGACTCGATCGCACTGCGCACCGCCGCCCACTGCTTCGAGGGCAAGGTGTTCTCCGTCGTCTCCTGCTCCACCGTCTCGCCCGAGATGGTGGACCTGCTCGCCGGCGACGACCCGCAGGTCCGCAAGCAGCTCGCCCGCCCGCACAGCGCCCTGTCCGGGATCTTCGGCCCGGACGGCCGCGCCGTCACCGAACCGCTGGTGGACGAGGAGGGCGTCGTCTACGCCGAGATCGACCTCGGCCGCTGCATCCAGCCCAAGCAGATGCACGACATCGTCGGCCACTACAACCGCTTCGACGTCTTCCGGCTGCACGTGGACAACCGCCCGCTGCGACCGCTGGTGTTCCCCGAGGAGGAGGCATGACCGGACCCGAACGCTCCCCCGAGCACGACGACGACCGGATCGGCCGGTCCAGAGTCACCGACAGCCCGGAACTGCGCGCATACTACGAGGAGTTGGCCGAACACGAGGCCGGCGCCCTGTGGACGGTCGCGAACGAGATCGAGCCCTGGTACCCGCAGCCGAAGTCCGTCCCGGTGCTCTGGCGCTACGCCGACCTCCGCCCGCTGGTGCGCAAGGCGCTGCCGCTGGTGAAGGCCGACGACGCCGGCCGCCGGGTGGTGATGCTGGTGAACCCCGGCCGCCGCGAACTGAGCGCCGCCGTAGGACTGTTGTACACCGGCCTGCAGATCATGGGCCCCGGCGAGGCGATGACCGCGCACCGCCACCAGGCCTCCGCGCTGCGCTTCGTCCACGAGGGCACCGGCGCCTGGACCGTCGTGGACGGGCAGAAGCTCAGGGTCGGCCCGCGCGACTTCGCGATCACCCCGAACAACACCTGGCACGAGCACGGCAACGAGGCCGACGACGCGCCGGTGATCTGGCAGGACGGCCTGGACATCCCGCTGGTCAACACCCTCGACGCCAACTTCTACGAGGTCCACCCGGAGCTGTACCAGCGGCCGGGGCCGGTCATCAACTCCTCGCTGCTCAGCTACGGCGGCAACCTGCTGCCGTACGGCGCCGAGAAGTGGACCCGGCCCTACTCGCCGCTGTTCGGCTGGCCCTGGGAACCCAGCTACCACGCACTGTGCCGGCTCGCCCGTGCCGCCGAGGGATCGCCCTACGACGGCGTGATCATGGAGTACACCAACCCGGTCACCGGCGGCCCGGTGATGCCGACCATGTCCGCCCACCTGCAACTGCTGCGCCCGGGCCAGGCCACCCGCGCCCACCGGCACACCGGCTCGGTGGTGTACACCGCGGCCAAGGGCCGCGGCGCCTCGGTGATCGCCGGCCGGCGCTTCGAGTGGCAGCAGGGGGACATCTTCGTCGTCCCGTCCTGGGCCTGGCACGAGCACGCGAACCTCGACCAGGGCGAGGACGCCTGCCTGTTCTCCTTCGACGACTTCCCGGTGATGCACTCGCTCGGCCTGTACCGCGAGGAGGCCCACCCCGACGGGCACCAGCCCACCACCACCGCCTGACCAGGAGCCCCACCGCCATGCACCTGCTGACCTTCCGCGCCGACGGCGCCGACACCCCGCGACTCGGCGCCCGGCTCGACGGCGACCGGGTCGCCGACCTGGCCGTCCTCGCCACCGCCGCCGGAGCCCGACTTCCCCCCGATCTCCTGGGGTTGATCCGCGCCGGCGGGCCCGCCCTGGCCACCGCCCGCGAACTGCTCGCCGGGGCCCCGGCCACCAGGCCGCTCGCCGAGGTCTCGCTGTGCGCGCCACTGCGCCCCGGCAAGATCGTCGGCGTCGGCCTCAACTACGTGGAACACGTGGCCGAGTCGCACCGCACGCTGGACACCGACCGCGAACTGCCCGACCGTCCGGTGCTGTTCGGCAAGCCCTCGACCGCCGTCACCGGCCCGGGCGGGCCCATCCTGCACAACGCCGACCTCACCAAGCAGCTCGACTGGGAGTGCGAACTCGCCGTGGTGATCGGCGCAACGGCCTTCCGGGTGGCCGAGGCGGACGCCCTGCGGCACGTGTTCGGCTACAGCATCGTCAACGACGTCAGCGCCCGCGACCAGCGCCGCTCCGGCCAGTGGTTCTTCTCCAAGGGCCAGGACAGCTACGCGCCGTTCGGCCCGGTCGTGGTGACGGCCGACGAGATCCCCGACCCGCAGCGGCTCGACCTCTCGCTGAAGGTCAACGGCGAACTGCGGCAGGACTCCAACACCCGCCACATGCTGTTCGGCGTCGCCCGGCTGATCGCCGACATCTCCTCCGGCGTCACCCTGGAACCGGGCGACGTGATCGCCACCGGCTCCCCCTCGGGCGTCGGCGCCGGGATGGTGCCCCCGCAGTTCCTCCAGCCCGGCGACCTGGTCGAGGCCACCATCGAACGGATCGGCACGCTCGCCAACCCGGTGATCGACGCCCGCTGACCGATCGACGCCCACCGAAGGGGGCCCGCAACCGATGACCACCTACCGGATCGGCCAGATCGTCCCGAGCTCCAACGTCACCATGGAGACCGAGGTCCCCGCCCTGCTGCGGGCCCGCGAGGCGGTCGCCCCCGAGCGGTTCACCTTCCACTCCAGCCGGATGCGGATGACCAGGGTCACCCCCGAGCAACTGCGCGCCATGGACGCCGAGTCCGACCGCTGCGCCGCCGAGCTCTCGGATGCCCGGATGGACGTGATCGGGTACGCCTGCCTGGTCGCCGTGATGGCCACCGGCCCCGGCTACCACCGCGAGGCCGAACGGCGGCTGCACCTGCGCACCGTCGAGAACGGCGCCCCCGCGCCCGTGGTCACCAGCGCCGGTGCCCTGGTCGCCGGGCTGCGCGAACTCGGGGCCGCGAAGGTCGCCATGGTCACCCCGTACCTGCGGCCGCTGGCCCGGACGGTGGTCGAGTACCTCGCCGCGGAGGGCATCGAGGTGCTCGATCACGCCGCCCTGGAGATCGCCGACAACCTGGACGTCGCCGCCCACGACCCGGCCCTGCTGCCCGCGATCGCCCGCGCTCTCGCGTACGCCGAGGCGGACGCGGTGGTGCTCTCGGCCTGCGTGCAGCTGCCCTCGCTGTCCGCCGTCGAGGAGGCCGAGCAGCAACTGGGCAAACCGGTGGTCTCGGCCGCCGTCTGCACCGCCCACCAGCTCCTGCGGGCCCTCGGTCTGCCCGCCTTCGCCCCCGGCGCCGGACACCTGCTCTCCGGCGCCTACGCATAGGGCGGGTCCGACGGTTCGCGCCGCGCGGGAACCGTCGGACCCGCCCCGACCGCCCGGCCGCCCGGGAAGCGCAGGATTCCGCGCCCCCGGACCGGCACTCTCGTTATGATCGCCACCAGTCGCCGGGGAGGAGGGCCCGCGCATGTCCGAGAGCACACCTCGGCCGAGCTCCCTGATCCACACCGTCTACGGCGAGTTCGTCCGCCGCCTCGGCGGCTGGATATCCATCGCCGACCTGATCGCGCTGCTGGCCGAGCTGGACGTCGACGGCCCGGCCGTCCGCTCGGCGACGTCCCGGCTGAAGAAGGCCGGCACCCTGCTCCAGGAGCGCCGCGCGGGGACCGGCTACCGGCTCGCCCGGGCGATGGAGCCGGTCTTCGAGGAGGGCGACCGGCGGATCTTCCACAGCCTGGAGCCCGCCGAACTCGCCGACGGCTGGGTGGTGGCGGTCTTCTCGGTGCCCGAGTCCGCCCGCGCCCACCGCCACCAGCTGCGCTCCCGGCTGAGCTGGCTCGGCTTCGGCAACGCCGCCCCCGGGGTCTGGCTGGCGCCCGCCCGGCTGCTGCCGGACGCCCGCCGGCTGCTGGACCGGCTCGGGCTGAGCGCCTACGTCCATCTGTTCCTCTCCGCCGAGTACGCCGGCTTCGCCGACCTCCCCACCGCGGTGGCGAGTTGGTGGGACCTCCCGGCGATCGAGGCGCAGTACGCGGCCTTCGCCGACGCCTGGCGCCCGGCCGCCGAGGAGCTGCGCGGACGGTCGCCGGTCGACCCGGCCGAGGCGTTCCGCGACTACGTGCCGATGCTCACCCGGTGGCGCCGGCTGCCGTACCTGGACCCGGGGCTGCCCGCGCAGCTGCTTCCCGCCGACTGGAACGCGGTGCCGGCCCGGGCGGTGTTCACCGAGCTGCACGGGCTGCTCGCCGAGCCCAGCCTCCGCTACGTCGAGAAGGTCACCGGTCTGGTGCCGCGAGACCCGGCACCGCACGAGGAGCGGCCATGAACCGGCACACCCCCGCCGACCTGCTGATCCGCGCCGCCGCCGTGCATACCCTGGTGCCCGGCGAGCCGCCCCGCCGGGCGATCGCCGTCACCGGCGGCCGGATCACCGCCCTCTCCCCCGTGCCCGACGGGCTGGACGCCCTGATCGGCCCGGCCACCGAGGTGGTGGACGCCCCGGGCGCGACCGTCCTGCCCGCCTTCGACGACACCCACACCCACCTGATCCTGGCCGGGCACAGCGTCCACGGCGTGCCGGTCCACCGGGCCCGTGACCTCACCGGGTTCCTCGGCCTGATCCGCGAGCGCGCCGCCCGCACCCCCGCCGGGGAGTGGATCCACACCACCGTCAACTGGCAGGAGGTGCTGCTGGCCGAGCAACGGATGCCCACCACCGGGGAGTTGGACACGGCCACCACCGAGCACCCGGTGCTGGTGCGTCGCGGCGCGTACAACATGGTGCTCAACTCCGCCGCGCTGCGGCTGGCCGGGATCACCGAGTCCACCGAGGCACCGCCCGGTGGTGTGATCGAGCGCGACGGGCGCGGGCGGCTCACCGGCCGGCTGATCGACCGGGCGGTCGAGCTGGTCGAGCGGGTGCTGCCGCGCCCCACCCTCGCCGAGCGGGTCGAGGGGCTGCGCGCCGCTTCCGCCGACTTCGCCGCCACCGGGATCGGCACCGTCCGCGACTGCCTGGTCCCGGTCGAGGACCTCGCGGTGCTGGACGCCGCCCGGGCCGAGGGCGCCCTCGCCGTTCGGGTCCGGGCGCTGGTCTCCGGCTTCGCCGCCCGCACGCCGCAGCAGGTGGACGCGTTGCTGGACCGGATGGACGACTGGCGCGCCACCGGCCGGGACGACGACCGACTGCGCCTCTGGGGCGTCAAGTTCGGCATCGACGGCGGTTTCGAGGCGGGCGCGGTGGAGGAGCCGTACCAAGGGCAGCCGTGCTACCACGGCCGGCTGCTCTGGGAGCCGGCCGAGCTGCTCGCGGCGGTGGACCGGGTGGTCGGGCGGGGCTGGCGGGTCGGGGTGCACGCCTGGGGCGACCGCGGGCTGCGCGTGCTGCTGGACGTCTTCGAGCAGGTGGCCGAGCGGCGCCCCGGCCTGCCGCCCGGCACGCTGGTGGTCGAGCACGGCGGCCTGGCCCGCCCCGAGCAGCGGGCCCGGGCGATCGCGCTCGGCACCCCGGTGACGGTCCAGCATCCGCTGCTGCACGACGGCGCGCCCACCCAGCAGCGGGCGTGGGGCGAGGAGCGCACCGCCGCGCTCTTCCCGCTGCGTGAGTGGCTGGACGAGGGCGCGTTGATCACCGGCGGATCGGACTTCCCGGTCGGCCCGTACGGCGCGATGGTGTCGGTGTGGGGCATGACCACCCGGAGCACCACGGCCGGAGTGGTCGGCCCGGAGCACGCGATCAGCCGGGCCGAGGCGGTCGCACTGCACACCGTGAACGCGGCCCGGCTGACCGGCGAGAGCGCGGTGCGCGGCAGCCTGCGGCCGGGGGCGTTCGCCGACCTCACGGTGTGGCCGCTCGATCCGCTGGACTGCCCGGTCGACGCGCTGCGCGAGCTGCGACCCACCCGCACGGTGGTGGGTGGACTTACCACGCACCACAGTTGACGCGCCGTCAGGCCGCGACGAGCTCCCGCAGGTCGATGCCGCGGTGCAGCGCACGCAGGTCCTCGTGCAGCGTGGACGGCGGAACGGCGAGCACCCCGCAGCGGGCCCGCTTCAGGCAGTGCCGGGTGACCGAGCGGCGCATCAGCCCACGCGTCCGGGCCCGGAGGCCACCCTGCTCGCCGGTGCTGACCACCAGCAGGTCGCCCGGACGGTCGGCGAGCTCGGTCAGCACCGCCGCGGCCTCGCCGCGCACGACCAGCGGCCGCACCGGCACGCCGATCGGCAGGCCGCCGAAGGCCTGCTCCAGTGCGCCCTCCATCCGCGCCTCGGCAAGCTCCTGCCAGGCCCGCAGCAGCGGCGGGCACGGCCGGGCGCGGTAGTTGCGCTCGCCGCCGACCGGCGTCCAGGCGAGCACCGGGACCAGAACGGCCTGCCGGGCCCGGGCCTCCTCGGCCGCCCGATGCAGGGCGGTCAGGCTGTGCAGTGAACCGCTGACTCCGACGATGACGCGGGCGCCGTCCGACATGATCCTTCACTTTCCGATGCCAAAACTCTTCAATGTCTGCGATTAGGCTGCCACAGTCGCCACTTAGCCTGCAAATCGAAGGCATTCACTGAATATCACCTTGCATCGCTCGGCATATCCATGCCCCGGCCGTCCACCGGCCGGACCTCCTGGAGCAGCCCCCAGGTGAAGTCGGCCTCGCACGCGCGCAGCCGCCCGTCGGCGTCCGGCGCCACGAAGTCCAGCCGGAACCTGGTCGGCGCGCTCCCCTCGCGCGGCACGGCGGGCGGGAACGCGACCCCCACGTCGCCCACCACGCAGCTCCACGGCGCGAGGTCGGCCAGCGTGCGCAGCACGGGCGCCGGGGCGCCCGCCGCCCGCACCAGCCACTCGTTCAGCAGCGGCCCGCCGATCTCCGCCGGACCGAGCAGGATCTCGAAGCGCAGCTCCGGCCAGAGCGGTAGCGTCCATTGCCGCGCGACACAGGCGAGGTCCCCGATCCGGCGCGGCACGCTCGCCTCGGCCGGCCCGAGCACGGCGGCGTACCGGGCGGCGCCGCGCGGAAACCGGGGCGCGCGGACCATCGCCTGCCAGCGCTTGTTGGCCTCCCGCATCGAGGTCCGGGTGGCACCGAGCCGCCGCACCGCCTCCTCGACCAGCCCGGGCTGGAAGTCGGCCATCCGGCGCAGCAGCACCAGCTGGAACTCGGTCACCCCGAAGCCGTTGATCGCCATGTCGAAAGCCTGGACCTTTCTGTTCGAGCATATGTTCGAATGGCGGCGTACGCTGGCCTCATGCACGGCACCGTCCACCTCCAGCCCTCGCTGTTCGACGACGCGGGCCACAGCGGCATCCGCCTCGGCCCGCTCGACGGCCTGCGCCGGCTGCCGCTCGGCGACGGCGCCTGGCTGGACCTGCTCCCGGGCTGGCTGCACGGGGCGGACGAGCTCTTCGAACAGCTGGCCACCACCGTGCCCTGGCGGGCCGAGCGCCGCGAGATGTACGAGCGGACGGTCGACGTCCCACGCCTGCTGGCCTCCTACCCGGCGCAGGCCGAGCCGCCTCACCCGGTGCTCGGCCTGGCCCGGGCGGCGCTGAGCCGGCACTACGCCGAGGAGCTGGGCGAGCCGTTCCGCACCCTCGGCCTCTGCTACTACCGGGACGGCCGGGACAGCGTGGCCTGGCACGGCGACCGGATCGGGCGCGGCGCCCGCGAGGACACCATGGTGGCGATCCTCTCCGTCGGCGAGCCGCGCACCCTGGCGCTGCGGCCCCGGTCCGGCGGCGCGGCGGTCGTGCGCCATCCTCTCGGTCACGGGGACCTGGTGGTGATGGGCGGCTCCTGCCAGCGCACCTGGGAGCACGCGATCCCCAAGACGGCCCGCCCGGTGGGCCCGCGGATCAGCATCCAGTTCCGGCCGCACGGAGTGTCCTGATCCCCCGCTTGCCGCGCACCCGCCGGGCGCGGAGGCTGGCGAGTGGGGCCGGTGGCGCTCAGCACCGGACACCGGGCCCGCCAGGAGGGCCGCATGCCGAAGCCGGGCATCTACCGCGCCGGAGTCCCGTGCTGGGTCGTGCTCACGACGCCGGACACCGCACGGGCACAGGCCTTCTACGGTGCGCTGTTCGACTGGGAGTTCGTCCCGACCGGCCCCGCCGAGGCGGTGGCCACCCGGTACGGCGCCCAGGTCGCGGCCGTCGAACGGGCCCGGCCGAGCGACCCGCCCGCCGTCTGGACCACCTTCCTCGCCTGCCCCGACCCGCTGCGCACCCTCGCCGTCGTCCGGACCGCCGGCGGGCACCTCGCCCGAGAGCCACACGAGGTGCCCGAGCAGGGTCGAGCCGCGCTCGCCGTCGACCCGCTCGGCGCGCGCTTCGGGCTCTGGCGGGCCGGCACCATCGACGGCGCCGGCCTGGTCGACGAGCCGGGCACGCTCGCCTGGAACGAACACCTCTCCCCCGACCCCGGCGCCGCCCGGTCCTTCTACCGCCGGGTCTTCGGCTACACCTACGACCGGCCGCGGGCGGGCCACACGCTCGCCCGGGTGGCGGGCCGCCCCGCGTGCAGCATCGGCCCCTCCGGCGCGGGCGCCCGCTGGCTGGCGCACTTCGCGACCGAGGACACCGACCGCACCGCCGACCG
>NZ_JAHSQD010000181.1 GCF_020103755.1 Streptomyces sp. LS1784
CGCCCGGCTCGCCGCCGGCTCCCCCGACCCGGCCGAGGCCTGGGGCAACTGGGTGCTGCGGCTGCGCGCCGACGGCGCCCTCACCGGCTACGTGCAGACCACCGTGCGCCCCGGCGGAGCCGAACTCGCCTGGGTGGTCGGCACCCCCTGGCAGCGCCGTGGCCTGGCCACCGAGGCCGCCCGCACCCTGCTCGCCCACCTCACCGCGGCCGGCGTCACCACCGCCGTCGCCCACATCCACCCCGACCACCACGCCTCCGCCGCCATCGCCCGCACCCTCGGCCTGTGCCCCACCGCCGACACCCAGGACGGCGAAACCCGCTGGCAGGCCGGCCTCACCCGGCCGTAGCCCCCGCCCCTTCCCCGTCGGCCCCACGCCGGCGGAATGCGGGCACCCGGCGTGCGGTTTGATGGGGTTATGGCATCTCGTGCACGTGTACGCGCCCCCGAGCTGGTCGGGGCAGGCGGTTGGCTGAACACCGGCGGCAAGGAGCTCACGCTCGCCGACTTCCGGGGCAAGATCACCATCCTGGACTTCTGGAAGTCCTACACAATGTAGGGATCTCCAGAGGGGGCGTACGTGCACCACCACACCCTGTGTGATCTGTACCTTCGGCTGTCCTTGGACCGGGACGGCAAGACGGCGATCGAGCGGCAGGAAGCCGACTGCCGCGCATGGGCCGAGCACAACGGCCTGACGGTCCGCAAGGTCCACATCGACCGGGGTCGCTCCGGCTTCAAGGACGTTGAGCGCAAGGGCTTCGACTCCGCCCTTGCCTCCGTGACTGCGGGTGTCGTCGGAACCCTGATCGTGTGGAAGCTCGACCGGCTGTCCCGCAAGGGCATCGGCCAGGTCGGCAAGGTCCTGGACGACATCGAGAAGGCGGGCGGCCGCCTGGTGTCCGTCGTGGACGGTCTCGACACCTCGAACGACTCGGCCCGCATGGTCGTCGCCATGCTCGCCGAACTCGCCCGGTCCGAGTCGAAGAACCTCGGTACCCGCGTGGCCCACGCGAAGCGGCACCTGCGTCGACAGGGTCAGTGGATCGGCGGACAGCCCCCGTACGGGCTGCTGGTCGACCCCGCCACGAAGAAGCTGGTACACGACCCGGAGACCGCCGTCTACGCCCGCCTCATCGCGGACGACGCGCTGGCAGGCAAGTCCCTCGTGCAGATCGCCCGGCTGCTCAACGAGTACGACATCCCCTCAGCGCGGGGCGGCCAGTGGAACGCCGCAAGCATCATGAACCTGGTCAAGTCGCCTGCATTCGCCGGACTCATGCCCGAGACCGAAACCATCGAAGCCGAGGACGGCAGCCGTAAGTTCACGAGCCGCGTGTTCCCCTACCGAGACCCCGAAACGCTGGACACAGTCAGCATCGGCGAGGGGATCATCACGGTCGGCGAGCGCGAGCGAATCATCCGGCAGCTCGAATCCCGGACCCGTACCCACGCAGGCAAGCGAATGCCGAAGCCGACCGGCACGGCGCTGCTTACCAGCCTGGTGTTCTGCGACGTACCCGGGTGTGGACGCCGGATGCACAAGGTCGGCAACAGCTATCAGTGCATGGCCCGCCGTGCGGGCAACCAGTGCCCCGGGGCCAGCGCTATGGCCGACCGGGTGGACGAGTACGTGTCCGAGCGCTTCCTCTCGCTGCTCCCCGCCCTGGAGCCGGACGACCCCATGCTGGTGGCTATCGCCGACCGCTGGGTGAAGCGGACAGACCCCGAAACCTTTGCCAAGCGGGACGCCATAGCCGACGAAATAGCCGACCAGGAAGCCCGGTTGGCCGATCTGGAAGACGCACGCTACGTCCGTGGCGAGTTCGACCGCCCTGGTGCCCTCGACCGCTACGAACGCCTCGCCGCCCGACTCCAGAGCCGCATCGACGGCCTGCGCGCCGACCTCACGGCCCTCCCGTTCCCGGCCGTCGACATCTCCCCACTGCTGGACAGCGAGTTGCTACTCCCCGCTTGGAAGGCTTCGACGCAGGATCAGAAGCGGGACCGCCTGTCCCTGGCCATAGACGGCGTGTTCATCAGCAAGGGCGAGCGGGGGAAGCGCTTCGTCCCGGAGCAGCGGGTCCGCATCAAGTGGGCCGAGATCAAGGAGTAGCCACAAGCCCCTGAGCGCCCCTCTGGCGCCCCTGCAGCCCCGTCTGACCCCCGTGGTCCGGCGGGGCTTCTTCGTGCCCGTAGACGGCCGCGCAGCCGTTCGGCTTGCACCGGCCTGGCTGCGCCGCTCGCCGGCCTGCGCCCCGGAAATCCGGTGGTGGGCTGTCCAGCGCTCCTGGCAGCGTGTGTGACCTGCGGGATTGCTGTCAGGGGCGCCGGTTAGGGTCACGTGCGACGCCTGCACTTCGGTCACGGTTTCGTCGGGGGTATGACGAAGCGATGTTCGGGGGGTGGGGTCTGCTATGCGCTGCTTTGCTTCTTTGCCCCCGGTCCGCTGTGTGGCCCTGACCCTTGTGGTTGCTGGCCCGCAACGCCCTCGCCGAGACGCTTCATGATCAACAAAAACGGAAAGGCGGGTTCGCTTGTCGGCCCTTGATGAGTCACGCGCGACATGCTCCGAGTGTGGTGCTCCGCGTCCCCGTCCCGACCGTGCGACGTGCGGTGAGGCGTTGTGTGTCGAGTCGGCCCGGTTGCAGGTTGCGGCCCGTCGCGCGCGTGAGGCGGTGCGTGCTGCTGCTGGTGCTCCCCGCTGCCACCGCTGCGACCAGCGGCACGGGCGAGAGGCGTGGGCGTTGTACTGCGCTCGATGTGCCGAGGAGGTGGACGAGTCGCGTCGGGCGGAGCGCCGGAAGCTGGGGGAGAGCAGGCGCCAGAAGGCTGCCGAGAAGCCCTGTCAGGGGCCGAAGTGCTCGAATCCCGTGGGGCTGTCGGCGAACAATGACCGGTCCTACTGCTCGGAGCAGTGCCGCCGTGCCGCTGAGCACGTACGCAAGCGCGCCCGAACCAAGCCTCAGCCGGTGCCGTGCCGTCGTTGTGGGAAGCCAGTGATCCTCAAGTTCCGTGATGGGGTTTGTAGTTCGTGCCAGAGGGTGCAGCGCACGGTAGCTCGCCGGGTCACCCTGCAACGGAAGGTGCGTGCCGCGCATGGGGATGCCGGGTGCTTCCACTGCTCTGCCCCGCTGCTCGACGGGGGCGTGATTGATCACCTGGAGCCCATATCGCGGGGCGGGCTGTCGACGGTGGCGAACATGCGCGTGGTTTGCGTGCTGTGCAACGCGTCGAAGAAAGATCAGCTATTGGACGAGTGGACTCCGCCACTGCTGGCCGAGCACTGACTACCCCAGGCGGGTGCCCCCTGCCTTCCCTGACCTCGACCGGCAGGGAGGGAAAACTCTCGCGTGGCTGTTCAGGGTGTTTGCGCGGGACATGATTCGTAGCGCCTTGCACGCATCCTCGGCCTGAGGGGGTGCCGGGGGTGGGTCAATCTCTGGGCGTGCGGCACCGAGGGACCCGCCCCTATGCCCACGCACGCCGCCGCGAATTAGAGACCGGGGGGTCTTCCCTCCGCTGCGTCGTAACGGTGGGTCACCCTTGCCTGGCGTCTCAGAAACGATGGTTTGTGAGACGGTCCGCCGACAGGGCGCAGCACCCCCGATTCGGTGTTCAAAACACGTCTCAAAACCTTCGCGCTACTCATGGTGTTATGAGACGAGTTCTGAGACTATTGAGACATGACGACGACCGAGATCACCGGCCACCTGATCGGCTACGCCCGAGTCTCCACCGACGACCAGGACGCACAGCTCCAGCACGACACTTTGACCGAAGCGGGCTGCGCCCGGATCTTCACCGACAAGGCCAGCGGGAAGAACACCGACCGCCCCGAGCTTTCCGCCGTCCTGGACTACCTGCGCCCCGGTGACACGCTGGTCGTCTGGAAGCTCGACCGATTCGCCCGTTCGCTCATCGATCTCGTGACCATGGTGGACGCGCTGTCGGCGCGCGGGATCGGCTTCAAGGTCCTGACGGGCGCACTGGCGAGCATCGACCCGAACACTCCGGACGGCCGTCTCATGCTCCAGGTGGTTGGCGCGATGGCCGAGTTCGAGCGCTCGTTGATCAAGGACCGGACCCGCGCCGGGCTGGACGCCGCGAAGGCTCAGGGGCGGACCGGTGGGCGGCCATCCGTGATCAGCGAGGACAAGCTGACCATTGCCCGCGCCCGCCGCGCGAAGGGGGAGAGCGTGAGCAGCATCGCTAAAGCCCTCGGGGTCAGCCGGGCGACGCTCTACCGGCACCTTGAGGACTCCGAGTCGTAGCCGCTACGCCCTGCCATGAGAGCCGTCTGCCCGTTGTGGGTGGGCGGCTCTTTGCCGTCTCGGGAGTCCGGGGCAGGGCGTTGTTGAAGTTCACGACGTGTGGCCGCTGGCGATCCCGGTCCCAGCATCGCGCACGCACTCTGGGTGTGATGCCCTTTCCAGGCCCCAAGCCGCTAACTTGACTTCGGGCTAGGCGAGTTCGTTTCAGGAACGCCAAAGAAAAGCACCTTCAAGGCGGTCCTAAGCCCTGTTAATGGGCGTTGCGACTGACCCCAGCGCTACCGACAAGAGCCCCTGCACCGTCCCCCTTCTCTGGTGAGGTCAGATGCCGAGGCTCTTCCCCGTGTGCGCTGAGGCGGCTACGCCTCCGGCGGCACGCTGTAGCGGATCAGGGCGTCGTCCGCCGTGGACTTGTCCAACAGGCGCAGTTCCCACGGCCCGGAGTTGACGTCGAAGTCCTTGCCGAAGCCGACCCACTTGCCGGCCATGCGGCGGCCGGTCGGGTCGACCAGCAACTGAATGGCACCGTGGTACCTGGCCCCCTGGTAGTAGCCGTCCTGTGCGGTCTGTTCCACCCAGGAACCCGTCACGACGTTCCGATCAACAGTGAGATCGAATGACAGCGGCGAGTCAGGGTTGGACGACGCGCCGGGCAGGGATCGCCCCGTGATCCGGTTTCCGTTCTGGGACAGCACGACGTGATGCAGGCCGGTGAAGGTGTTCTCCCGGCTGCTGCTGTAGAACTCGTAGTGGCTGACCCATACCCCCGAGTAGTCCTCACCCGTGGGCGCGGGCACAGCCTGCACGGGCACGCCCGGTTCGTCACTGGTCACGTCATGCCCTCCCGTACCGTCCACGCTGACTCTTGGCGGCAACTGTGGCGACTCGAAGCCGAGGCGGTCAACGGGAATCTTGGTGACAGCCTCAAGGGCCCGAACGTACACCGGGCGGGGATATCTCACCTCCCCTGACTCCCAGCGCTGCACCAGGCGCTTGCTGGCGTCGTTCGGCTCTCCTTGATCCTCCCCGACTGTCCGCAGCCGCTTCGCGAACTCGTCCTGGCTGAGACGGAGCCCGAGGCGTACGGCCCGAAGGGTCTCATTCGGCGTAGTCATGACTAGAAGATATGCCCAAACGTCGTCTAACGACGCCGAAATGACGTCTTGCCAGGACTCCGGAGGGACGCCTTCACGCCGTCGCAATGGTTCACCTGGTCGGGGCACGATCGGTCTGCTGGCAGTCGGAGGATTACGGGACCGGAGTCGGAGAGCGGTGACGATGACACGCGAGGAACATGAAGCCGATCGGCACAGCCGACCGCCCGGCAAGCGCGCCAGCCCGGCCTTGATCGCCGCATGCCGCGCCGACTACCGCAAAGCCAAGGCGGACGACGACCGGCGCCCCTCGGACCCCTTCAAGTACGCCCCGCTGGGGTGGGAGGACGTGACCAGTGGCGCCGCCTGATGCCCAGCCAAGGTGCGCGGTGTGCGCTGCCTTCGACAAGATCGACAGGGAGTTCGCGAAGTCGCCCGAACTCCCGGATCAGTCGGTGCTGCGCGCGATTGAGCTGCGTCGTCTGGACCACGAACTCACGTGCAAGGTGGTGGCGGCCCGTGTCTCTGCCTGAGCAACCGTCGTCGCCGACCGAGGACGAGATCCGGCAGCACCGCCGACAGTCCGAAGAGGCAGCAGACGTCCTTGAGACGGCGCTGAGGGTCGCCCGGATGCCCGTTCCTCAGGGACTCAGCCCGGCGTACGGACTCATCGGGCGGGGGTACGGCCCTCGGCTGGTCCTGGGCACCCTGGGCCTGTACCAGGCGCAGCAGTGGATTGAGGCGCTTCACCGGCACGCCCGCGCGCACGGGTACGTGATGGACGCTGAGGCGTGCGGCTTGGCCTCGCAGGTTCTCGCCGAGTTCCGTGTTCCCACGCTCTCCGGAGATGGCACGCACTCGGTGCGTGAGGAACTGGGCCAGTGAGCGGACCGGAGTTCCTGTCTGCTGGCTGGACACACTTCCTGGGCGGCCCGGTGCCGTACGACGCCCCGCAGACGGCCGACGACGACCCTACTGGGGCCGCTGGGCCTTAACTGCCCTGTGCTGCGTGTTTGGCTCGCTCGAACGTGCCCTGCTACCTTGCTTGTTGAGACAGCCCAACGGCGCAAGTGGGCCACTCTCGCCGGGCCACGGCTGGAGGGTATCCAGACGACCAGGGACGCCATGCCTCTCTGAATCGTGCTGGGGGTAATACCCTTACAGCGTCCTCCAGCACCGCACGAACTTGAGCTTCTGACGCCGGCAGATCTCAACTCTGACCCCCGCATACAGGGTGGTCGGGTTGAGGCTGCCCTTCCTTCGGCTCATCCGGACCACCCTTCCAGCTAGGAAGGCCGTAGGTCCCATGAGCACTGAACCCGAGTCCCCCTCGCCGTCCCGCACACTGCGCAGCCTCTGGGTCGCTGTCGCTGCCTTGTTCTCGTTGGTCGTGGCACTCGTGGGCGGCATCCTTTCCTTCGCGCAGGGAACCGCGATCCCCGGCGTCGTCCTCTACGGAGGCGGGATCTTCGGTGGGTGTATGGCACTCGCCCTCGTCGTTCTCGGGAAGCTCGGCATCCTGGAGTGACCGGCTGGTCTGCGCACCACCATCGGTCGCTCCCCAGCGAGCTGGGCCGGTCTGCGCCCCGCTCGGAATGCTTCCACAGGCCGATGAGGTTGGATGAGGGCATGGCTTCTCGTGCACGTGTCCGCGCCCCCGAGCTGGTCGGCGCCGGTGGATGGCTCAACACAGGCGGCAAGGAACTCAAGCTTGCCGACCTGCGAGGTAAGTGTGTCGTACTAGACTTCTGGACCTTCTGCTGCATCAACTGCCTGCACGTCCTGGACGAGCTGCGGGAGCTGGAGGAGAAGCACCGCGACACCGTGGTGATCGTCGGGGTCCACTCGCCGAAGTTCGTGCACGAGGCCGACCACCGGGCCGTCGTCGACGCCGTGGCCCGCTACGAGGTGCACCACCCGGTGCTGGACGACCCGGCGCTGGCCACCTGGAAGCAGTACGCCGTACGGGCCTGGCCGACGCTGGTGGTGATCGACCCGGAGGGCTACGTGGTCGCCCAGCACGCCGGCGAGGGCCACGCCCACGCGCTCGCCCGGCTGGTCGAGGAGCTGGAGGCCGAGCACGCCGCGAAGGGCACGCTGCGCCGGGGCGACGGTCCGTACGTGGCGCCGGAGCCGACCGCCGGGGACCTCAAGTTCCCCGGCAAGGCGGTCCGGCTGGCGAACGGCCACTTCCTGGTCGCCGACTCCGGCCACCACTCGCTGGTCGAGCTGGCCGAGGACGGCGAGACGGTGGTGCGCCGGATCGGCGACGGGCAGCGCGGCCTGGTGGATGGGGAGAGCCCGCGGTTCAGCGAGCCGCAGGGCCTCGCGCTGCTGCCGGAGGGCTCGGAGTACGACGTGGTCGTCGCCGACACCGTCAACCACGCGCTGCGCGGCGTCCGCCTCGCCGACGGCCACGTGACCACCCTGGCCGGCACCGGCCGCCAGTGGTGGCAGGGCTCGGCCACCGCCGGCCCGGCCCGCGAGGTGGACCTCTCCTCCCCGTGGGACGTCGCCTGGTTCGACGGCCGGGTGTGGATCGCGATGGCCGGCGTGCACCAGCTGTGGTCGTACGACCCGGCCGCCGGCACGGTCGCGGTCGCGGCCGGCACCACCAACGAGGGCCTGGTGGACGGGCCCGCCACCGAGGCCTGGTTCGCCCAGCCGTCCGGCCTCGCGGTCTCGGCGGACGGCGAGCGGCTCTGGGTCGCCGACTCCGAGACCTCCGCGCTGCGCTGGGTTTCACGTGAAACAGGGACGGTCGAAACCGCCGTCGGCACCGGCCTGTTCGACTTCGGCCACCGTGACGGCGCGGCCGGTCAGGCGCTGTTCCAGCACCCGCTGGGCGTCACCGTGCTGCCGGACGGCTCGGTGGCCGTCGCCGACACCTACAACCACGCGCTGCGCCGCTACGACCCGGCGAGCGGCGAGGTCACCACGCTGGCCACCGACCTGCGCGAGCCCTCCGGGGCGGTGCTGGTGGACGGCGACATCGTGGTGGTGGAGTCGGCCCGGCACCGGCTGACCAGGCTTCGGCTGCCGGAGGAGGCGGTGCGGGTCGAGTCGGTGGCGCACCGCACCCAGCGCGCGGCCACCGAGGTCGCCCCGGGCGCCTTCCGGCTGGACGTGGTCTTCGAGGCGCCGAACGGCCAGAAGCTGGACGAGCGCTACGGCCCGTCCACCCGTCTGCTGGTCAGCGCGACCCCGCCCGAGCTGCTGGTCTCCGGCGCGGGCGCGGACACCGACCTCTCCCGTGAGCTGGTGCTCTCCGCCGAGGTCACCGAGGGCGTGCTGCACGTCTCGGCGATGGCCGCGTCCTGCGACGACGACCCGGAGATCGAGTACCCGGCCTGCCACGTGCACCAGCAGGACTGGGGCGTGCCGGTGAAGCTGGTCGCCGACGGCGCCCGCCGTCTCCCGCTGGTCCTGGCCGGGATGGAGTAGCCGCACAGCAGGAAGGGCGGGGCCCGGCGTTCCTCGCCGGGCCCCGCCCTTCAGCTCGGTCTTCAGCCCTCCGACTCGGCCTCAGCCCTTCAGCTCGGTCTTCAGCCCTCCGACTCGGCCTCAGCCCTTCAGCTCGGTCTTCAGCCCTCCAGGAAGGCCTTGAGCGCGCTCGCCAGCAGGTACGGGTCGTCCGCGCCGCACAGCTCGCGCGCCGAGTGCATGGAGAGCGCCGCGATGCCGCAGTCCACCGTCGTGATGCCCAGCCGTGCCGCCGTGATCGGGCCGATCGTCGTACCGCAGGGCATGGCGTTGTTGGAGACGAAGGTCTGCCACGGCACGCCCGCCTTCTCGCAGGCGGCCGCGAACACCGCCCGGCCGACGCCGTCGGTCGCGTAGCGGTTGTTGACGTTGACCTTGAGGATCGGCCCGCCGTTCGGCATCGGGTGGTGGCCCGGCTCGTGCCGCTCGCTGTAGTTCGGGTGGACGGCGTGGCCCATGTCCGAGGAGAGGCAGACGGTGCCGGCGAGCGCCCGGGCCCGGTCCTCGGTGTTGCCACCGCGCGCGTGGATCGTCCGGTCCAGCACGTTGCCGAGCAGCGGGCTCTGCGCGCCGGTGTCGGACTCGCTGCCGGTCTCCTCGTGGTCGAACGCGGCCAGCACCGGAATGTACGGCAGGTCGGCGGCGGCGCCGGCCGTGGCGACGGCGGCGAGCGCGGCGGTGGCCGCGTGCACCGAGAGCAGGTTGTCCAGGCGCGGGGCGGCCAGCAGCTCGCGGTCGCGGCCCAGGTAGGAGGCGGGCTGGACGTCGTGGGTCATGAGGTCCCAGCCGACCACGTCGGCGGCGTCCAGGCCGGCCCGCTCGGCGACGTAGGAGATCAGCGCGCCCTCGTCGACCGGGCCGAGGCCCCAGATCGGGGTGAGGTGGCGCTGCTTGTCGAGCTTCATGCCCTCGTTGACCTGGCGGTCCAGGTGGATGGCGAGCTGCGGCACGCGCAGCAGCGGCTCGTCCAGCTGGACCAGCCGGGTGGTGCCGTCCTTGAGCGCGAGCCGCCCGGAGAGGCCGAGGTCGCGGTCCAGCCAGGTGTTCAGCGGGACGCCGCCGTAGATCTCCACCGCGACCTGCCGCCAGCCCTCCGAACCGGTGTCCGGCACCGGCTTGACCCGCAGGTTGGGCGAGTCGGTGTGGGTGCCGACGATCCGGAACGGCATCTCGGGGCCCGCCCCCTCCGGCAGGTACCAGGCGATCAGCGCGCCCCCGCGGATCAGGTAGCGCCCACCGGCCGCGCCGTCCCACGCGTCCGTCTCGGCGACCTGCCGGAAGCCCGCCTTCTCCAACCGCTCCGCGGCGCTCGCCACCGCGTGGTACGGAGACGGCGAGGTGCCGAGGAACGCGATCAGGTCGTCGCTGTGCGTCCGGTCGAAAAATGCCTGGCGGGCGGCGGTCGACATACTGCTCCTGGGTCGAGTGAGGGCCGAAGCCGGATGGGGAGTCGGCTTCGCCCCTGAGCATATGCCCGTACACAGACAGGGCATTCGGAACAGTCCGGTCCGATGCGCAACCCGGACACGGCCGTGAACCACCCCGCACGACCGGAGGTTTCCTCCGTTCGGGTGCGGTCCCGTGACGCACCGACGGCCCAGGACGCACGCACGACTCAGAACACGCGCAGGGCCCAGGACGCACCGAAGGGCCCGGTGGCAGCCGGGCCCTTCGGTGCGAGGGTGTGTCAGGCAGTCAGAGAGGTGTCACGCGGCGGGGGTCCCCCGGGTGACGGAGGGCGGTGCCTAGAAGGCCTCCTCCGCCAGCTCCATGATCTCGTTGTCGATGCCCTCGGCGATCAGGCGCTGCGGGGCGACGGTCGGCAGGACGTTCTTGGCGAAGAAGCGGGCCGCCGCGACCTTGCCCTGGTAGAAGGGGACGTCCTTCTCCGAGGCGCCGGCCTCCAGCTTGGCCAGGGCCACCGCGGCCTGGCGCAGCAGCAGCCAGCCGACGACGACGTCGCCGGAGACCATCAGCAGGCGGGTGGTGTTCAGGCCCACCTTGTACATGTTCTTGACGTCCTGCTCGACCGAGGAGAGGTCGGCCAGCAGCTTGCCGACGATGGCCTCCAGGTCGCCCGCGGCCTTGGTGAGCAGGTCGCGCTCGGCGGCCAGGGCGTCGCCGCCGGCGGCGGAGCCGAGGAACTTCTGGATCTGCTCGGACAGCGCGGT
This sequence comes from Streptomyces sp. LS1784, assembly GCF_020103755.1. Lineage (GTDB taxonomy): Bacteria > Actinomycetota > Actinomycetes > Streptomycetales > Streptomycetaceae > Kitasatospora. Next base: position 11,023 of record NZ_JAHSQD010000181.1, read on the forward strand.
GAGCGCCTGGCCGCCATCCTTGACGATCTTGCGGAAGAAGAAGTCCTGGCCCTGGATCGCCGTGGTGCCCTCGTACAGGGTGTCGATCTTGGCGTCGCGGATGTACTGCTCGATCGGGTACTCCTGGAGGTACCCGGAGCCGCCGAAGGTCTGGAGCGACTGGGCGAGCTGCTCGTAGGACTTCTCCGAGCCGTAGCCCTTGACGATCGGCAGCAGCAGGTCGTTGAGGCGCTCGGCGGCCTCGTCGCGCTCGCCGCGCAGCTTGGCGGCCATCATGTCGTCCTGGACGGACGCGGTGAACAGGACCAGTGCGCGCATGCCCTCGGCGTAGGCCTTCTGGGTCAGCAGCGAGCGGCGCACGTCCGGGTGGTGGGTGATGGTGACGCGCGGGGCGGTCTTGTCCAGGAACTGCGAGATGTCGGCGCCCTGCACGCGCTCCTTGGCGTACTCCAGGGCGTTCAGGTAGCCGGTGGAGAGGGTGGCGATGGCCTTCGTGCCGACCATCATGCGGGCGAACTCGATGATCTTGAACATCTGGCGGATGCCGTCGACCTTCTCGCCGAGCAGCCAGCCCTTGGCCGGGTGCTTGGCGCCGAAGGTCATCTCGCAGGTGTTCGAGGCCTTGAGGCCCATCTTGTGCTCGACGTTGGTGGCGTAGACGCCGTTGCGCTCGCCCAGCTCGCCGGTCTCCCAGTCGAAGTCGAACTTGGGGACGATGAACAGGCCCAGGCCCTTGGTGCCCGGCTTACCGCCCTCGGGGCGGGCCAGCACCATGTGGATGATGTTCTCGGACATGTCGTGCTCGCCCGAGGTGATGAAGCGCTTCACACCCTCGATGTGCCAGGAGCCGTCCTCCTGCTGGATCGCCTTGGTGCGGCCGGCGCCCACGTCGGAGCCCGCGTCGGGCTCGGTGAGGACCATGGTGGAGCCCCACAGGCGGTCGGTCATCCGCCGGGCGACCTCAAGCTGCTCCTCGGTGCCCTCCTCGGCGATGACGCCGGCGAAGGCCGGGCCGGAGGAGTACATCCAGATGGCCGGGTTGGAGCCCAGGATCTGCTCGGCGAAGGCCCAGATCAGCGAGTTCGGGGTGACCTGACCGCCGATCGACTCCGGGATGCCCAGACGCCACCACTCGGCGTCCATGAAGGTCTGGTAGCTCTTCTTGAAGGTGGCCGGGATCGGCGCGGTGTTGGTCTCCGGGTCGAAGACCGGCGGGTTGCGGTCGGTGTCGGCGAAGGACGCCGCGAGGTCGTTCTCGGCGAGGCGCGAGATCTCGCTCAGGATGTTCTTCGCGGTCTCGACGTCCATGTCCGCGAACGGTCCGGTGCCGTACACCTGCTCGCGGCCGAACACCTCGAAGAGGTTGAACTCCACGTCCCGCAGGTTGGACTTGTAGTGACCCATGGCCGTTATCTCCGGTTCGTCGCTTCCGGGAGACCGCCGCGTTCCGGCGTCCCGTACCCACCAGTAGGCATCATGATGCTACCCAGCGGTAACTTGGGCAAGCCCCCGCCCGTGAATCCGCTATGAACGTGGTCACGTCCCACAGCCAGGACCGCCACTCCTTGTCAGGATCGGCGCCAGCGCGGGAGGGTGCGCTCCCGCTAGCCTGTCCGTGTGTACGGATATGACCAGAACACATACCCGGGCGACCCCTACCAGCAGCAGGCGGGACCGCAGCAGGGCATGAACGGCATGCCCGGACCCGACGCCTACGGCGGGCAGTCGCAGCCCCCGCAGCAGTCCCTGTACCCCGAGCCCTCGCCGCCCTCGCTCGCGGACGCCGTACGGGCCTTCACCACCGGCTCGATGGCGGTCGAGGACTTCCAGGCGATCTTCATCACCTCGAAGGTGCACTGCCCCCGCGGCGACCGCCCCGGCTTCCTGGCGCTGCACAACACCCCGACGCCGGTGATCCCGATGTTCAGCTCCCTGAAGGAGCTGCGCCGCTACGCCGGCAAGGACTCCAAGCACTTCACCGTCACCGGCGCCGAGGTCCTGGACCTGCTGCCGACCGGCTACGGGTTCGCGCTGGACATGGAGGGCGAGCACCGGATGGTGTTCGACGCCAAGGCCGTCGAGCAGATGGTGGACTTCACGATGCGCCGGATGTACGGCTGACCCACCCTGGAAGAGGAGCCCGCGCTCCTCCGTCACTACTTAGTTCAAGTTTCAACTTGCTTGTTGTTGAGGATTGAACTAATCTCGTGCACGTAGGCCCGACACCCCCGAAGGAGGCCGACATGCCCGCCGTGACCGTCGACAACCCGCTGACCCTCCCGCGCGTCACCACGCCGGACCCCGCCGTCACGAGCGCCCGGCCGGTCCTCACCGTGGCCACCGCTCCCGAGGGCTACGAAGGCGAGGGCTTCCCCGTCCGCCGCGCCTTCGCCAAGATCAACACCAAGTACCTCGACCCGTTCATCATGATGGACCAGATGGGCGAGGTGGACTACGCGGCCGGCGAGCCCAAGGGCACCCCCTGGCACCCGCACCGCGGCTTCGAGACCGTCACCTACATCATCGACGGAACGTTCATCCACCAGGACTCGCACGGCGGCGGCGGCACCATCACCGACGGCGACACCCAGTGGATGACGGCCGGCTCCGGCCTGCTGCACATCGAGACCCCGCCGGAGTCGCTGGTGATGTCCGGCGGCCTCTTCCACGGCCTCCAGCTGTGGGTGAACCTGCCCGCCTCGGACAAGATGATCGCCCCGAAGTACCAGGACATCCGCGGCGGCAGCGTCAAGCTCCTCAGCACCGAGGACGGTGGCGCACTGCTCCGGGTGATCGCGGGCGAGCTGGACGGCCACCGGGGCCCCGGCACCACCCACACCCCGATCACCATGATCCACGCGTCGATCAGCCCCGGCGCCCAGATCACCCTGCCCTGGCGCGCCGACTTCAACGCCCTCGCCTACGGCCTCGCCGGCAAGGGCGCGGCCGGCCAGGAGCGCCGCCCGTTCCACATGGGACAGGCCGTGGTCTTCGGCGACGGCGACTCGATCACCCTGCGCGCCGACGAGAGCCAGGACTCGCGCAGCGCCAACTTCGAGGTGGTGCTGCTCGGCGGCCTGCCGATCCGTGAGCCGGTCGCCTGGTACGGGCCGTTCGTGATGAACAGCCACCGCGAGCTCCAGCAGGCCATGGAGGACTTCCAGGCCGGCCGCCTCGGTACCGTCCCCGCCGACGGCCACTGACGGCTCCGGAGCCGACACGGCGGAACGGCCGCAGGTG
>NZ_JAHSQD010000182.1 GCF_020103755.1 Streptomyces sp. LS1784
GACCCCCGACACCGTCGGCGCCGTGGTCACCGCCTGCCCCGAGGGCGGCCACCGGCTCGGCAGGGCCGTGCTCGCCGCCGACCTGCACACCCGGCTCACCGCCCTGATCGCCGACGCCGCCCTGCCGCCGGACCCGCGGCACGTCGGCGACGCCTGGCGGGCCGCCTGGCTGGACCGGCTGGAGTCACTGCGGCCGCCCGTCGAGGACTGGCTCGCGGCCGGCGAGAGCACCGTCCCGGTGTCCGTGCCCACCCTCGCGGTGGCCGGCTGGGGCGACCCGTCCTGCTCCTTCGTGCTGCGGCTGCTCGCCGAGTCCCCCACCGCGCGCGCCCTGATCGGCCCCTGGCCGCACGGCCTGCCCGAGGCCGCCCTGCCCGACACCCTGCGCTGGTGGGACCACTGGCTGCGCGGCGCCGACACCAGCGCCCTCAAGGAACCCGCCCTGCGCAGTTGGCTCGGCACCCGCTGGACCGGCGACGAGGCCTGGCCCTCCCCCGACGTCCGCGAGATCCACTACGGCCTGGACGGGCCGCTGAGCACCGCCGGCACCGCCTCCGACGACCGGTACGTCCGGGTCCGCTCCCCGCAGCACACCGGCCTCAACTCCGGTGCCTACGTCCCGCACGGCCGCCCCGCCGACCAGCCGCCGGACCAGCGCGAGGAGGACGGCCGCTCGGTCTGCTTCGACTCCCAGCCGCTGCCCGAACCGGTCGAGCTGCTCGGCGCCCCGACCGTACGGCTGCGGCTGCGGCTGCGCGAGGACGGGGTGCCCGTCCAGGTGGCGGTGCGGCTGTGCGCGGTCGGCCCGGACGGTACCTCGCAGCTGGTCACCCGGGGCGTCCTGGTCACCGAAGGGCCGGAGGCCGAGGTCGAGCTGGCCGCCTGCGCGACCACCGTCCCGGCCGGGCACCGGCTGCGGCTCGCCCTCTCCTCGGTCTACTGGCCCTGGGTGTGGCCCCCCGCGGAGGACACCGGGTACGGCGTCGACCCGTCCCGCTCCACGCTGAGCCTGCCGGTGCGCCACCTCGCCGCCGACATCGGCGCCCCGCCCGTCACCTTCGAGTCCCCGGTGCTGCCCGACCCGCTCGACGTCCACCTCACCGAGCCGCTCACCGCCCGCCCCGAGCACCTCACCGTGCACGACATCGGCCGCCGCGAGTGGCGCACCGAGCTCTCCCCCGCGACCGACGGCACCCGCACCCACCCCGACGGCCTGGTTCTGAACGAACACACCGTCACCGCCTACCGCGTGCTCACCGACGCCCCGCTCAGCGCCCAGGCCCGCACCGACCACACCGTCCGGCTGGAGCGGCCCGACATCGGCTGGGACGTCACCGTCCAGACCCGCACCCAACTGCGCTGCGACGCCGAGCACTTCATCAGCGTCGTGCAGCTGCGGGCACTGGAGGCGGGCTCGGTGGTGTTCGCCCGGGAGTGGCAGCACCGGGTGCCCCGGGATTCGTCCTGAACCAAGGCCGTCCGCACTGTGACAATGTCCGTACCAGAAGCACGAGTCGGGGAGGGCGGGCATGCTGGACGAGACGGTGTACCGGACCGAGGACGTGGCACCGCCGGACCGCCTCGAATACTGGCGGCACCGACTCGCCGAGAGGAGCGCTCCGTTCGAGGCCAGCACGGGAAACGCCGTCGACTTCCGGGCGGACCTGCGCATCCTGACGCTCGGTGAGCTACAGCTCTGGAACATGGAGAGCCCGTCGATCACCGTACGCCGGCCGGCGCGCCTGATCCGCTCGTCCGACCCGGAGTTCTACCTCCTCTCGCTCCCGTTCCCCGGCGCCGGCCCCGCGGCCAGGTCCGACGGCCACGGCGAGTGGCGCCCTCGGGACCTGGTGATGTACGACAGCATCCGACCCATCGCCCTCCAGGTGAGCACCGACGATCCGCGCCGGCAGATCCACGGGACCTGGCTGACCGTCCCCCGGCAGGCGGTGCCCCTGCCACCGGACAAGGTGGCCGACCTGATCGCCCACCGGATGCCCGGGGGCGAAGGCGTGGGCGCCCTGCTCGTCCAACTGCTCGTCGGCATCGCCGCCGACCCCGGCGCCTACCGGGCCGGCGACGCGCCCCGGCTGGGCGCCGCCGCCCTCGACCTGGTGTCGGCTCTGCTCGCCCACCACCTCGACGCCGAGGACGCCGTACCGCCGGAGAGCCGGCGCCGGGCGCTGGTCCAGCGCGTCCGGGCCTTCGTCCGCACCCACCTGCACGAGCCGGACCTCAGCCCCGGCGCCGTCGCCGCCGCGCACCACATCTCGGTCAGCTACCTGCACCGCCTCTTCGAGGGCGAGGAGGAGACCGTCGCCGCCTGGATCCGCCGCCAGCGCCTCGAACGGGCCCGGCGCGACCTCGCCGACCCGGCCCTGGCCGCGACCCCCGTCCACGTCATCGCGGCCCGCTGCGGGTTCCCCCGCGCCGCGGACTTCAGCCGCGCCTTCCGCGGCGCGTACGGGCTGCCGCCGCGCGACTTCCGCCACGGCGCCGTGACGGCCGGCGGTGGACTCTGAACCAAGCGACCGTGGACTGACTGCTAGCGACAACCCACCCGGGAGGTCGGCAAGCTGATGCCGTGTCCACCACGGGGGCTCATCCGGTGGACACGGACCGACACCAGCACCCTCGAAGGGGGACCATCCATGTCCAGCAACGGACTCCGCAGGAACCCGCGCTCCGCCGCCGGGATCGCCCTCGCCGCCCTGGCGCTCGGGCTCACCGCCCTCGGCGGCGGCCAGGCCGTCGCCGCGCCGCAGGACGGCGCCGAGACGCCGAGCCTGGGCACCGTGCTCCAGAAGGGCGACACGCTCGCCGCCGTCTCGGACCCGTTCGTCATCAAGAACAACAATGGCAAGTGCCTGGAGATCACCAGCTCCTCCACCGCGAACGGCGCCGACGCCCAGCAGTGGACGTGCAAGGGCCAGGCCGGCGCGGTGTGGCGCTTCAAGCCCGCGGGCGATGGTTTCTACTACTTCGTGAACGAGCACAGCAAGAAGTGCCTGGAGATCGAGGGCTCCTCCACCAAGAACGGCGCCAACGCCCAGCAGTGGACGTGCAACGGCCAGGCCGGCGCGAAGTGGAAGTGGCAGGAGACCCGGTCGGGCGACGGCATGACCCGTTACCTGTTCAAGAACCACAGCGGCAAGTACCTGGAGATCACCAACTCCTCCACCGCGAACGGGGCCAACGCCCAGCAGTGGGAGAACAAGGGCCAGTCCGGCGCCCTCTGGTACTGACCCGCCAGCGCCGCCCCCGCCCGTCGTACGGTCGGGGGCGGCCGGGCGGCGGTTGACCGTTTCGGCGGAACCCGCCCATGATCGCCGCCGTGAACGCACGCACGCTCTACGAGCAGCTCCTCGACCACGACGGCCCGTACGAGGACGACATCGACCGCTGGCTGGCCGGTCCGGAGGCGCCCGGGTACCGCGACCGCCTCCGGACCGCCGCCGTCCACCGCACCTCCTGGTGGGCCGACGCGAGCGTGGGCGGGCCCGACCTGCTGGAGGAGCTCTACGCCCTCGGCCGGGTCGCCGACGTGCTTCTGCTCGACCCGCAACCTCCTTGCTACCCAGGCCTGTTCACGGCCCTCGGGATGGCGCCCTTCGAGAGCGCCGCCCGCTTCGACCCCTTCCTCCACGAGATCGTCGAGGTCGAGCGGGCCGAGGACCCGCAGGCACCGATCGAGGTCCTGGACGTCAGGTGGCCCGGCCTGATGCTCGGCGAGCTGCTGTTCAACCGGGCCGGCGTACGGGTCCGGGCCGGCGCGGCGCACGCGGAGCACGGGGTGGCCGACCGCTTCCCGCTCTACTGGACGTTCCGCCGCGCGCACCGCCCCACCTGCGACCTCTCCCACAGCTGGGGCGGCAACTCGCAGTGGCGCACCGACTTGCGGCTCGACTACCGCACCGCCGGAGGCGACCTGTTGAACGTCGCCGAGGCCGGATCGGTCGACGGCCGCCCCGACCTCGGCCACTACCGGGACCTCGGCCCCGAGGAGCGTCTGCTCACCCCCGCCGAGCGGCGCGAACTGCTGCGCCACCGCTGCCTCCTGCGCACTCCGGAGGCGGCCGGCGAACTCGCCGCCTCCCCCGGGTGGGAGCGGGAGCTGTTCCCCTACGAGTGGCGGCTGCCGGACGGGGAGGCGTGATCGGCCAGCACCTCGGCGATCACGTGGCGGGCGATGCCGGTCATCCTCGGGCTGCTGTCGCGGTAGTAGGCCACTTCCGACAGGGCGATGGAGAGGGCCCAGCCGCGGGCGCGGTCCCACGCCGCGTCGTCGACGGCAACGGCCGCACGGAAGACGGTACGGGCGGCGGCGGGCAGCACGTACCAGGCGGGGATCAGGTCGACGGCCGGCTCGCCCAGGCCCGCGCAGCCGAAGTCGATGACGGCGCTCAGCCGGCCCCGTGCGTCCACCAGCAGGTTGCCGGGCTGCAGGTCGCCGTGGATCCAGACCGGGGGGCCGGCGGGTGCGGGGGCCCGGAGCGCGTGCTCCCAGGCGGCGGTCACGGCCTCGGCATCGACCAGGTCGGCAACCGCCGCGATCGCGGTCCTGGTCCCGGCGTCCCGCTCCGCCAGCGACTCGCTGCGGTGGGCGGCGGGGCCGTCGGCCGGGTCGATCCGGCGGATGGCGGTCACGAAGGCCGCCAAGTCGCGGGCCAGCAGTCCGGGTTCGGCCGGCCGTCCGGCGGCCGGGTTGGTCCCGTCGAGCCAGCGCAGCACCGACCAGGGCCAGGGGCAACCGTCGACCGGCCCGCCCACGGCCAGCGGGACCGGTACCGGGACCGGCAGCCGCGGGGCGAGGCGGCGCAGCCAACGGTCCTCCTTGGCGATCTCCTCGACCACCCCGGGGATCCGCGGGATGCGCACCACCAGCTCCGTCCCCAGCCGGTACATCGCGTTGCTGGTCCCGACCGGCGCCACCGGCTCGACTGGCAGACCGGCCCACTGCGGGAAGCACTCGGCGACCATCCGGCGCACCAGCGCCTCGTCGATGTCCAGTTCGTCGGGGTGCAGCCTGCCGGAGGAGGTCATGCTGCCCGACCCTGCCAGCGCCCGTCCCGCCCGGCAACCGGATTACCCTGCCCCGGTCACTCCCCCACCGCGCCCGCGGCGATCAGTGCGGGCAGCTCGCGCATGTCCTCGAAGACGACCGTTCCCGGCCCGGCCAGCCGCTCCGCCGCCGTGACGCCGCCCGCGTAGCCGAGCGCGCGCATTCCGGCGGCGCGGGCGGCCTCGACACCGGGCCGGCTGTCCTCGACCACCACGCAGACGGACGGGTCGACGCCCATCGAGCGCGCGGCGTGCAGGAAGAGGTCCGGCGCGGGCTTGCCGCGCCCGACCTCGGTGGCACTGAAGATCCGCCCGGCGAAGTGGCCGTGGAGGCCGGTCCGGCCCAGGGTGTGACGCATCTTCTCGTGCGTGCCGCTGGAGGCCACGCAGGTGGGCAGGGTGATCGCGGCCAGCGCCTCCGGCAGGCCGTCCACCGGGGTCAGCCCGGCGTCGACCTCCTCGGCGTGCAGCTCGTGGAAGCGCTTGCCCCACACCGCCGCCGTCTCCGCCCCGAGCCGCTCGGCGACCAGCGCGTTGTTGACCGCCTCGGACCGCCCGACGAACCGCTCGATCGCCTCCGCCTCGGTCAGCGGCCAGCCGTACTCCTCCCCCAGCCGCACCAGCACCCGGACGGCGATCACCTCGCTGTCCACCAGGACACCGTCGCAGTCGAATATCACCAGCTCAATCGGCTTGATCATCCGGCCAGCATACGACCGGGCCAGGCCCGTCCCGTCGACGTCCCCACAGCGTCCGGGCGTTGGCAGCAGCAGGCCGCGCGGCCCGGGGGAACGGGCCGCGCGGCAGGGGGTCACCGACTCAGCTGGTCTGGACGGAGGTGTCGTCGATCACGAAGCTCGTCTGGAGCGAGGAGTCCTCGGTCCCGGTGAACTTCACGGTGACCGTCTGGCCCGCGTAGGCCGACAGGTCGAAGGTGCGCTGCTGGTAGCCGGCCGCGGCGTCCACGTTGGAGTAGGTCTTCAGCGTGGTGCCGTTCACCGACACGGCGAGCTTGTCGTACGCGGTGCTGCCCGACTCGGCGGTGTCGATGTGCAGCCAGAAGCTCAGCGTCGCCTTGCAGCCCGACGGGATGCTCACCGTCTGCGACAGCGAGTCCGAGTGCGAGGAGCCGTAGCCGTCCAGCCACGCCTTCCACGAACCGCTGCGGGCCGGCTGCGAGGTGCTGCTGTTCAGCACGCCGCTGGTCGCCGTCCACGGGGCGGCGGTGCCGGTCTCGAAGCCCTCGTTGCCCAGCAGCTGCGCCGGGGTGCAGCTGCCGCCACCGGCGGAGACGGTCCAGGTGAAGCTGGTCGTGCCGGTCTTGCCGGCCGAGTCCTTCACCGTGACGGTCACGTTGTAGGTGCCCGCGGTGGAGGCGGTGCCGGTGATCGCACCGGAGGAGGAGATCGACAGCCCGGTGGGCAGGCCGGTCGCGCTGTAGGTCAGCGGGGCGGTGCCGCCGGTGGCGTTGATCTGGAGGTTCACCGCGCCGCCGACGGCGGTGGACTGGTTGCCCGGGTTGGTGACGGTGACGCCGCCCGAGGGCGCCGTGCCGACGTTGACGCCCGCCCAGGCGGTGCTGACCGCGGCCAGCTCGGCGCTGCCGGCACCGTACAGGTCGGTGGCCGCCTTCTCCGTCGCGGTGCGCGCCGCGGCGTAGTTGGTGCTGGAGGTCATGTAGGTGGTCAGCGCGCGGTACCAGACGGCCGCGGCCTTGTCCCGGCCGATGCCGGTGACCGTGATGTTGCCCTGGGTCGGCGAGTTGTAGCTGACGCCGTTGATCACCTTCGCGCCGCTGCCCTCGGCGAGCAGGTAGAAGAAGTGGTTGGCGACACCGGACGAGTAGTGGACGTCCTTGTTGCCGACGGTGGAGGACCAGTAGTCGGCCGAGGCGCCGTCCTTGGAGGGCTTGTCCATGTAGCGCAGCGGGGTGCCGTCCCCGTTGATGTTGATCAACTCACCGATCAGGTAGTCGGGGTTGTCGGTCGGGATGTTGGCGGAGAACTCGACCATCGTGCCGAAGATGTCCGAGGTGGCCTCGTTGAGGCCGCCGGACTCGCCGGAGTAGGTCAGGTTGGCGGTGGCCGAGGTGACGCCGTGGCTCATCTCGTGGCCCGCGACGTCCAGCTCGGTGAGCGGCGCGGTGTTGTTGGTGCCGTCGCCGTACGTCATGCAGAAGCAGGAGTCGTCCCAGAACGCGTTCACGTAGTTGTTGCCGTAGTGGACGCGGCTGTAGGCGCCGACACCGTCGTTGCGGATGCCGTTGCGGCCGAAGGTGTTCTTGTAGTAGTCCCAGGTGGCCGCGACGCCGAAGTGGGCGTCGACCGCGGCGGACTCGCCGTTGTTGACGGTGCCGTCGCCCCAGGTGTCCGTGGACTTGCTGTACAGCGTGCCGGTGCCCGAGGTCCCGTGGTTCAGGTTGGTGGTGTACATCCCACCGCGGGCGCCGTCCTTCATCTGGTAGGTCGACCCCGACTGGGTCGTACCGATGGTGACGTTGCCGACGAAGACGCCCTTGCCGGAGCCGGTCTCGATGCCGTCCCACTGCTGGATGACCTGGCCGCTGGTGGCGTCGGTGACGACGTGCATCTTGCTCGGGGTGCCGTCCGACTTGGTGGAGGAGACGACGGTCTCCCAGGCCAGCCGGGGGCTGTTGTCGGCGGCCCAGACCACCAGGCGCGGCGCGGTGTCGACCGCGGTGCCCGACTCGGCGGCGAGCGCGGCGCTCTGCGCGGCCGGCGCGGCCAGCTTCGGCGTGGTGTCCACACCGCCCAGCGGAGCGGTGCTGGCCCGGTCGACGCTCTTGGTCGCACCGGTGGGCGCCTGGTGCACCACCAGGTCCCCACCCAGGACGGGCAGTCCGTTGAGGGTGCGCTCGTACCGCAGGTGGCGGGTGCCGTCCGCGTCCTGGATGACGTCCTTGGTGACCAGCTTCTCCGAGCCGCTCAGGCCCAGGCTCTGGGCGAGGGAGGTGGTCTGCTGGTTCGCGGCGGAGATCAGCTGGGCACGGTTCGCCTGCTGGGCCGCGACGGCGGCCGGCGCATCCGGCGTGGCCGCCTGGGCGATCACCGGCATGCCGGTGACCAGCAGCGCGGTGGAGGCGGCCATGACAACCGCCGCCTTCCGGGCGTGAGCGTAACGGGACATGCGGACTCCTTTTCCGACCGGCGCGGGGTCGCACACGGTGGAGAGAAAACCTGGGCCGCGGGGTCGCGGCGCAGTGGGGGCCCCCGCCGGGTACGACGGGGGTGCGGATGCGGTGCTCACAACTCGTTTGCAGGGTCGGGACGCGCTGCACCTGAACTGGAACAGCTGCACCGGGGGGTGGGGCCCCCTCGACTACAGCCGGGGGAATCGTGGCAGCAAACGAGCCGTTAATGACAGATGCATGCCACGGATTGGCCGATTCATTACCGAAACCGTATGCAGGCCGGCCCGTCAGTTGTGTTACCCCACGACGAACTCGTGAACACGGTTTTCATGCCCCGGGCAAAGTTCGATCACTATCGGCGGTCGATGACCAGCACTCAGAACCGCGGCGGGCACCGGCGGGTGGCCGGCAGCGCCCGGTGGACCCGGCACGTCACAGTTCCGGCCGTGCCACCAGAGGTTTCCGGCCAATGTGTGTCCGGAACGGAACCGGGCCCCGCACCACCTGAACGGTGGTACGGGGCCCGGGAGTTGTCGGGGTGTACGAATCAGTGTTGGACGAACACCGCCACGGTGCGGCCCGGCACGGTGAAGGTGCCGGTCGCGGCGTCGAAGCCGGACCGCTGCACCACCCGGTCCGTCCCGCCCGCCTGGACGGGGTGCAGCGCCTGGCCGGTGCCCGCCAGCGCCGACACGGTCTGCGCCTGCGCCGTGGGCGTGGCGTTGAAGACCACCGTGACGCCCTTCTCCGCCCCGGGCAGCCCGGTGCCGTCCAGGTGCAGGGTGATCACCCCGGGCGTCTCGCCGGCGGTGCCGGAGAGCGGGTAGGAGAGCCGCTGCTGGACGGCGGCCAGGGTGGGCAGCGAGAACAGCGGCGAGGACTGCTTGATCCGCAGGAACTCCCGGTACTGCGCCGAGGCCGCCCGGATGTCGGCCGCCCCCACCGTCAGCCTCGGGTCCGCCAGCAGGGACCGGGCAGCCGTCCACTGCTCCTGGTTGTCCTTCGCCATCGGCAGGCCGCGGCCCCAGCCGTTGCCGTCCGCCGCCCCCGTCGAGGGGTCGGGCCAGTGGATCGCGTTGAACCAGTCCCCCGAGTCGTAGGAGTTGGAGTCGAGCGACTTGGAACGCAGCAGGTCGCTGCCGGCCTGGGCGAAGCCCGCGCCCTGGGTGAGCGCGGTGAGCGAGAGCCCGAACGCCTGCATCCGGGCCCGGTCGGCGGGCGCGGTGCCGGTCGGCAGCTTGTACGCGAGCGCGTCGAAGAGGTCGGTGTTGTCGTGGGCGTCCACGTACTCCACCGCCTCACCGGGCTTGGCCGCGTACCCGGTCGGGGCACCGTTGTAGTCGACCTGGGCGCCGGTGACGGACTTTCCGGAGCTGTCGGTGAAGGAGTAGCCCGCCAGGTTGCCGGTCAGCCCGACCTTCAGCTGGTCCATCTGGTGCAGCAGCCGGGCCTTCTGCTCCTCCGGGGTGCCGTTCGCGGCCGAGCCGTTCGGGTCGGTGTACAGACCCGACGCGAAGCCCTGCTGCTGGGCGGAGTTCAGCATGAAGTTGCCGCCGCGGGCGGCGTCCCGGAGCCGGTCGTCGAAGGTGGCGATGCCGGTGCCGGCCATGTTCTGCTGGGTGGCCTGCTCGAAGCGGGCGTTGTTCGCGACGACGCCGAAGTTCCAGCCCTCGCCGTACAGGAAGACGTTCCTGCCGTCCACGCCGTCCGAGTCCGGCGTCATCTTCCGCAGCGCGGCCTGCACGTCCAGCATGGTGGACTTCGGGTCCAGGCCCATCAGGTCGAAGCGGAAGCCGTCCACCTTGTACTCACGGGCCCACAGCGTCACCGAGTCGACCACCAGCCGGTTCATCATGGCGTGCTCGGGCGCGGTGTCGGAGCAGCAACTGTCCGTCGTCACCTTGCCGTTGGCGTCCAGCCGCTGGTAGTAGCCGGGCACCACCCGGTCCAGCACCGAGTGCTCGGCCTGGCCACTGGCGGCGGTGTGGTTGTAGACCACGTCCAGCACCACCCGCAGCCCGGCCGCGTGCATCGCCTGCACCATCTGCCGGAACTGCACGGTGCGGGCGACGCCTCCCCCAGCCTCCGGCCGGGAGGTGCCCCCAGGATCGGTGGCGGCGACATAAGAGCCCTCCGGCACGTTGTAGTGCAGCGGGTCGTAGCCCCAGTTGTACGCGTCGTCGGCGGCCACGGCCGCCACGCACTCCTGCTGCTTCGGGCCGTCCGGCGGAAGGGACTTGAGGTCGCAGGCCGGCAGCTTCTGGTCCGCCCGGTTCTCCCGGATGGTGGCGATGTCGAAGGTCGGCAGCAGGTGCACCGTGGTCACCCCGGCCTTGGCCAGCTCCCGAAGGTGCTGCATCCCGGCCGAGTTCGACTCGGTGAACGCCAGGTAGGTGCCGCGCTCGGCCGCCGGGACGGTGGGGTCCTCGACCGAGAAGTCCCGGACGTGCAGCTCCTGGATCTGCTGCTGCGCGGGCGGGACGGCCGGCGGGCGGGCGTGGTCGTCCCAGCCCGCGGGCTTGAGCGCCTTGGCGTCGAGGTCGGCGACCAGACTGCGCCCGGAGTCGGTGGAGAGCGCCACCGAGTACGGGTCGGTGACGGTGTTGACCACCAGCTGCTGCGTCGAGGGCGCCCAGACCTTCACCTGGTACAGGTAGTACTTGCCATCCAACTCGCGCTTGTCACGGACGACTTCCCACACCCCGGTCTCGTCGTCCAGCTTCAGCGACAGCGTCTTCGGGGTGCCCCCGGTGGCACTGTCGAAGACCTGGACGGAGACCTCCTGCGCGGTCGGCGCCCACAGCGACAGCGCCACCTTGCCGCTGTAGTAGGCCGGTCCGAAATCCACCTTGCCGGTCCGCCCGGCGTACAGGTCGTCCAGCACGCCCGGGATCTGCACCCCGGTGGCGGCCGGCACGGCGCCGCCGGGCAGGTGTTCGGTGAACAGCAGCTGGCTGCGCAGCGCGGCCGGGACGCGGGCGGCGTCCCGGGTGTCCACGGTGAAGGCCCGGTAGCCCGCCAGGTGCGGGTACTTGGCCTTCTGCGCGTCGGTCAGCCCGCCCTTGACCGGGGTGAGCCGCAGCCACTTGCCGGGCTTGGTCAGCGTGCCCCGGTCCGCCCGGATGCCGCCCTCGGGGTCGTACACCAGCTGGGCGCTGGTGCCGCCGGCCAGGGCGTCGTCGCCCGCGCCGAAGTTCGCCGGGACGACGACGGTCCTGGCGTCGATCCACTGGGCCTTGGCGCCGGTGAGGTCGATCTGCGAGGAGGCGGCCGGGTTCTGCGGCAGCAGGTAGCCCTCGCGGCCGCCGAGGATCCAGACCTCCTTGCCGTTGACGGCGAAGTCCAGTGACTGGTCGGCGGGCAGGTCCTTGTCGTTGCCCCTGTGCAGGATGTAGCTGAGGCTGGTCGCCCCGGGGGCCAGCGGCACCTCGAAGACGGCACCGAAGGCGTCGCGGCGCGCGGGCAGCAGCGGCTTGCCCCAGTCCGTCGGGGTGGCCGCGCCGGTCCAGTCGTGCAGGCCCCAGCCGTCGTAGTCGCCGTCGGCCCGGTTGTAGTGGATGACGGCGGTGTCGGCGGGCTGGCTGTTCACCGGCCCGGGGTTGGCGGTGCGCACGGCCGGGTCGCCCTGCTTGAGCCACACCTCGCCGGTGCTGCCGACGTCGAGGTGCCGGTCGGCGTCGACGTCCTTGACGCCGTCCTTCTCGACGATGAACCCGACGTCCGAGGCACCGGGCTTGAGCCGCACGTACGCGAAGGCGCCGTACGCGTCCCGCCCGGTGAAGGCGTGCCCGGCCGGCCACTGGGTGGCCTCGCCGTCGGCGAGGTCGCCCCAGGCGTAGAGGTTCCAGCCGTCGTAGTCGCCGTCCGGCCGGTTGTAGTGGACGACGGCGTACGGGCGCGAGCCTGCGGTGGGCGCCGGCTTGGGCGCGGGGGTGCCGGTGGTGAAGCTCGCGGTGGCGGAGCGCAGGTGGCCGCTGGAGTCCTGCACGACGGCCTTGTAGCGGACCACCGTGCCGGGGGCGACGGCGGCCAGGTCCTGGGTGACCGCGTACTTTCCGGTGTCGGCCGTACCCAGCGTCTGCCAGGGCCCGTTGCCGATCTGGGCGGCGAAGCTCACCCGGTTGAAGCCGCCGCCCGTCGTGGCGCCGACCGTGACCAGCCCGGTCGAACCGTCCGCCGGCGGCTGCACCGACAGCTGCGGCGCGGCGCCGACGGCCGCGAGCCTGCCGCCCGCCTTGAACACCACGGAGGAGAGGGCCGGCACGGTGACCGTCACCTTGCGGTCGCCGCCGCTGGTGATCCGGTCCCCTGCGGACGGATAGATCCGGTCGAAGCCCATCCCCGCCGAGAAGGTGTCCAGGGTGACGGTCTTCGCCTCGGTGGCGTTGTTGACCGCGACCAGGTACTCGACCTGCTGCCCGGCGTCGATCCGGGAGAAGGCGTACACGCCCGCGCCGTCGGCGGCGTAGCGCTCGATCTGGGCGCCGTCGGCCAGTGCCGGGTTGTCCCGGCGCAGCTTGGCCAGCCCGGCGATGCCCTGGTAGAGCTCGCCGCCCTGCCCGTACCGGTCGGCCGGGCCGGAGGGGCCGCCGAGCACCCGGTCGCCGTTGTACGAGGCGGTCTTGGAGGCGAACAGGTCCTGCCGGGCGTCCTTGTCGCCGCCCGCGCCGGTGAAGCCCTGCTCGTCGCCGTAGTAGACGACGGGCTGGCCGCGGGTGAGGAACTGCAGCTCGTTGCCGAGCCGGTCCTTCCTCAGCAGGGTCGCGTCGTCGGCGCCCGGGTTGTCGGCGAGCAGGAAGGAGCCGAAGCGGCCCATGTCGTGGTTGCCGAGGAAGGTCGGCAGCTCGTACGCGTCGGTGTCGGCGCTGGTGTAGCGGTAGTCCTGGGCGTAGACGTCGGCGAGGTTGCGCGCCGAGCCGCCCTGCGAGACGTAGGAGCGGGCCGCGCCCTGGAACGGGAAGTCCAGGGTGGCCTGGAGCCTGCCCTTCGTGACGTACGGCGAGGTGACCGCCGGGTCCCCGGAGTAGACCTCGCCGAACATGAAGAACTTGCGGTTGCCCTGCTTGGCGGCGAAGTCCTTGAGCGCGGGCGCCCACTGCTGCCAGAACGCCATGTCGACGTGCTTGACGGTGTCGATCCGGAAGCCGTCCACGCCGGCGTCCTTGACCCACTGCTGGTAGACCTTCTCGAAGCCCTTCACCACCGTGGGGTTCTGGGTGTCGAGGTCGTCCAGGCCGCTGAAGTCGCCCTCGGTGGCGGACTCGCCGACGAAGGTCGAGTCGCCCCGGTTGTGGTACAGCGCCGGGTCGTTGAGCCAGGACGGGGTCTTGGCTCCGGCGTCGGCCGGGTTGCGGAAGACCGGGGTGTAGGGGAAGGAGTCCTTGGTGATCTTCGGCCAGGGGGCGCCCGCGTCGGCGACGGCGGTCTCGTCCACCGGGTTCCCGTCCGCGTCGAGGGTCGGGAAGGCGCCGGTGGAGCGGTAGCCGTACTGCTTCTCGGCGTAGTCGATGACGTCGGCGGTGTGGTTGGTGATGACGTCGAAGAAGACCTTGATGCCGCGGGCGTGCGCCTTGGCTATCAGCTCCTTGAGCTGTTCGTTGGTGCCGAAGTGCGGGTCGACCTGGGTGAAGTCGGTGATCCAGTAGCCGTGGTAGCCGGCCGAGGCGTCGGCCCCGCTGCCCTGCACCGGCTTGTTCTTGAAGATCGGGGCCAGCCAGATCGCGGTGGTGCCGAGGTTCTGGACGTAGTCGAGCCGCTGGATCAGTCCGGCCAGGTCGCCGCCGTGGTAGAAGCCCTTGTCGGCGGGGTCGAAGCCGTTCTCCAGCCGCCCGCCCGTGATGCCCCCGGTGTCGTTGGCGGCGTCGCCGTTGGCGAAGCGGTCGGGCAGGACGAAGTAGAACTGCTCGCGGGTGAGGTCGTGCCGCCCGGCGGTGGCCGCCAGCGCGGCGTCCGAGGGCGGGGCCGGCGGGGCGGCGGCAAGGGCCGCGGGGGCGCTGCCGAGGGTGGCGGCGGTCAGTGCGGCGGCCAG
>NZ_JAHSQD010000183.1 GCF_020103755.1 Streptomyces sp. LS1784
TCCACCGACCGCGGCAACGCCACCGCCACCACCTGCTCCGGCCCCACACCCCGCGCGATCAACGCATGCGCAAACCGGTTCGCCCGGACATTCAACTCCCGGTACGTCAACTCAACGTCACCGCAGATAAGTGCGATTTCTTCCGGGGTGGCCGCCACCTGCGCCGCGAAAGCCTGCGGCACCGGAACGGCACCCACCTCGCGCGCAGTCGCGTTGCCCCGCTCCAGCAGCCGGTACCGCTCGTCGCCGTCGAGCAGGTCAATCCGACCGATCCGCCGGTCCGGATCGGCGGCGACCGCCTCCAGCAGAAGCATCCAGCGCCGGACGAGGGCCTCGACCGTCGACCGCTCGAACAGGTCAGTGGCGTACTCGACCACGCCGACGATCCCGTCCGGGCCGCCGTCGGGGCCGAACCGCTCGCTTAGGTTGAAGCCGAGGTCGAACTTGGCCGTCCCGGTCGGCACGGCGAAGGCGGACACCCGCAGGCCGGGCAGCCCGAACTCGCCCATCGGCGCGTTCTGCACGGCAAGAATCGTCTGGAACAGCGGGTGGTGCGACAGCGACCGGGACGGGTTCAGCACCTCCACCAGGTGCTCGAACGGCACGTCCTGGTGGGCGTAGGCGGCGAGCGCCGTGTCCCGTACCCGTCCCAGCAGGTCGCTGAAGGCCGGGTCGCCGCTGGTGTCGGTGCGCAGCACCAGCGTGTTGACGAAGAAGCCGACCAGGTCGTCCAGCGCCTCGTCGGTCCGGCCCGCGATCGGGCTGCCGATCGGAATGTCCGTCCCCGCGCCCAGCCGGGTGTACAGCGCCGCCAGGCCAGCCTGCAGCACCATGAACAGACTGGTGCCGGTGTGACGCGCCAACTTGACCAGACCAGCGTGCAGTTCGGGGGACAGCTCCAGTGCGAGGGTGTCTCCCCGGTAGCCGGCGACGGCTGGCCGCTGTCGGTCCGCGGGCAGCGCGATCCGCTCCGGAAGCCCTTCCAACTGAGCTGTCCAGTAGGTCAGTTGCCGGGCGAACCGGCTGTCCGGGGCGGTCGGGTCGCCGAGCAGCCGGCGCTGCCAGAGGGTGTAGTCGGCGTACTGCACCGGCAGGGGCGTCCGGCCCGGCTCGCGACCCTGGCACCTGACGGCGTAGGCTTCGGCGAGGTCGCGGGAGAACGGGCCGGTGGACCAGCCGTCACCGGCGATGTGGTGCACGACCAGCAGCAGCACGTGCTCGTCCGGCGCGAGCGCGAACAGCTCCGCCCGCAGCGACGGTTCCTCCGCCAGATCGAACGGGAGACGTGCCACCTCGGCGAGCTGTTGCGGCAGTTCGGCCTCAGCGGCTTTGGTCACCCGGATCCGGGGGCGGGCCGCGCCGGGGTCGAGGACGCGCTGGCACGGCACGCCGTCGATCTCCGGGAACACCGTCCGCAGGCTCTCGTGCCGGGCCACGACGTCGGCCAGCGCCTCCTCCAGCGCCTGCCCGTCGAGCGCTCCGGTCAGCCGCAGCGCCAACGGGATGTGGTAGGCCGCGGCGGCCCCGTCCATTCGGTGCAGGAACCACAGCCGGCGCTGCGCGAAGGACAGCGGCACCGCCTCCGGGCGCTCGCACGCCACCAGTGCGGGCCGGGCCCGGTCGGCCCCGGCGAGCCGCGCCGCCAGGCCGGATGCCGTCGGCGCCTCGAAGAGCGCGCGCAGCTCCACTTCGACCCCCAGCGCCGAACGCACCCGGGAGACCAGCCGGGTGGCGAGCAGCGAGTGCCCGCCCAGATCGAAGAAGTCATCCTCGACACCGACCCGCGGTCGCTCCAGCACCTCGGCGAACAGCTCGCACAGGATCTCCTCCTGCGGCGTCCGCGGCGCACGGCCAACCTCGGCCGCGCCCGATGTCGGCGCGGGCAGCGCCGCGCGGTCCAGCTTCCCGTTCGGCATCAGCGGCAGCGCGTCCAGCACCACGAACGCCGACGGCACCAGGTAGTCCGGCAGCCGGTCACGCAGGTGCGCTGCCAGCTCCGCAGGGCGGACGGCCGTGTCGGGGCGGGAGGCGACGTAGCCGATCAGCCGGTCGTCCTGGGCTACGACGGCGGCCTGGGCGACGGCGGGGTGCTCAGCCAGCGCGGCCTCGACCTCACCGAGCTCGACCCGGAAGCCGCGCACCTTCACCTGGTCGTCGGCGCGACCGACGTACTCCAGCTCGCCATCGGCCCGACGCCGCACCAGGTCCCCGGTGCGGTACATCCGCGCACCCTCCGGCCCGAACGGGCACGCCACGAACCGCCCCGCCGTCAGGCCCGGCCGGTTCAGGTAGCCGCGCGCCAGACCCGGGCCGGTGACGTACAACTCCCCTGCCACGCCCGGCGGCACGACGCGCAGCCACTCGTCCAGCACGTACACCCTGAAGCCCGCGACCGGTCGCCCGATCGGCGGCACGCCGGACCCCGGCGACAGCGGGTCACTCATGGTCGCGCACACCGTGGTCTCGGTCGGGCCGTACGCGTTGATCATCCGCCGCCCGGGTGCCCAGCGCTCCACCAGCTCCGGCCGGCAGGCCTCACCCGCCACCACCAGGGTGGCGGCCGTGAGCTCGGCACCGTCCAGCGCCGCCAGGGCCGACGGCGGCAAAGTCACATGGGTGACGCCGAGCCGACGGTCCGTCAGAGCCTCCATCGGAGCCTCGGACGGGGCCAGCACGAGAGCGGCGCCAGTGAGCAGGGCAGCGCACAGGTCCCAGAACGACGCGTCGAAACTGGGCGAGGCGAACTGGAGCACCCGGCTACCCGGCACCACGCCGAGCCGCTCGACCTGCGCCGCCACCAGGCCGGACACACCCGCGTGGCTCACCACCACGCCCTTGGGCCGACCGGTCGAACCCGAGGTGTAGATCACGTACGCCGGGTGCCGGACCCCGGGCGTCACCACCGGATCGGTCTCCGGGAAGCCCGCCGCCTCCGCCACCATCGCCGGATCGTCGACCACCAGAGCCGGCCGCGCGTCCTCCAGCATGTACGCGATCCGGGCGGCGGGGTACCCCGGGTCCACCGGCAGGTAGGCGGCCCCGGCCTTCAGCACACCCAGGACCGCCACCACCGACTCCACCGAACGCGGCAGCGCCACGGCCACGATCCGCTCCGGCCCGATGCCACGGGCGATCAGCGCGTGCGCGAACCGGTTGGCCCGGTCGTTCAGTTGGCGATACGTCAGCTCGGTCCCGCCGGAGACCAGGGCGACCGCGTCCGGCGTGGCCGCCGCCTGTGCCGCGAACGACTCCGGCAGGCTCGCGGCCGCCCCCTCCCGCGCGGCGGCGGGCAGGAGTTCGCGGCGCTCCTCCTCGTCCAGCAGGTCGATCTCGCCGATCGGCCGGTCGGGAGCGGCGGCGACCGCGGCCAGCAACCTGGTCCAGCGGGCCACCAGGGTCTCGACCGTCCGGCGGTCGAACAGGTCGGTGCTGTACTCGACCGCTCCGGTCAGCCCGGCCGGCGCGCCGTCGGGCCCGCGGTTCTCCGCGAGGCCGAAGGTCAGGTCGACCCGTGAGGTTCCGGTCGGTACCGGCACGCCGGAGACCGCCAGCCCGGGCAGCTCGAAGTCACCCATCGGCGCGTTCTGCATGGCCAGCACGGTCTGGAACAGCGGGTGGAGCGACATCGACCGTGCCGGGTTCAGCACCTCCACCAGGTGCTCGAACGGCACGTCCTGGTGCGCGAAGGCCGCGAGTGTCGTCTCCCGTACGCGGCCCAGCAGTTCGAGGAAGCTCGGGTCTCCGCCGGTGTCGGTGCGCAGCACCAGCGCGTTGACGAAGAAGCCGACCAGGTCGTCCAGCGCCTCGTCGGTCCGGCCCGCGATCGGGCTGCCGATCGGAATGTCCGTCCCCGCGCCCAGCCGGGTGTACAGCGCCGCCAGGCCAGCCTGCAGCACCATGAACAGGCTCGCACCCGAACGCCGGGCCAACTCGGCCAGGCCAGCGTGCAGTTCGGCATCCATACGGATGTCCAGCACCCCGCCGCCGTAGGACATGACCGCCGGCCTGGGCCGGTCGGTCGGCAGCGGGAGCTGCTCGGGCAGCCGGGCGAGCACCTCGGTCCAGTACCCGACCTGGCGCGCGAACACGCTGTCCGCGTCGGACTCCTCGCCGAGGATCTCGTGCTGCCACACGGTGTAGTCCGCGTAGCTCACCGGCAGTGGCGCCCAGCTCGGGGCGCCGCCCCGCCTGCGCGCGGCGTACGCGGCCGCGAGGTCCCGGGAGAGCGGACTCATGGACCAGCCGTCTCCGGCGATGTGGTGCAGGACGACCAGCAGGACGTGCTCGTCCGGAGCGAGCGCGAACAGCTGCGCGCGGACGGGCAGATCCGTGGTCAGGTCGAACCCGCGCGCGGCCGCCTCGCGCAGTAGTTCCGGCAGCTCCGCTGCGCCGGCCTGACGTGCCGGCACCCGGATCACGGCCTCCTCGATACTCAGCACCCGCTGGTACGGCACCCCGCCGGTGTGCGGGAACACCGTGCGCAGGCTCTCGTGCCGGGCCACCACGTCCGCCAGCGCGGCACCGAGGGCCTCCCGGTCGAGGTCGCCGGACAGCCGCAGCGCCAACGGCATGTGGTAAGTGGCGCTGGGTGCCCCGAACTGCTGGAGGAACCAAAGCCTGCGCTGCCCGTAGGAGAGCGGCATCGGCTCGCGACGCGACCTGGGCATCAGCGCCTGTCGGGCCGCCGTGGCCTCGTGCAGCCCGGCCGCGAGCCCGGCCGGTGTCGGCGTCCGGAACAGCCTGCGCAGCTCCAGTTCGACCCCGAGGGTCGCCCGGACCCGCGAGACCAGCCGGGTGGCGAGCAGGGAGTGCCCGCCGAGGTCGAAGAAGTCGTCCTCGACGCCGACCCGCGGCCGGCCCAGCACCTCGGCGAACAGCTCGCACAGGATTTCCTCCTGCGGTGTCCGCGGCGCCCGCCCGCCCCCGGCCGGACCCGGCTCCGGCGCGGGCAACGCCGCCCGGTCCAGCTTCCCGTTCTGCGTCAGCGGCAGCGCTTCCAGCACCACGAACGCCGACGGCACCAGGTGGTCGGGGAGCCGCTCGCGCAGGTACGAGGCCAGCGCGGGCCCCGTGGTCCCGGCACCGGCCGACGGCACGGCGTACGCGACGATCCGGGTGTCGCCCGGCCGGTCCTCGCGGGCGAGCACCGCGACCTGGGCCACATCGGGATGCGCGGCCAGTTCGGCCTCGATCTCACCCGGCTCGATCCGGAAGCCCCGTACCTTCACCTGGTGGTCCACCCGGCCGGCGAACTCCAGCTCCCCGTCGGCGCGCCAGCGGACCAGGTCTCCGGTGCGGTACATCCGCGTGCCCGCCGGTCCGTACGGGTCGGCGACGAAGCGCCCGGCGGTCAGGCCCGGACGGTTCAGGTAGCCCCGGGCCAGCCCCGCCCCGGCCAGGTACAGCTCGCCCGTGACGCCGGGGGCGACCGGCCGCATCGCCGCATCCAGCACGTACACCCGGCTGTTGGCGATCGGACGGCCGATCGGTACCGGCAGCGGGCAGTCGGCGGGGTCGGCGGGCAGCGGGTAGGCGGTGACCACATGGGTCTCGGCCGGGCCGTAGTGGTTGTGCAGCGCCCGGCCGGGCACGCGGCTCCGGAAGCGCCGGAGGCCACCGCCGAGCCGCATCGCCTCACCGGCCTGTGCGATCAGCCTCAGGTCCGGCAGCTCCCGCCCGTGTTCCTCGGCCGCCTCCGCCAGCGCCTCGATCACCAGGTTGGGTGCGAACAGCTCTGCCACCCGGTGCCGTTCCAGCCACCGCAGCAGGAGTTCGGCGCTGCGGCGCTGCACGTCGGTCGGCACCACCAGGGTCTTGCCGAACAGCAGCGCGGACAGCATCTCCTGTACGGACACGTCGAAACTGAGGGCGGTGAACTGCGCGGTCCGGGTACCCGGTTCGCCGCCGACGGCGCGGTGGTGCCAGTGCAGCAGGTTCCTCAGGGCGCCGGAAGGCATCACGACGCCCTTTGGCCGTCCGGTCGAGCCCGACGTGTAGATGACGTACGCCGGGTGCCGGGCGTCCGGGACCACCAGTGGGTCGGTGTCCGGGTACGCCCCGGGCGCGTCGACGGCCGCGAGGTCGTCGAGCACGACGGCCGGCCGCGCGTCGGCGAGCATGTACTCGATCCGGGCCGCGGGGTAGTCCGGATCGACCGGCAGGTACGCGGCGCCGGCCTTGAGCACCGCGAGGACGGCCACCACCAGCTCGACCGAGCGCGGCAGGCACAGGGCGACGACCTGCTCCGGCCCCACCCCGCGCGCGATCAGTGCATGCGCCAGGCGGTTGGCCCGGCGGTTCAGCTCCCCGTAGGTGAGCACGGTGTCCTCGAACACCACCGCCTCGGCGCCCGGGGTGGCCCGGACCTGGGCCTCGAACAGGGCGGGCAGGCCGGCGTCGGGCACCGGACGGGCGGTGTCGTTGCGCGCGACCAGCAGCTCGTGCCGCTCCTCGGCGGTGAGGACGTCGATCCGGCTCAGCGGCCGCTCCGGCTCGGCGACCACCGCCGCCAGCAGTCGCAGCCACCGGGCGACCAGCGCCTCCACCGTGGCCCGGTCGAACAGGTCGGTGGCGTACTCGACGTGGCCGATGATGCCTTCGGGGGCCCCGCCGGTCCCGCCGCGCTCCACCAGGTGGAACGAGAGGTCGAACATCGCGGTGGGCGACTGCACCAGCATGATCTCGGAGGACAGACCGGGCAGTTCGAAGGCGGAGCGCGGCGCGTTCTGCAGGGCGAGCAGCGTCTGGAACAACGGCTGACGGGTGAGCGACCGGGCCGGGTTGAGGGCCTCGACCAGGTACTCGAACGGCAGCTCCTGGTTGGCGTACGCGGCCAGCGCGGTGTCCCGGACCCGGGCCAGCAGCTCGGCGAAGGTCGGGTCCCCCGAGGTGTCGGCGCGCAGCACCAGCGTGTTGACGAAGAACCCGACGAGCTCGTCCAGCGCCTGGTCCGTACGACCCGCGATCAGACTGCCGATGGGGATGTCCTCACCGGCGCCCAGCTTGGTGAGCAGGGCGGAGAGTCCGGCCTGGAGCACCATGAACACGCTGGCGCCGCGCTCCCGGCCGAGGCGGACGAGGGTCTCGTGCAGTTCGGCGTCCAGTTCGACGTCAAGGTGCCCGCCCCGGCTGGAAATGGCCGTGGGACGGGGCCGGTCGGCGGGCAGCGGGATCTGTTCCGGCAGGTCGGCCAACTGCTCGGTCCAGTAGTCCGCCTGGCGGGCGAACAGGCTCTCCGGGTCGGTCCGGTCGCCGAGCAGCCGGTCGTGCCACAGGGTGTAGTCGGCGTACTGCACCGGCAGGTCCGCCCACTGCGGTTCCCCGCCCCGCAGGCGCGCCGTGTACGCGGTGGACAGGTCGGCCGACATCAGGCCCAGTGACCAGGCGTCGCCCGCGATGTGGTGGATCACCACCAGCAGCACGTACTCGTCCGGCGCCAACCGGAACACCTCGGCGCGCACGGGCGGTTCGGCGGCCAGGTCGAATCCGCGCCCGACGGCCTCGGCCAGCGTCTCGGGCAAACCCTTCTCGTCGGTGCTCGTGACGGCCAGCCGCGGCCGGGCCGCCTCGGCGTCCAGGACGTGCTGGTACGGCACTCCGTCGTCCTGGGGGAAGACCGTGCGCAGGCTCTCGTGCCGGGCGACGACGTCTCCGAGCGCCGTCCGCATCGCCTCCCGGTCCAGGTCGCCGGTCAGCCGCCAGGCCAGCGGGATGTGGTACATCGCGCCGGCGCCCTCCAGCTGGTCGACGAACCACAGTCGCCGCTGCGCGTACGACAACGGAACGCGCTCGGGCCGCTGCACGGGGCCCAGCGCGAGCCGCGCCCGGTCGGCCCCGGCCAGTCCGGCGGCCAGCCCGGCCACCGTCGGGGTCTCGAACAGGCTTCGCAGCTCCAGTTCCACGCCCAGGGTCGCCCGCACCCGGGCCACCAGCCGGGTGGCGAGCAGGGAGTGCCCGCCGAGGTCGAAGAAGTCGTCGTCGGCGCCGACCCCCGGCACGCCCAGCACCTCGCCGAACAGCCCGGCGAGGACGTGCTCCTGCGGGGTGCGCGGCGCGCGTCCGGCCGGTGCCCCGGTGATGTCGGGCTCGGGCAGGGCGCGCCGGTCGAGCTTGCCGTTGACGGTCAGCGGCAGGGCGTCGAGGGCCATGAACGCGGCCGGCACCATGTGGTCCGGCAGCCGCTCGCGCAGGTGGGCGCGGAGCGCGTCGGGCTCGGCGGCCGCCCCGGCGGCGGGCACCAGGTAGGCGACCAGGCGCGTGTCGTCCGCCCGGTCCTGCCGGGCGATCACCGCCACCTGGCGGACCTGCGGGTGCTCCGCCAGAGCCGCCTCGATCTCACCGAGCTCGATCCGGAAGCCTCGTACCTTCACCTGGTCGTCCGCCCGGCCCGCGTACTCCAGCATCCCGTCCGCGCGTCGCCGCACGAGGTCGCCGCTGCGGTACATCCGCGAGCCGGCCGGCCCGTACGGGTCGGCGACGAACCGCCCGGCGGTCAGACCCGGACGATCGAGGTAGCCGCGCGCGAGCCCGGCACCGGCCACGTACAGCTCGCCGACCACCCCGGGGGGCACCGGCTGCAGGTACGTGTCGAGCACGTGGGCGCGCAGATCGGGGAGGGCGGTGCCGATGACGCTCGCCGGGTCGGCGGTGTGCGTGCGGTCCAGCTCCAGGTGGGTGACGTGCACGGTGGTCTCGGTGATGCCGTACATGTTGACCAGCAGCGGGGCGTCCGGGTGGCGCTCGTACCAGCCGGCCAGTCGGGCGGGCTCCAGCGCCTCGCCGCCGAAAACCACCGTGCGCAGCGCGGACAGCTCGCTTCCGGGGGCGTCCTCGTCCGCCTGCACCAGCTGGTGGAACGCGGACGGCGTCTGGTTGAGCACCGTCACCCGTTCGTCGGCCAGCAGACGCAGGAACCGCTCGGGCGAGCGGCTGACCTCGAACGGCACCACGACCAGTCGTCCGCCGTGCAGCAGCGGCCCCCAGATCTCCCACACCGAGAAGTCGAAGGCGTAGGAGTGGAACAGCGTCCACACGTCCTCGGCGGAGAAGTCGAACAGCTTCCGGGTGGTGTCGAACAGCCGCACCACGTTCCGGTGCGGGACCACCACGCCCTTGGGCTTCCCGGTGGAACCGGAGGTGTAGATGACGTAGGCGGCGCTCTCGGCCGCGACGTCCACACCAGGGTCGGTGTCCGGCAGCCCGTCCAGCCCGGGGTCGGCGTCGAGGACGAGCCGGTCGAAACCGTCCGCGCCCGGCAGGTCGCCGGTGCGGCTGTCCGTCAGGAGCACTGCGGGCCGGGCGTCGTCGAGCAGGTGGGCGATCCGGGCGGCCGGGTAGTCCGGGTCGACCGGCAGGTACGCGGCGCCGGTCTTGAGCACCGCGAGAACGGCCACCACCAGCTCGGCCGAGCGCGGCAGCGCCAGCGCCACCAGCCGCTCCGGTCCCACCCCGCGGCCGATCAGCGCGTGCGCGAGGCGGTTGGCCCGGGCGTTCAACTCCCCGTACGTCAGCCGGGCATCGCCGCACACCACCGCGACCGCCTCCGGCCGCTCCCGCGTCCGGGCCTCGAACAGCGCGGGCAGGCCGGTGGAGACGGTCGCCTCGGTGGCGACCGGCCTCGGCAGCAGGGCGCGCCGCTCCTCGACGGAGAGCAGGTCGAGACGGCTGAGGCGCCGCTGCGGGTCGGCGACCGCCGCTGAGAGCAGTCGTACCCACCGGGCGATCATCGCCTCGACGGTCGCCCGGTCGTACAGGTCGCAGGCGTATTCGACGAATCCGTCGATCCCCTCCGGGGTGCCGTCCTCGGCGTGCCGCTCGGACATCGAGAAGATCAGGTCGAGCTTGGAGGTGGTGGTGGTCAGCTTCACCTCGCCGGTCTCCAGCCCTGGCGGGGTGAAGTCGGCCCGCGGGGCGTTCTGCAGCACCAGCATGACCTGGAACAGCGGGTGGTGCGACAGCGACCGGGCCGGGTTGAGGGCCTCGACCAGGTACTCGAACGGCAGCTCCTGGTGGGCGTAGCCGGCCAGCGCGGTGTCCCGGACCCGGCCGAGCAGCTCGGCGAAGGTCGGGTCCCCCGAGGTGTCGGTCCGCAGCACCAGCGTGTTGACGAAGAACCCGACGAGCTCGTCCAGCGCCTGGTCCGTACGGCCCGCGATCAGACTGCCGACCGGAATGTCCTCGCCCCCGCCCAGCTTGGTGAGCAGGGCGGAGAGTCCCGCCTGGAGCACCATGAACAGACTGGTGCCGTGCGCGCGGGCGAGCTCGCGCAGGCCGCGGTGCAGGTCCGCGTCCAGCCCGGTCCTCACGAAGTCGCCCCGGTGCGAGGCCACCGCGGGCCGGGGCCGGTCGGTGGGCAGCTGGATCCGCTCCGGCAGGCCGGCCAGCTGCCCGGTCCAGTAGTCCGCCTGCCGGGCGAACAGGCTGTCCCGGTCGGCGGCGTCGCCCAGCAGCTCGTGCTGCCACAGGGTGTAGTCCGCGTACTGGACCGCCGGCGCCTCCCACGACGGCTCCTCACCACGGCGGCGTGCCGCGTAGGCGGCGGTCAGGTTCTGGGCCAGCGGGCCGAGCGACCAGCCATCGCCCGCGATGTGGTGCACCACCAGCAGCAGGACGTGCTCGTCCTCACCGAGCTCGAACAGCTCGGCATACAGCGGCAGATCGGTCTCCAGGTCGAACCGGCAGGCCAGCGCCGCGGCCAGGACACCGTCCAGCTCCGCCTCGGTGGTCCGGCTCACGCCCAGCCGCGGGCGGGCCGCCACGGCGTCCAGCACCCGCTGGTGCGGCACGCCGTCCACCGCCGGGAAGAGCGTCCGCAGGCTCTCGTGCCGGGCCACCACGTCCGCCAGCGCCGCCGTCAGGGCCTCGCGGTCGAGCGGCCCGGACAGCCGCCACGCCAGTGGGATGTTGTAGTTGGCGCTGGCGCCCTCCAGCTGGTGCAGGAACCACAGCCGGCGCTGGGCGAACGACAGCGGGGTCCTCTCCGGCCGCGGGTACGGCTTCAGGGCGAGCTGGGCCCGGCGGGCGCCCGCGAGGGCGGCGGCCAGCGTCGCCGGGGTCGGGGACTCGAACAGGGTGCGCAGCTCCAGCTCCACGCCCAGGGTCGCGCGGACCCGGGCGGCCAGCCGGGTGGCGAGCAGGGAGTGCCCGCCGAGGTCGAAGAAGCTGTCCTCCACCCCGGCCTCGGCCACCCCGAGGACCTCGGCGAACAGCTCGCAGAGGATCTGCTCCTGCGGGGTGCGCGGCGCGCGGCCGGTGCCCGTCGAGGCGAGTTCCGGCGCGGGCAGCGCCCGGCGGTCGAGCTTCCCGTTGGTGGTCAGCGGCAGCGTGTCCAGTTCCACGAACCCCGAGGGCACCATGTACTCCGGCAGCCGCTCGCGCAGGTGCTCGCGCAGCTCGGCCGGGCGCGGGGCGGCGTTCGCGGCGGGCACCAGGTACGCGACCAGCCGGGTGTCGTCGGTGCGGTCCTGCCGGGCGAGCACGGCGACCTGCGCGACGCTCGGGTGCGCGGCCAGCGCCGCCTCGATCTCGCCGAGCTCGATCCGGAAGCCGCGCACCTTCACCTGCTGGTCGGCCCGGCCGACGAACCGCAGGCTGCCCTCCGTGGCCCGGCGCACCACGTCGCCGCTGCGGTACATGCGTGCGCCGGCCGGCCCGAACGGGTCCGCCACGAACCGTCCCGCCGTCAGGCCGGGCCGGTTCAGGTAGCCGCGCGCCAGTCCGGCGCCCGCGACGTACAGTTCGCCGGCCACGCCTGGGGCGACCGGCCGCAGGTGGGCGTCCAGCACGTAGGCGTGCAGGTCCGGGATGGCGGCGCCGACCACACTGGCCGCCCCCGCGGTCGCGACCGACCGGTCGAGCGCGGCGTAGGTGACGTGCACGGTGGTCTCGGTGATGCCGTACATGTTGACCAGCAGCGGCGCGTCGTCCGGGTGCCGCTCGTACCAGCCCGCCAGCCGGGCGGGCTCCAGCGCCTCGCCGCCGAACACCACCGTGCGCAGGGCGAGTTCACGGCCGAACTCCGGGGCCTCCTCGTCCGCCTGGATCAACTGGTAGAACGCGGAGGGTGTCTGGTTGAGGACCGTCACCCGCTCGCGGGCGAGGAGCTCCAGGAAACGGTGGGGCGAGCGGCTGGTCTCGTGATCCACGACCACCAGCCGGCCGCCGTACAGTAGCGGGCCCCACAGTTCCCAGACCGAGAAGTCGAAGGCGTAGGAGTGGAAGAGCGTCCAGGCGTCCTCGGCGGAGAACGCGAACAGCTCCCGGGTGGTGCCGAACAGCCGCACCACGTTCCGGTGCGGGACGACCACGCCCTTGGGGTTGCCCGTGGACCCGGAGGTGTAGATGACGTACGCCGGGTGGCCTGGGTCGACGGCGACGCCGGGGTCCCTGTCCGGCAGTTCGTCCAGGTCGGCGGTGTCCAGCACGAGCCGGTCCACGAACTCCGCGCCGGGCAGCTCGCCGATCCCGCCGGTCGTCACCATCAGGGCCGGGCGGGCGTCCTGGAGCAGGTAGGAGATCCGGGCCGCGGGGTACTGCGGATCCACCGGCACGTAGGCGGCGCCAGCCTTGAGCACGGCCAGGACGGCGACCACCAGCTCAGCCGAGCGCGGCAGGGCCAGCGCCACCAGCCGCTCCGGCCCCACGCCCCGATCGATCAGGGCGTGTGCCAGCCGGTTGGCGCGGGCGTTCAACTCGGCGTACGTCAACGCGGCATCGCCGCTCACCACCGCGATCGCGTCCGGGTTCGCCCGCACCCGCGCCTCGACGAGCGCGGTGATGGTGCTCTCCGGGGTGCGGTCGGTCGGCTCGGCTCCGGCCGGCAGCAGCGCGCTCAGCTCCTCCGCCGACAGCACGTCGATCCGGCCGATCCGGCGGTCGGGGTCGGCGGCCACGGCCCTGAGCAGCCGCAGCCAGCGCTCGACGAGGCCGGCCGCGGTCGCCTCGTCGAACAGGTCGGTGCTGTACTCCAGCACGCCCGACAGGCCGTCCTCACCGGGCCGTTCGGTCAGGATGAAGGTCAGGTCGCACTTGGCCGTCCCGGTGCCGACCAGGTCGCTGGTCACCCTGAGCCTCGGCAGGTCGAAGGTGCCCGTCGGCGCGTTCTGCAGCGCGAGCATGGTCTGGAACAGCGGGTGGTGCGCCAGCGACCGGGCCGGGTTCAGCTCCTCCACCAGGTGCTCGAACGGCACGTCCTGGTGCGCGTACGCGGCCAGCGCGCCGGCCCGTACCCGGCCCAGCAGTTCGGTGAACGACGGGTCGCCGGACAGGTCGGTGCGCAGCACCAGGGTGTTGACGAAGAAGCCGACCAGGTCGTCCAGGGCCTCGTCGGTGCGTCCGGCGATCGGCGTCCCGATCGGCACATCGGTGCCGGCCCCGAGCTTGCCGAGCAGGGCGGCCAGGGCGGCCTGGAGCACCATGAACAGGCTGGCGCCGCCGTCCCGGGCGAGCGCGCGCAGGCCCTGGTGCAGCTCGGCGTCGATCCGCACCGGCAGGTGGGCGCCCCGGAAGGACATCGCGGCCGGCCTGGGCCGGTCGAAGGGCAGCTCGGTCTGCTCCGGCAGTCCCGCGAGCCGGTCCGACCAGTAGGCGAGCTGCCGCCTCTGGAGGCTGTCCGGGTCGGTCTCCGCACCGAGCAGTTCACGCTGCCAGAGGGTGTAGTCGGCGTACTGGACGGGCAGTCGGGTCCACTCCGGCCTCCCGCCCGCCGCCCGTGCCGCGTACGCGGCGGTCAGGTCGCGCGCGAGCGGGCCCATCGACCAACCGTCGCCCGCGATGTGGTGCACCACCAGCAGCAGGGTGTGCTCGTCCTCGCCGAGCTCGAACAGCTCGGCCCGCAGCGGCGGTTCGGCCGCCAGGTCGAAGCCGTTCCGGGCCGACTCGGCCAGTCGCTCCGGCAGTTCGCCCGGTCCGACCGGGGTCACGCGCAGCCGGGGCCGGGCCGCGTCGATGTCCAGCACCCGCTGGCACGGCTCGCCGTCGACCACCGGGAAGACGGTGCGCAGGCTCTCGTGCCGCTCCACGACGTCCGCCAGCGCTGCCTCCAGGGCCCGTCGGTCGAGGTCTCCCGAGAGCCGCAGGGCCAGTGGCACGTTGTAGGTGGCGCTCGGCCCCTCCATGCTGTGCAGGAACCACAGTCGGCGCTGGGCGAAGGACAGCGGCACCGTCTCGGGCCGCTCGCGCCGCGCCGGCGCGGGCCGCGCCCGGCCTGCGGCGTCCAC
>NZ_JAHSQD010000184.1:0-8614 GCF_020103755.1 Streptomyces sp. LS1784
TGCCGGCCGGTGGCCGGATGCCACTGGCCCGGCAGGCCGACGGCCAGGTGCTGCGGGCCCGACGGCCCGGCCAGCCCGGCGGCGGCCCGGAGCGGATCGATCCGTCGGCGCTCCAGACCCCGGCGGTCCGGGCGGCGCTCGCCAGCGTCTCGCGGATATGTCCCGCGTTCACCCCGCGTCAGGTCCTGCGCGAGGGCAGCCGCCACATCCTGGTGGCGGGCACCATCGGGCGGGCCCCGGTGGTCGCCAAGTGCCTGGCGCCGCAGGCGGTGCGGAGTGAGTACTTCGAGCAGCTGGTGGCCGACTTCCACCACGAGGTGGCGGTCTACCGGGCGTTCGTCCGGCACCGTCCGCCGGTGCGGCTGCCCCGGCTGGTGGCGGCCGACCACGACCGGTGCGTGCTGGTCATGGAGCGCGTCCCCGGGCGCCCGGCGGCCCGCGAGCGCCACCCGGTCAACGCGCCCACCCCGGGCGAGGTGCGGGCGCTGCTCACCGCGGTCCGCACGCTGAACCTGTGGCGGCCGCCGACCGACGTCTTCCAGCCACGCCTGGACTACCAGTTGGAGATCTCCCGCTACCACTCGGTGGGCCAGCTCACCGACCGGGACGCCGGCGACCTGCGCGGCCTGCTGCACGGCCTCGGCCACACTCCGCTCCAGCTCTGCCACGGCGACGCCCTGCTCAGCAACATGCTGCTGGCGCCGTCCGGCCCGGTGCTGGTCGACTGGGAGCAGGCCGGCTGGTACCTGCCCGGCTACGACCTGGCGGTGCTCTGGAGCGTCCTGTCCGGGGACACCGCGGCGCGTCGCCAGATCAGCCAACTCGCCCAGAGCGGCGGCACGCTGGCCCGGGACGCGTTCCTGGTGAACCTGGTGCTGGTGCTGATGCGGGAGATCCGGCTGTACGACGTGCCGGGCGCCGGCGAGGAGCAGCGGATCATGATCCGTCGGCTCTACGACGACGCGGCGCTCGCCCGCCGGGCCGTCCGCGCCGCGGTCGGGACCCGCTGAACCGCGGTCGGGCCCCCGCTGGGTCGCGGGAGTTCCTACGGCCGGGCGCCCCGTTCGAGGGCGGCCCGGCCGGCGGCCTCCAGGACGGTCTCGTCCGGGGCCAGGTGCACCCGGCTGCTGAGCACGTCCCGCAGGTACCGCTCCAGCGGGTGACGCCGGCTCAGACCGGGGTTGCCGGTGAGGGCGACGGCCTGCTGGACCACCGCCGTCGCGGCCCGGGTGGCCAGCAGGTGGGCCGGACCGGTCCGGGCGACGGCCTCCGGCTCGCCCCGGTCCACCCGGGGGGCCAGGCCCTCGACCAGTTCCTCGGCACCGATCAGCTGGGCCTCGATCTCGCCGAGGGCGGTCCGGTAGCGGGGCAGGGTGCCGAGCGGCTCGGTCAGGTTGGCCGGGGTGCGCTGGTTGAGGAAGCGGATCAGCCAGGCCTCGGCGGCCCGGGCGACGCCGATCGCCACCGCGGACAGGGCCAGGTCGTGCCAGGCCAGGGAGAGCTCGGCCTCGGCGTCGACGCCCTGACGGGCCGTCCGGCGACCGGCCGCCAGGCCGAGCGCGAGGTCGGCCGGCACCCGGACCCCGTCCAGCACGACGTCGTGGCTGGCGCTGGCCCGCAGCCCGAGCTGGTCCCAGGTCGGGTCGATCTCCAGGCCCTCGCTCTCGCCGCGGACCAGGAAGGTGCCGATCCTCGGCTCCTCCTCGTCGGTCCGCGCCGTCACCGCCATCCAGGCGAGCGCCTCGGCGCCGGTGCAGTACGTCTTCCGGCCCGTCAGCAGCCAGCCGTCACCGTCCCGTCGGGCGACCGTCGCGGGCAGCTCGCCCGCCCCGGCACCGGGCTCCGCCCGCAGCGTGTTGACCAGGACCGGGCCTCGCCGGGACTCGGTGAGCAGCCGCCGGTAGCCGGCCGTCGGCCAGTCGGCCCGCCGGGCCTGCTCGGCGTGCCGGAGCAGGGTGAAGGCGGTGACCACGGCCACCGAGGCGTCCCCGCGGCCGAGTTGGGACAGCACCCGGACGGTTTCGGCGAGCGTTCCGCCCGGCCCGCCGTACCGCTCGGAGACGGTGAGGGTGAGCAGTCCGGCCTCGTGGACGGCCTCGATCCCCTGGTACGGGAAGGTCGCGTCGCGGTCGTGCTCCTCGGCGCGGGCGGCCAGCAGGTCGACCACCCGGGGCAGCCCCGCGAGGGCGGTCTCGATCGCGGTGCGGTCGGGTGCGGGACCGGCGGGGCCGGCGGGGCCGGCGGACGGGGAACCGGTGGACGCGGAACCGGTGGATTCGAGACGGCCGGAATCGGACCGGTCGGAACCCGCCGTCGGCGGAACGGTCCGGGAACGGCGTCCGGCGCAGGCGTCCTTGACGGGAGCCTCCTTGGCGGGGGCGCTCCTGGGCGGACGGTCGCCGACGGGGCGGTTGTCGAACGCGTGGTCCTCGGACGAGCGATCGGCGGTCGAACGGTTGGCGGCGCGGGTCGTCATGATGCTGTGCCTCCGGGCGGCAGCGTGGGCTCGGCTGATGCGGGCGGCACCCCGTACGGGCGCGCGGTACCGATTGGCGGCCCCGGAGGCCGGCTCACGGCCCGCCCCCTGGTGTCGGCGCCGACCGGACACCCGGCCGACCGCTCGCCGCCGGGGGACGAATCCCCCTCAGCGGCCCGGACACGCCGCGCTGGCGGTGCGCCGCAGGTCGAGATGCCTGCGACGGGTCAGCAGCGGAAGACGGCACGGCATGTTCGCGACTGTACGAATCGTTGATCGATACCGTCAAGCAGCGTCCGGCCATCGGGCGGAGCCGGTGGCCCCCGCCGGAATCAGCCCTGCTGGAACATGTCCGCCGGAAGCGGCTTCAGCAGCTGATACAGGTCGTCCGAAATCGGTCGGTCCCAGGACGCGATGGTGACCAGGACGCCGTCGCTGCGGCCGAACTGGGCGCAGAACACGCGCTCCTCGCTGACCTTGACCTTCTTCACGATCAGCAGGTCGTCCCCGAGCATCACCGGGAAGTCCTCCGCCGAGACGAACTCGACCGGCTCGTCGTTCTCCAGCGCCGCGAGCAGCTGCCGCACCTCGAAGGGCACGCTGTCCCCGGTCTCCCGGGCGGGCGAACCCTCGGGAAGGTTGCCGATGAACATCGCCGGGCCTCTGCCGCCGAACAGGTCGTAGCGCAGAAAAATCCCCTGGCAGGAGCCGTCCGGGCCGGTCATCATGGCCGCACCGAAGTCACCGGGCCAGTCGCCCGGGTCCATCGCGAGCACGTCGAAGTCCGGGCCGGCGGGCTGTCCGGTGCGACGGCGGAGAAAAGACATGGGAACATCGTACGTGTCCGGCACACCGCGCTCGCGAGGTGGGTGGGGCACCGCCGGGGGACGGGCGGGAGATCGACGCTCAGAGACCAATGTTGACTCTGAGCAACCGTCCGGGCTACGTTCGGTTCAGCACGACAGCCGTTCTGGGTTTCACCCTCCGGGGGGACGGCATGTCGCAACGCGGCCCTACACGCGTTTCCCTCACTGTGCACTTGTCGTGCCGAACTGCCGAGCACCCAGCTTCGTCATCGCACACAGCACAAACACACAAGCCAACAGTTCCATGCATCACAAGCCAGATCCGCGGGGCCCCGGCCCGTCGCTCCCGTGGATCTGCTCGGGACACCGCCGCGTGGGGGCGTGCGGGTCCCGAGCATCGGTGCCGTCATCCGAGTCGCTCTCGGCTTCGGCGCCAGCCTCCCGGCGACTGCCGGCCCCTCGTGGGGCCGGGACCGGCCGACGCACCCCGGTGCGCAGGGGATGACTGGGAGGATGGCCTGGCAGTACTGCCGGGCCGCACAGCAGGCGCCGTGTCTGGCCGCGTGGGGGCGGTGGGCACGGCGTCTGCCCGTGCTCATACTCTGAGCTGCGTTTGTCTAACAGTCAACAGAAATTCTGACGGGGCACGCTCAATGGATCATCACTTGTGATGTTCGGACCCGAAAGATCGTCTGCGGAGCGGACCTCCGTCGGTCGGGAGCCCGGTCGGACCTGAACCGGCCTCCGCGAGAGGAGTCCGGTTCGCGACGAGGGCCCGCTCCACGACGAGGGCCCGCTCCGTGATGAGCGGCCCGGCAAGCCTCGGCTCGGGCCTCAGGTGAGGTCGAACTCACCGTCCCGGGCGCCGAGCACGAAGGCCCGCCACTCGCCCGGCGTGAAGACCAGGACCGGCCCGTCCTCCTGGCGGCCGTCCCGCATCCCGATGTAGCCGTCCACGAAGGCGATCTGCACGTCCCCGACGCCCTGGCTGCTGCACAGCCACTCCGCCCCGGTGAAGTCCACCCTGGGCTTGCCGTTCGGCGCCAGCCCCGGCTGTGCCCCGCCGACCTCCGTGTCCGTCCCGCTGCTGGATCCCACTGACCGATCTCCTCCCGACGGCGTTCCGGGGCCAGCCTAGCCACACCGCCCCGCCCCGGTCAGCGGGTTGACGAGGACTCCTCCAGGCGGGGACGGACACCGCCGGAGGAAGGGTTGAGGCGTGTCCCGACCGGCGGGGGCGGCGGGCAGCTGCCAGAGTGCTGCCAGGACGCCGCCCGGGCACCTCCCCGGCCCGGGCGGCCCGGAAAGCCCGGAAGGGCGGGCCCGCCGGCCGTCCGGGAGCCCTCGGCAGCCCCGCGCGGACCGGGCCGCCGCCGCTCGCGGACCGCCCCACCGCCCCACCGCGCTGCTCGACTGCTCCGCTTTGCCCGACCGCTTTGCCCGAACGACCCACCCACCCACCGATCCATCCACCGATCCGCTCAAGGGAGCAGCCGATGAGCCGCCGGGACGGCACCCGCGCCGACGTCATCCCCATCTCCGACGCCCCCTCGGCCCATCCCCCCGCACCCCGTACGCCTCCCTCGCCCACCTCGTTTCCCCGGCCGACCCCCGCCAGGCCCGCCACGCACGGGCGGGTCGGGATCGTCCTGGTCTCGCACAGCCAGGAACTGGCCACCGCCGTACGTTCCCTCGCGCTCGCGTTGACCGGATCCGACTCCCCCGCGCCGGTCGCGGCGACCGGCGGCGACCCGTCGGACGGACCGGGCATCAGCGCCGTCCTGGTGGCCGCCGCGACCCGCCGGGTGGACCAGGGCCACGGCGTGGTGGTGCTCGCCGACCTGGGCGGGGCGGTCACCACCGTCCGCACCCTGCTGTCCGACGCGGACGAGCACGGGCTGCCGTTCCCGGTCCGGTTCGCCAACGCCCCGTTCGTCGAGGGCGCGGTGGCCGCCACCGCGACCGCCACCGCGGGCGGGGACCTGGCCGCGGTGCTGGACGCGGCGGAGGAGGCCTACCGGCAGCACAAGGGCTGACCCCGCTCGGACGGGGCCTTGGGGGCCCGGGGGCCGCAGGAGCCCGGTGGGCGCGGTGGGCGCCGGTGGGCGGGCTCAGGGGCGCTCCTTGCCCTCCCAGGTGAAGACCGCCGGGCCCTCGCACTCCAGCGCGTGGCGCAGCCGCTCGTGCTCGCTCTCGATCATCGGCGGCAACTCGTCCAGCCCGAACCAGCCGACCTCCAGCGACTCGTCGTCGTTCACCCGCGCCTCGCCGCCGACCGCGCGGCAGCGGAAGGTCAGCACCAGGTACTGCGTCACATCGCCGTTCGGGTACGTGACCTGCGGCGAGACCGTGACGGAGGCGAGCAGCTCGGGCACGACCACCACCCCGGTCTCCTCCTCGCACTCGCGCACCACGCCGTCGGCGGGCTGCTCACCGGGGTCGAGGATGCCTCCGACCGGTGCCCACCGGCCGTCGTCGGCCCGGCGGGCGAGCAGCACCCGGTCGTGGTCGTCCAGCACGACGGCGACGACGGCGCTCAGCCAGAGCGGACGGGTGCCGACGAGGGCGCGGAGTTCGGCGAGGAAGGGGGGAATGGCCATGGCCGCAGCCTATCGGGGCGGTCACGGGCCGACCCGGCGCGTCCGGCCGGTGTCGGGGCGCAGCAGGGCGAGCACGGTGAGCCCGAGGATGTGCAGGTCGAGCCCGAGCGAGCGGTGCTCGACGTACCAGAGGTCGAGCTCGGCCCACTCGGGACGGCTGAGCGGGCTGGACGTCCGGCCGCGGCTCAGGGCGTGCAGCTGGGCCCAGCCGGTGAGGCCCGGCCGCACCGCGAGCCGGTCGCGCTCACGGCGGGAGTAGCGCACCACCTGGTCGGGGCTGGCCGGCCGGGGTCCGATCACCCCCATCTCGCCGCGCGCCACGTTCCACAGGCATGGCAGCTCCTCCAGGCCGCTGCGGCGCAGCAGGGCGGTGAGCCGGCCGTCCCCGCCGGTCCGGAAGCGCAGGATCTGGAACTCGCGGCCGTGCCGGCCGGTCCGGGTCTGCCGCTGGAGGACCGGGCCGCCGGTGGTGCAGCGGAGCAGGGCGGCGATCAGCAGGGCCAGGGGCAGTGCGACGATCGCGGCCAGGACGGCGACGGCGAGGTCGCCACCGCGTCTCATGAAGCGGCCATGGCACGATCCGGTCTGCCGCCCATCGCTCCCCCTCCGCGACGCTTCGAGCCGGAAGAACCCATTCACAGTAGAGGCGGGATGGAGCCTTCGCCCTGGAATGGTGAAAGAAGGGGACTCAAGATTGTCAGACTGGACGATATTCAGTCGGTCTGACCAATTTCGCTCGATCTGCCGTTTCGGAATGCCGAGAGCGATCGACGTAACGGGTGGGGGGATCGTCCGGACGGAACCCGCCCACCGTACGGCCGGCGTGCCGACCGGGATGCCGTCAGAGCGCGGCGCGACGCCGGTCGCGGATCACGCCGAAGGCGATCCGGCCGAGCAGCAGAACGCCCGCCGCCAGACAGCCGGCCACCGCCATCGCCCAGGCCGGCCCGTCACTGTCCGGAACGAACACGGCCACGACGATGCCGAGCGCCAGGCACGCCAGGCCCACCACGGCCAGCGGGAGCTGGTGGGTGACCAGGGCTCCACCGCTGCATGCACGAGCCATCCGGGAGGCCCCGTGGAGGTCGAGGGGGTCACGGTCCGCATCTGCCATGAGCCCAAGGTACCCCGGGGCAGCGCGAGCGGCAGCCCGCAGTGAGTGAAGGCGTGAACACCCTGTGCAACCGGGAGATCCGGCTGGTCAGGGGCTCGTCGGCACCTCCCCGAAGTGTGTCCGAGACGTCCGCGCGGGCATTCCGGCTCCACAATCAGTCCACGAAAAATCCTCGTCCCCCCGGTACAACCATCCGTCCGGTGCAGCGGTCTCAATGGCATTGAGTGATCCAGGAGCCGTTCGAGGGGCGGGTGTGAACCCCCCACCGAGAACAGGAATATCCAGGGACGGAGCCTCCGCCCCTGGAGTCGGAGGCCGGGCTCCGTCCTCCGGCGGTACCGCCACGCCGCTCGGCGAACGAGGGGGAACCGTGCCGCAGTCCCAGTCCAGTACATCGACCTCCGTGGCCCGCGCCCGGCCGGCACCCGGCGTGCGCGCGCTGCCTCCGCCCTCCGGATGCGCGGCGGACCGGCACGACACCGGCCGACCCACCGACCGCCTGCACGGCGAGCATCTGCACAAGGAGCTTCTTCACGGCGAGCGCCGGCACGGCGAGCACCACCAGGGCGCACACCGGGACGGCGGGGGCCGTCACCGGCCGGCCGTCGATACGGAACAGCAGGACGCTCGGGGCGAATGGCTGCGGTTCGCCCCCGTCCAGCCGCTGTTCCGAGCCCTGGCCGCCCAGCGGCTCGCCGTGCTCGCGTACCACGGGGTGACCGACCACCGATCCTTCGGCGCCCAGCTCGACCGGCTCCAGCGGCTCGCCACGCCCGTCTCGCTCGACGCGGTCCTCCAAGCCGTGACCGAGCGGCAGCCGCTGCCGCCCCGGAGCGTCCTGGTCACCTTCGACGACGCCGACCGGAGCGTGCTCACCCACGCCCTGCCGGCCCTCGACGCCCGGGGCATTCCGGCCACCGCGTTCGTCATCTCGGAGCTCATCGGCACCGAACGGCCGTTCTGGTGGCACGAGGCCGACTTCCTCGCCCGGCACGGGGGCCGGGCCCGCTCACTCGACTGCGGACACCCGTCCCAGCTGCTCCGACGGCTCAAGGCCATGCCGGACCCGGACCGCCGGCGCAGCCTGCACGAGCTACGGGTCAGCGCCGACCGCCGGCCGCCCCGCCAGGAGCAGCTGACCCCGGGCGACCTCCTCGCCCTGCGGGACGGGGGCGTCGCCATCGGCAACCACACCCAGGGGCACCCGTGCCTCGGGCGCTGCGACGACGACACCGTGCGCGCCGAGATCACCGGCGCCCACGAAGCCCTCACCCGCTGGCTGGGCGAACCACCGACCGCCTTCGCCTACCCGGACGGCGGCCACGACGTCCGTGCTGAAATCGTCCTGCAGGAGCTCGGCTACCGCCTCGGCTTCCTCTCCGACCACCGCCTGGGCCCCCGGCTCCCCTCCCATCCCCTCCAGATCAGCCGCCTCCAGGTCGACTCCACCACCAGCACCCGCCGCTTCGACACCATCCTCTCCGGCCTCGAACCGGCCTACCGCCGCTGGCGCCGCCAGGCCGTCGCGTAGCGCGGACGGCGCCTCCGCGGGTGGGGGGGGGGGGGGGGTGGGGGGGGGGGGGGCCCCCCCCCCCGGGGGCCCGACCCACAAACGGCA
>NZ_JAHSQD010000184.1:8624-14211 GCF_020103755.1 Streptomyces sp. LS1784
GCGGCGGGCGCCTCCGGGGTGGCTGGGAACGTGGGCTGGGCCGACTTTCCACGCAACCGCTTGGCGACCATCAGACTCCTGCGCGAGCAGACTCCCCCTGACGCCCCTCGTCCACGGGGACCAGCCGACCGATTTCCCGCGCCAGCCGGACAAGACCCGAAAGCAACCGGCCACCGAACCAACCCCGCACCAGAACTCGACCACGCCGACTTCTGGTGTGCCGCGAACAAGCCAGGAGGCGCGGTCGGCGAATCTCCGGCCCATCGCCACCGCACGAGAAGTCGATCAGGTCGACTTCTCGTACGCTCGGCCGAAGCTCTGCGGGCGCCGGAAGTGCCGGACCAACACCCACAGCCTTCTCGAACAGAAAGTCGGATCTACCGAGTTCCCGCAAACTCTACACGAGTAGATGCACCCCTTGGCGACGCGGCTCGACGCAGGAAGTCGGACCGGCCGACTTCCTGCACGAGCCGGACAAGCCACCAAGGCCGACCGGCCGGCGGGCCCATGACGCACCGAAAGTCGGCCGGGCCGACTTCCTGCGCACAGCGAGCCAGGAGGGGCGCGACCCCATACACAGGGAAACGGCGACAGCCTGGTCGCCCAGCACAGCGAGATGGAAGCGCGACCCGAGCTTGGCCCTCAGAAC
The DNA here is from genome assembly GCF_020103755.1 of Streptomyces sp. LS1784. Classification (GTDB taxonomy): domain Bacteria; phylum Actinomycetota; class Actinomycetes; order Streptomycetales; family Streptomycetaceae; genus Kitasatospora. Next base: position 9,274 of record NZ_JAHSQD010000184.1, read on the forward strand.
GGCCGCTGCGCGAGAAGTCGGCCGGGCCGACTTCTGGTGCGCGGGCAGGGCCCGGCGGGCGGCCGGCAGCTTTCAGGGGGCGGGCTGCACAGCATGCCGCCCGCGGGCCGTGCCGCAAGTCGACCGGGCCGACCCCCGGCGTGCTGCGGGGAAGTCGATGCGGTCGCGTGGAGAGTCGGCTGGGCCGACTTCCCGTGCGCGGGCAGGGCCCGGCGGGCGGCCGGCAGCTTTCGGGGGGCGGGCTCCGCAGAGATGGTGTCCGGGGCGGTACCGGAAGCCGGCCGAGCCGACCCCCGGCGTGCTGCCGGGAAGTCGACCTGTCGACTTCTGCGCATGTCAGCCGATGAGGGTGGCGAGGGTGTTGCCCTGGGGGTAGAGGGCGGCAACCGGGGGGAGGTCGGCGGGGGCGCCGGCGTGGAGGACGGTGAGGGTGCCGGCGCCGGCCCGGGTGGGGTCGGCGACGCGGCGCAGGGCCTGGGCGGCGACGGCGTCGGCGGAGCCGTACAGGGTGAGCGCCGGGGAGGCGGTCGGGGCGACGGCGGCGCGGATGCGGTCGTCGACGAGTTCGTAGTGGGTGCAGCCGAGCACGATGACGTCGGTGCCGGCCGGTGTCCTGGCGGCGGCGTCGGCGATGGCGGCCGTGATGGCCTCGTCGTCGCCGTGCTCGACCGCGTCCGCGAGGCCCGGGCAGGCGACCTCGGTGATGTCCGCCGAACCGCCGAAGTCGTGGATCAGCCCGCGCTGGTAGGCGCTGCCGGTGGTGGCCGGGGTGGCCCAGATGGCAACCCGGCCACCCTGCGCTGCGGCGGGCTTGATCGCCGGGACGGTGCCGATCACCGGCAGCCCGGGCTCCAGCTCGGCCCGCAGGGTGGCGAGCGCGTGCACGGAAGCGGTGTTGCAGGCGATCACCAGCGCGTCGGGTTCGAGCGCGGCGGCGGCCCGGCAGCAGCCGAGGGCCAGCTCGGTGACCTCTTCCGGCGTACGGGGCCCCCACGGCATCGAGGCCGGGTCGGAAGAGAGCACCAGATCCACGTCCGGGCGCAGCTTCCGAAGGGCGGCAGCGGCGGCCAGCAGGCCGATTCCGGAGTCCATCAGTGCGATCTTCACGGGTCAAGACTTTAGTCGATCCGCCCGCCCGGCCCGGTTCTGCGGCAGACTGCCGGGGTGACCGTCCTGCTGTGGATCGCCGCGTTCTCCCTGCTGGTCTGGCTCTGGCTGGCGTGCTGCCACGGCTCGTTCTGGCGCACCGACGTACGGCTGCCGCCGCGTCGTCCGCCGGTCCGCTGGCCGCAGGCGGCGATCGTGGTGCCGGCCCGGGACGAGGCCTCGGTGCTCCCGGTGAGCCTCCCGACGCTGCTCGCGCAGAAGTACCGGGGGCGGGCCCGGGTGATCCTGGTGGACGACCACAGTTCGGACGGCACGGGCACGCTGGCGGCGGAGCTGCGGACGATCGACGGGCTGGAGCTGACCGTCACCACCCCTCCCCCGTTGCCACCGGGCTGGACCGGCAAGCTGTGGGCACTGCGGCACGGCGTGGCGCTGGCCGGGCCGGACGTCGAGTACCTGCTGCTGACGGACGCCGACATCGCGCACGGCCCGGACTCGCTGGCCGAGCTGGTGGCCGCCGCCGAGAGCAACGGGCTGGACCTGGTGTCACAGATGGCCCGGCTGCGGGTGGGGACCGGCTGGGAGCGGCTGATCGTGCCGGCTTTCGTGTACTTCTTCGCCCAGCTGTACCCGTTCCGCCGGAGCAACCGTCCGGGCGCCCGGACGGCGGCCGCAGCCGGCGGCTGCTCGCTGGTGCGGCGCGAGGCGCTGGAGCGGGCGGGCGGAGTGGCGGCGATCCGCGGTGCGGTGATCGACGACGTGTCGCTGGCCCGGGCGGTGAAGTCCACCGGCGGCCGGACCTGGCTGGGCCTGGCCGACGACGTGGTCAGCGTGCGCCCGTACCCACGGCTGGAGCAGCTGTGGCGGATGGTGTCACGCAGCGCGTACGCCCAGCTCAGGCACTCGCCGCTGCTGCTGTCCGGGACGGTGCTGGGGCTGGCGCTGGTGTACCTGGTCCCGCCGGTGGCGACGGTGGCCGGGCCGGCCGCGGGGGTGCCGGCGGTGGCGGCCGCGGGCGGGGCGGCGTGGGCACTGATGGCGGGCACGTACCTGCCGATGGTCCGGTACTACGGGCAGCCGGCCGTGGCCGTGCTGCTGCTGCCGTTCACCGCGGGGCTGTACCTGCTGATGACGGTGGACTCGGCGGTGCAGCACTGGCGCGGCCGGGGCGCGGCATGGAAGGGCCGCACCTACTCCCGGGCCTGAGAAACCCCCTGCACGGCGGGCCGCCCCGATCCATACTGCTCGGATGGACCGTCAGCAGATCTCCCGTCTCGCCCATGCCCACCACCCGATCGCGGCCCCCCTGGCGGACGAGTCCGTGGCCCGGCTGCTGGACCGCGCCACCGCCGGGACGGAACGGGGCCGGGCCCTTGACCTCGGTTGCGGTGAGGGCGCCTGGCTGCTCCGGACGCTGGCTGCCCGCCCGGGCTGGCAGGCGGTGGGCGTGGACCTGGACGCGGCGGCGCTGACCCGGGCCCGGGAGACCGCGACCGCACTCGGCGTGGTCCGCCGGATCGGCCTGCACCACCTGGACGCACGGGATTTCGCCACGAAGGAGCCCTTCGACCTGGTGCTGTGCGTCGGCGCCACCCACGCCTTCGACGGTCTGCTGCCGACGCTCGCCGCGGCCCGGGAACTGCTGGCCCCCGGCGGCCGGTTGCTGGTCGGCGAGGGGTTCTGGCAGCGCGAGCCGTCGCAGGCGACGCTGGACGGGCTGGGCGCGGTCCGGGAGGACTTCGCGGATCTGGCGACGACCACCGACCGGGTCCTCGCGGACGGCTGGACACCGGTGTTCGGGCACGTCAGCACCGAGCAGGAGTGGGACGACTACGAGTTCTCCTGGACGGGCTCGCTGGCCGAGTGGGCGCTGGACCACCCGGACCTCCCGGACGCGGCAGCCGCCCGGGAGGCCGCGGACCGGCACCGCACCGAGTGGCTGCACGGCTACCGGGGGACGCTCGGCTTCGTCACGTACCTGCTGCGCCGCGACTGAAGCGGCTGAATCGGCAGAAGCTGTCGAAACAGCCAATCCACCTGCCCGGCACCGCACATGAGCGAGCTGGTCCGATGTCGCGGCAAGGGCCGGGAACGCAGGCTCAGCGACTGTGTTCCTGTTCCTGCCGCACCAGGCGGTCGAGCACCTCGGGCATCGCCTCGACCCCACCGGCCAGGGTCGGCGAGGTGCGGTACTCGCCCTGGATCACGACCGTCGGCAGCTCGTTGATGCCGTAGCGGGTGAAGGCGGCGGCGGCCTCGTCGACCGACCGGTTCACCACGGCGGAGCGGTACGTCCGGCCGAACGCCTGGCCGTCGACGCCCTGGCGCACGGCCCAGTCGGTGGCGGTGACCTCGGTGGTGACGTCGAGCCCCTCGTCGTGCACGGCCCGGAAGGCGCCGGCCTGGAGCCGGTCGACCAGGCCGAGGTGCTCCAGCGTGTAGTACAGCCGGGCGTGGGCACGCTGCACGGCCTCGTCCCGGGTGCCGGGCCAGACGGCCGGGACGCGGCGCAGCGCGACATCGGCGCGGTGCTTCTCCGCCCAGGCCCGCAAGGGCTGTTCGAGCGCCTGGGAGTGGCCGCAGTCGTACCAGAAGAACTCGACCGCCTCGGTCAGGGCGCTCTCGCGCACCCGCTGCGGGTGGTCGGGTTTGACGAACTGGACGCCCCTGGAGGGGACTTGGTGGGTCGTCGCGCCGGCCTGGACGGGGGACGCGGCAATCCCGACGGCGACGGCGAGCAGGACGGTGGACCGCAGCAGCGACTTCGAGTTCACACCGGGCAGTGTGCTGGTGACGGCTCGTTTCCGGCCGGTTGCTCAGGCACGGGCCGTGCCGGATTCGTCCGGACGGCGCAGCCGGGCCTCGCCCGTGGACGGAGCCGACCACCGACGGGGTCGATGCGGTCAGCCGGCGCCCTCCGTGCCCGCCGTCCAGACCTCCGCGACCAGTTGCTGCCAGGCGTCCACGACGGCACCCAGTTCGAAGTGCTCCAGCGCGTGCGCCCGGGCCGCCGCACCGAGGCCCGCCCGGTTGACCGCGAGCACCTTGCCCAGTGCCTCGGCGAGGGCGAGCGGGTCCCCGGGGGCGACCAGCGCACCGGTCGCGCCGTCCCGGACCACCTCGCGCACCCAGCCGACATCGGTGGCCACCGCGGGCACCCCGGCCAGTGCCGCCTCGATCAGCGCACCGGGCACCCCCTCGCTGTCGCTGGTCAGCAGCAGGGCGTCGGCGGCGCGGTAGAGCGGGACCGGGTCGGGCAGCGGGCCGAGGAAATGGGCGCGGGCGGCGGCCGGGTGGCGGGCCAGCGTCTCGCGCAGTGGTCCGTCCCCGGCGACGGCGAGCCGGACGTCGGGCAGCCGGTCGAGCACATCGAGGGCGAGGTCGAGCCGCTTCTCCGGAGCTATCGCCCCGATCCAGGCAACCAGCAGCACGTCGGCCGGAAGGCCCAGCGCGTGCCGCGCCGCGCGCCGGTCGTCCCGGCCGTCGGCGGGCGGATAGCTTTCGGCCGCACGGGAGTTGGGGATCACGTGCACCTTGCCCTCGGGCAGCCGGAACTGCTCCTCCAGGACGTCGCGCGCCTCGTCGGTGAGAGTGGTGACGGCGGCCGCGCGGTGCATCAGCGCGCCGCCGCGCACCCGGCGCAGCCGGTTGGCGGTCCAGTAGCGCGGGTGGCCGACCGAGACGTAGACGAAGGGCGTACCGGTCCCGGCCAGGGCGAGGGCGCAGGCGGCCAGGGTGTCCGAGCCGTGCGCGAGCACCACGTCGGCGGTGCGCGCGGCGGAGCGCAACGCCCGCAGCGTGCTCGGGTGCAGCCGGCCGGGGCCCAGCACG
>NZ_JAHSQD010000185.1 GCF_020103755.1 Streptomyces sp. LS1784
CCGACCGCCCCACCGGGCGCCCGCGCGGCCACTGACCGCCCGGGCGGCACGCGCGCGGACGACCGGATCCGCCGGATCGCCGGCCCGCCGCCGACCGGTCCCGGACCAGCGCGAATACCGCCGCACCCGATCTCACCAGGACCCGGATCGCGTAGCGTGGAGAGTTATGCGACTCGGTGTGCTCGACGTAGGTTCCAACACGGTCCACTTCCTCGTGGTGGACGCCCATCCGGGCGCTGCCCCGCTGCCCGCGTACTCGCACAAGGCCGAGCTGCGCCTCGCCGAGCTGCTGGACGCGGACGGCGCGATAAGCGAGGCCGGCATCGAGCGGCTGGTCGGCCACGTCTCCTCCTCGCTGCGGGTCGCCGAGGACAAGGGCGTCGTCGACATCCTCCCGTTCGCCACCTCCGCCGTGCGCGAGGCCACCAACGGCGAGGAGGTGCTGCGCCGGGTGACCGCCGAGACCGGCGTCGAGCTGCGCGTGCTCTCCGGGCAGGACGAGGCCCGGCTCACCTTCCTGGCCGTCCGCCGCTGGTTCGGCTGGTCCTCGGGCCGGCTGCTCAACCTGGACATCGGCGGCGGCTCGCTGGAGATCGCCTGCGGCCTGGACGAGCAGCCGGACGTCGCCTGTTCGCTGCCGCTGGGTGCCGGTCGGCTGACCGCCCGCTGGCTGCCGGGGGACGTCGCCGACCCGGAGGGGCTGCGCGGGCTGAGACGCCACATCCGGGCCGAGCTCGCCACCGTGGTCGGCGAGATCACCCGGCTCGGCCCGCCGCGGCACGCGGTCGCCACCTCCAAGACCTTCAAGCAGCTGGCCCGGATGACCGGCGCCGCCCCCGCCGACGCCGGCCCGTACACCGACCGCCGGCTCACCCGCAGCGGGCTGGCCGCCTGGCTGCCCCGGCTGTCCGCGATGACCGTCGCCGAGCGCGCGCGGATCCCCGGTGTCTCCGAGGGCCGGGCCAAGCAGGTGCTGGCCGGTGCGCTGGTCGCCGACGCCGCGATGGACCTGTTCGGCCTGGACGAGCTGGACGTCTGCCCGTGGGCGCTGCGCGAGGGCATCATCCTGCGCCGTCTGGACGCCATGGACAGCCCCGCCGACCGCCGCCGTCCGGCGCTCACCCCGTAACCCGGCGCGCCCGGGACGCCCGCCCCGGTTCGCCACCGATCGGTGACCGATCGACCACCGATCGACCACCGATCGACCACCGATCGACCGTCCCCGACACAACGTGCCGATGGTCACTGCGCCTGTCGGCCCGCCCCGTTCGCAGCGTGCTCCGCTTACGCTGTCTCCCGTGGTGCAACCAGCGGGCGAGGACCGAACGCAGGAGGGCCGCACTCCCGGGAACGGGCAGTCGCGGTCGGACGGCCCGCGCCGCCGGCTCGGCAAGGCGGTCACGGGCGCCACCGCCGCCCAGGCCGCGAAGCAGGCCGCGAAGGCGGTCAAGGCCGCCCAGCGCACCGCGAAGACGGCCGCAGCGAAGACGGCAGCGGCCAAGACGGCAGCGGCGAGGACGGCCGCCACGAAGACAGCCGCCGCGAGGACGACCGCGGCGAAACCGGCCACCACGAAGCAGGCCACCGCCGGGAAGCCCGCCCCGAAGCAGGCCACCGCGAAGAAGCCCGCCCCGAAGGAGACCCGCACCGCCCGGGCCGCCGGCGCCGCCAAGGCCGCCGTCCAGTCCGTCCGCTCGGTCAAGGCCGCCAAGCGCGACGCCGCCCGTCCGCCGCTGCTGCGCACCACCGACCGGCTGGTGCTGCCCCGGCACCCGGCCCTGCACATCCCCGACACCAAGGTGGTGCTGTCCACCGCCTCGGTGTACCCGGCGAGCACCGCCGTCGCCTTCGAGCTGGCCGCCAAGCTCGGCTACGACGGGGTCGAGGTGATGGTCTGGAACGACCCGGTCAGCCAGGACATCGACGCCCTGCGCCGGCTCTCCGACGCCCACCAACTGCCCATCCTGGCCGTGCACGCGCCCTGCCTGCTGATCACCCAGCGGGTGTGGACCACCGACCCGTGGACCAAGCTGGTCCGGGCCCGGGCGGCGGCCGAGAAGCTCGGCGCGAGCGCCGTGGTCGTCCACCCGCCGTTCCGCTGGCAGCGCCAGTACGCCCGGGAGTTCGTCGAGGGCATCAACCGGATGGCGGGCGAGACCGACGTCCGCTTCGCCGTCGAGAACATGTACCCGTGGCGCTACCGCGACCGCGAGATGCTCGCGTACGCGCCCGGCTGGGACGTCACCGACGAGGAGTACCGGCACTTCACCATCGACCTCTCGCACGCCGCCACCTCCCGGATCGACACCTTCGCCATGGTCGAGCGGATGGGCGACCGGCTCGCCCACGTCCACCTGGCCGACGGCAGCGGCTCCGGAAAGGACGAACACCTGATCCCCGGCCGCGGCAAGCAGCCCTGCGCCGAGCTGCTGGAGCACCTGGCCCGCACCGGCTTCGACGGCCACGTGGTGCTGGAGGTCAACACCCGGCGCGCGGCCTCCCCCGCCGAACGCGAGGCCGATCTGGCCGAGGCGCTCGCCTTCACCCGCTTGCACCTGGCCACCCCCTCGCACGTACGCTGAGCCGTCCGGCCCGAGCGGTGCGAACCGCCCTACCGAGGGGGAAGAGTGACGAAGGATCAGGAGCCCGGCGAGCTGGGGGACTTCCGCGAGCTGGCGGGGAGTTTCGGCGCGGTGGCCGCCGCGTACGACCGCGGCCGCCCCGGCTACCCGGAGGAGCTGTTCGACGAGCTGGAGCGGCTCTGGGGCCGTGAGCTCAAGGGCGCCAGGGTGCTGGACGTCGGCGCCGGCACCGGCATCGCCACCCGCCTGCTGGCGGCCCGCGGCGCGGACGTCGTCGCCGTCGAGCCCTCCGCCGGGATGGCCGCGCAGTTCCAGTCCGTCTCACCGCACCTCCCGCTGGTCCGCGGCGGCGGCGACGACCTGCCCTTCCACGACGGCTCCGCCGACCTGGTCACCTACGCCCAGGCCTTCCACTGGACGCACCCCGAGAGGTCCGTCCCCGAGATTGTCCGGGTGCTGCGGCCCGGTGGCGCCGTCGCGGCCTGGTGGAACGTCTTCGACGAGACCGTCCCGTGGGTGCGCGCCCGCGGCGAGCGGCTGTCGGCCGCGCTGTCCGGCCGCTACCACGGCTACCAGGGGGTCGCCGGGCTGACCGCCCCCGCCGCCGACGCCGGGCTGGAGGTCTCCCGCACCAAGCTGCGCTGGCAGCGGCAGGTGCCCGTCGACCAGGTCGTCGACAACCTCACCTCGCGCTCCTACTTCGCCTCGCTCGCCCCCGAGCAGCGCGAACCGCTGCTCGCCACCGAGCGCGCGGCACTGCTGGCCGAGTTCCCGGACGGGCAGGTGGTCGAGCCGTACGTCGTGGACCTCACCGTGGCCGTCAAGCGGGGCTGAGGGCCGCCCGCCGCCTGCCCGCATCGCGGACGGACCGTCTGCCGGCCGGGCGGCGGGCGTAGGCTCGGTACCCACAGCGGCCCCCGAACCCTCCCGGCAGCGGGGAGCCGGCGAGCCCCGAAGGAGTGGAGCACAGTGCCCGAGCTGAGGTCCCGTACGGTCACCCACGGTCGCAACATGGCAGGCGCCCGGGCGCTTCTCCGGGCGGCCGGCGTAGCCCGCGAGGACTTCGGCAAGCCGATCATCGCGGTCGCCAACTCCTTCACCGAGTTCGTCCCCGGCCACACCCACCTCCAGCCGGTCGGCCGGATCGTCTCCGAGGCGATCAAGCGGGCGGGCGGCATCCCGCGCGAGTTCAACACCATCGCCGTGGACGACGGCATCGCGATGGGCCACGGCGGCATGCTGTACTCGCTGCCCTCGCGCGACCTGATCGCCGACTCGGTCGAGTACATGGTCAACGCGCACTGCGCCGACGCCCTGATCTGCATCTCCAACTGCGACAAGATCACCCCGGGCATGCTGATGGCCGCGCTGCGCCTCGACATCCCGACCGTGTTCGTCTCCGGCGGCCCGATGGAGGCCGGCAAGGCCACCCTGGTCGACGGCACCGTGCGCAAGCTCGACCTGGTCGACGCGATCTCCCAGGCGGTCAACGAGAACGTCTCCGACGAGGACATCGCGATCATCGAGGAGAACGCCTGCCCCACCTGCGGCTCGTGCTCCGGCATGTTCACCGCCAACTCGATGAACTGCCTGACCGAGGCGATCGGCCTCTCGCTGCCCGGCAACGGCTCGGTGCTCGCCACCCACACCGCCCGCCGGGCGCTGTACGAGAAGGCCGGGCAGACCGTCGTCGGGATCGCCAACCGCTACTACGGCGGCGACGACGCCTCGGTGCTGCCCCGGGCGATCGCCACCCGCGCCGCCTTCGAGAACGCCATGGCCCTGGACATCGCCATGGGCGGCTCGACCAACACCATCCTGCACCTGCTCGCCGCCGCCCAGGAGGCCGAGCTGGACTTCGACATGCGGGCCATCGACGCGATCTCCCGCAAGGTGCCCTGCCTGTCCAAGGTCGCGCCGAACGGCTCGTACTACATGGAGGACGTGCACCGGGCCGGCGGCATCCCGGCCATCCTGGGCGAGCTGTACCGGGCCGGGCTGCTCAACGAGGACGTCCACACCGTGCACGCCGACTCGCTCGCCGAGTGGCTCAAGACCTGGGACGTGCGCGGCGGCTCCCCGTCCGACGAGGCCGTCGAGCTGTGGCACGCCGCCCCCGGCTGCGTCCGCTCCGCCGAGGCCTTCTCGCAGTCCGAGCGCTGGGAGTCGCTGGACACCGACGCCGCCAGGGGCTGCATCCGCAGCGCCGAGCACGCCTACTCGGTCGAGGGCGGCCTGGCCGTGCTGTACGGCAACCTCGCCGAGGACGGCTGCATCGTGAAGACCGCCGGCGTGGACGAGTCGATCTGGACCTTCAGCGGCCCGGCCGTCGTGGTCGAGTCCCAGGAGGACGCGGTCGAGGCGATCCTCGCCAAGCGGGTCAAGGAGGGCGACGTCGTCGTCATCCGCTACGAGGGCCCCAAGGGCGGCCCGGGCATGCAGGAGATGCTCTACCCGACCTCCTTCCTCAAGGGCCGGGGCCTGGGCAAGGCCTGCGCGCTGGTCACCGACGGCCGCTTCTCCGGTGGCACCTCGGGCCTGTCCATCGGCCACGCCTCCCCGGAGGCGGCCTCCGGCGGCACCATCGCGCTGGTCGAGGACGGCGACACCATCGCCATCGACATCCCCGGCCGCCGGATCTCCCTGGAGGTCCCGGACGAGGTCCTGGCCGAGCGCCGCCGCACCCTGGAGGCCGCGGGCGGCTACCGGCCGAAGAACCGCGACCGGCTGGTCAGCCAGGCCCTGCGGGCCTACGCGGCGATGGCCACCTCGGCGGACAAGGGCGCCGTCCGGGACGTGAGCAAGCTCGGCTGAGCCCGTACGGAACGAGGAGGAGCCGTCCCGCAGGCCGGGACGGCTCCTCCGTCGCATGTGGCGGTCGGGTGATAATCGACGGCGTGAGCGAGCAGCCCCCCATCTCCGCCCCCGCCTCCGCCGGCACCCCCGAGCCGGAGCCGATCCGCTTCTTCGGCACCACCTGGCTCAACCGGGACAACGGCTACTGGCTGCGCCGGGTCGGCGTCTCGGCCGGTGCCCTGGCCGCGACCGCCGCCGCCGTGCTGGTGCTGCGCTTCGGCGTCGAGGGCGTCGCGCTCTCCGACAGCGGCGGCTTCGTGAACGGGCTGCTGACCGCCGCCATCGTGGTCTGCTCGATGATGGCCGTGCGGCGCACCTGGAAGGTGCTCACCGAGGGCAAGGACCGGTTGACCGGCTGGATGGCCGAGGACACGTCGCTCGGCGCGGTCTGGCTGATCGGCGGGGCCGGCTCCCTGGCCGCCTACTTCGTCCGCAGCCTGGTCGAGGCCCCCGGCGAGGGCGTCAAGCGGGCCGCCTACCAGCGGGCCGTCGAGCAGCACGGGAAGCGCCGGGCGGGGCGCAGTGGCGGGCCCGGCGCCAAGCGCAAGCGCTGACCGTCAGCTGCGGCCGACGGTGCCGCACCCGGTGTTCACCCCGCTTCGTCCGGACCCGCGCCGCTGCCTGGTCCTCCGGCCGCTCAGTCCTTGCCGCGGGCCTGCTTGACCGACCCGACCACCCCGGCGATCGCCAGCAGCAGGCCGGCCGGCAGCAGCGAGATGAAGAAGGCGTCGAACAGGTCCGCGTCGCCGAGGAACAGCTGGGCCAGCGTGTTCAGCGCCAGCAGGCCGCCGGCCGCCGGGAGCGCCGACTGCCACGGGTGCTCGTTCGCCCAGCGGCGCAGCCGCCGGTCGGCGGTGTCGTGCCGCAGTCGGCCGCCGACGGTGGCGACCAGGAAGAAGAAGAACAGGCCCCAGCCGGCCGGTGAGGCCAGCATGCTCAGCGACCAGTTCCCGGAGATCGCCTCGATCCCCAGGGCCGTCGCCCCCACCACCGCACCGACCCCCGCGGCGGTCCGCCACGGACCCACGGTCGCCGAGGCGACGGCGAGTTGCCGGTTCTCACGTCGGGACATTTCGTCGTGTGCCATGGCTCCACGGTGCGCCCGCCGGAGCCGGGAGGCCATAGGGGAAACCCCCGAGATTTCTCCCTAGGGGCAGGGTCGTTCGGGTCCGTCGCGACCACGGAGCGGACGGTCCCCGCGGGTGCCACCGGGCGGTGCGAGGATGGCCGCAGCACCGAGGCAAGGAGTGGACCATGGGCAGCAGCGCAGCACACGGACAGAAGATCGCCTTCCTGGGCACCGGCAAGATCGGCGAGGCCCTGCTCTCCGGTCTGCTGCGGGCCGGCAAGAACCCGGCCGACGTCCTGGTGACCGCCCGCCGCCCCGAGCGCGCGGTCGAACTCGCGGCCCGCTACGGCGTGGTGGCCGTCTCCAACATCGAGGCCGCCAAGCTCGCCGACACCCTGATCCTCGCGGTCAAGCCGCAGGACATGGGCGCCCTGCTGGAGGAGCTGGCCCCGCACGTCGGTCCGGACCGGCTGGTGATCTCGGCCGCGGCCGGCGTCCCCACCGCCTGGTTCGAGGAGCGGTTGGCGCCGGGCACCCCGGTGGTCCGGGTGATGCCCAACACCCCGGTCCTGGTGGACGAGGGGATGAGCGTCATCTCGGCCGGCTCGCACGCGGGCGAGGAGCACCTGGTGCGCGCCGAGGAGATCTTCAGCTCGGTCGGCAAGGCGCTGCGGCTGCCCGAGTCCCAGCAGGACGCGGCCACCGCGCTGTCGGGCTCCGGTCCGGCCTACTTCTACTTCCTGGTCGAGGCGATGACCGACGCCGGCATCCTGCTCGGGCTGCCCCGGCAGGTGGCGCACGACCTGATCGTGCAGTCCGCGATCGGCGCCTCGGTGATGCTGCGCGACTCCGGCGAGCACCCGGTGAAGCTGCGCGAGGCGGTCACCTCCCCGGCCGGCACCACCATCGCGGCGATCCGCGAGCTGGAGAACCACGGGGTGCGGGCCGCCCTGCTCGGCGCCCTGGAGGCGGCCCGGGACCGCTCCCGGGAGCTGGCCTCGGGCGGGAAGTAGCGGGAGGCAGCGGGAAACGGTCCGCGGAAGCCCGCGGCGGAAGTCCCTGCGCGACCCCTCCCGCAATCGCGGCGCACCCCCTACGCTCTCGCCAACATCGTCCTACCGGTCGGTAGCGAGGTCGCCTGGAGGTCCGCTTGAGTGCCGCACCCCCCACGATCCCGCCCGGCCTGCGCGCCGGGCGGGCCGCGCTCGCCGTCAGCTTCCTGCTCCAGGGCACCGTCTTCGCCCTGCTGGTCACCTGCATCCCGGAGATCCAGCGCCGGTACGGGCTGAGCGACGGGCTGCTGCCGGTCTTCCTGGCCGCGGTGCCGGTCCTGGCCGGGGTCGGTTCGATCCTCTCCGAGCAGTTGGTGAAGCGCACCGGCGCGCGGACCGTCCTGCGGGTGGTCCAGCCCGCCGTCTGCCTCAGCCTGGCGGCCGTCGGGCTGGGCGGCACGCTGTGGCAACTCGCCCTGGCGCTCGGCGCGTTCGGGCTGCTGGTGGGCGCGTTGGACGCCAGTATGAACATGCTCGGGGTGGGGCTCCAGCACCGCTACGGCCGTTCGATCATGATCGGATTCCATGCCGCGTTCAGCCTCGGCGGCATCCTCGGCGCGGCCCTGGCGGGCCTCGGCTCGCACTACGCCCTCGGACTGCCGGTGCTGTTCGGCACGGCCGCCGCGGTGGTCGCCCCCCTCGCGGTGCTGACCGGCATCCGGTTCTCGGGCCCGGCCGAACTCGGCGACGCCGTCCGGGAGGCCGCCGAGGCCGCCGCCCGGTCCGTCCCCTGGCGTCCGCTGCTGCCGCTCTGCCTGGCGATGGCCTTCGCGTACATCGCGGACGCCTCGGTCTCCAACTACAGCGTCAAGTACCTCACCGACGGGCTGGGCAGCCCGGAGGACATCGCCAAGCTCTCCTACCTGGGCTACATGGTCGCGATGCTGCTCGGCCGCGCCCTGGGCGACCGCGCGGTGCAGCGCTTCGGTGCCGTCCCGGTGGTCCGCGCCGGTGCCGCGCTGGCCGCGCTCGGCTTCGCGGTGGCCGCCCTCGCGCCCGCCGCCTGGGCGGGCATCGCCGGTTTCACCGTGCTGGGCTTCGGCATCTGCGCGATCATCCCGCAGGTGTTCGCGGCCGGCGGCCGGCTCTTCCCGGCCGACTCGGACGCCGCTGTGGCCCGGCTCAACCTCTTCAACTACGTGGGTTTCCTGCTGGGTTCGCCGCTGGTCGGGGCGATCGCGGACGCGAGCTCGTACCGCTGGGCGCTGCTCGCCCCGATGCTGCTGGTGCTCGCCGTCCTGCCGCTGGCCGACCGCTTCGCCCCGGCACCGGCCCTGGCCCCCGCCGTCGGGTGACGGCGGGGGCGGTCGACGGGGCGTGGGGTCAGCTGATCACGGTCTGGAGCTCGGGCAGCCCGAAGGTCCAGCCCTGGTCCTTGGCCGTGGTGGTGCCGCCCACCTGGCCGAACTCGTAGTAGACGTACGGCGCCCAGTTCAGTGTGTACGGTGCGGTGCCCCACGACGGGGTGTCGGTGATCTTGACGGTGAGCGTGACGCTCTTCGTCGCCCCGGGCGCGATCGGCGCGTTGAAGTGGAAGTTGGCGCTGTTCCCGTTGATCGCACAGTCGGAGGTGTCACCGGTGCAGCTGACGACGGTGAACGCTCCGGCCTGCGTGTTGGCCGGCCAGGTCGGCTGGACGGACTCGTAGGCGAAGTAGATGGCGCTGTTCTCGGTGTTGGTGAGGGACAGCGTCAGGGTCAGCTGGTCTCCCGCCTTCGCCGTCGACTTGTCGACCGCGAAGGTGGTGCCGCTGACCGCGGCGGAGGCCGGCTGGGCGGCGAGGAACACGCCAAATCCCAGTATTGCAGCGAGAATTACCCCAAGGCGTTGCACGCTGAATGGCTTCATGGCGGAGAGGATATGGAGTCGCAAAGCTTTTGTCTGCACCGCCTCGACACGTGCCTCCACAGCTGCCCCACAACTTCCGTGGTTTCATCGCGCACCTGCCGTCCGGCCACCCCCACGAGCACTGCCCCGGCGCGCCCTGGCGGCCGCCCGGCCACCGCCACCCGCTACGGTGGAGGCCATGCCCGAAGCCGAGCGTGACACCCCCTGCGGCCTGCACCTCTTCTGGGACGAGGCCGTCACCGCCTACGACTTCGGCCCCGGCCACCCGATGGACCCGACCCGGCTGGCCCTCACCATGCGCCTGGTCGAGGCACTCGGACTGAGTGCCGGGCCCGGGGTGACCGTCCGTTCCGCGCCGCCCGCCGGAGAGTCCACCCTCCGGCTGGTGCACACCCGGGAGTACATCGAGGCGGTCCGCGATGCCGCCGCCCACCCCGAGCGCTCCGACCCCCTGCACGGACTCGGCACCGACGACAACTGGTCCTTCCCGGCGATCCACTCGGCCTCCGCGCTGATCGCCGGCCAGTCCGTGGCCGCCGCCGAGGCGGTCTGGCGTGGCGAGACCCCGCACGCCGTCAACTTCGCCGGCGGGCTGCACCACGCGATGCCCGGCAAGGCCTCCGGCTTCTGCGTCTACAACGACCCGGCGCTGGCCATCGCCCGGCTGCTCGAACTCGGGGCCGAGCGGGTCGCCTACGTCGACGTGGACGTCCACCACGGCGACGGCGTCCAGGCGGCCTTCTGGAACGACCCCCGGGTGCTCACCGTCTCGCTGCACGAGCACCCCGCCACGCTCTTCCCGCAGACCGGCTGGTCGATCGAGACCGGCGGCGAGGAGGCCCCCGGCTCCGCCGCCAACCTGCCGCTGCCCGCGGGCACCGGCGACGCCGGCTGGCTGCGCGCCTTCCACGCCCTGGTGCCCGAACTGCTCGACGCCTTCCGGCCGCAGGTCCTGGTCACCCAGCACGGCGCCGACACGCACCTGGAGGACCCGCTCGCCCACCTCGCCGTCACCGTGGACGCCCAGCGGCTGATCGCCGAGGCGCTGCACGACCTCGCCCACCAGCACGCCGGCGGCCGCTGGGTGGCCACCGGCGGAGGCGGCTACGCCGTGGTGGACGTCGTCCCGCGCACCTGGACCCACCTGGTCGCCACCGCCGCCGCCCGGCCCGTCGACCCGGCCACCGAGACCCCCGAGTCCTGGCGCGCCGAGGTCTACCGCCGCACCCGCCGCCCGGCCCCGCTGCGGATGACCGACGGCGCCCGCCCGGTCTGGCGCGACTTCGACTCGGGTTACGATCCGGCCGACCGACTCGATCAGGCCATCCTCGCCACCCGCCGAGCGGTGTTCCCCCAGCACGGACTGCTGGCCTGAACCCGCCCCTCCCGACCGAGCCCGGCCCGGGCCGTGCGTACCCCGAGCGGTGCCATCCGCCGGGCGGCTACGTACTGCAACAGTCCTATCTCTCACCGTACGAGGACTGCACTTCCCCTCTTCCCACTGGTACCACCCATAACTACTCTGGGGATACACGTGTGCCGGTGGAGTCACCGGAGGGGAAGCCGGTGCCTTGCACACGGGTAAGGGTCGGGTGATGGTCATGAGTTCCGTCGAGCGCCCCCTTCAGGAAGTCGTCTTCCTGACCGTGGCGGAGGTCGCTGCGGTCATGCGGGTGTCCAAGATGACGGTGTACCGGCTGGTGCACAGCGGAGAGCTGCCGGCCATCCGGGTCGGACGGTCCTTCCGGGTGCCCCAGCAGGCGGTGCACGAGTACCTCAAGGAGTCCTACGTGCGGCTCGAGAGCGCGTAGCGGCGGCGCGCGGGTGCGGGGCCGCACCGGTGGGCCCCGCACCCGTTCGCCGGGGATTTCCCCCGAGTTCTCCGGCCGCCGGGGGCGCGATTTACAGCCCCGGGCAACCGGAAGGTAGGCTAGGCCCTCACGTCAGTCGTATGGACTCCGTCTCTCACGGGCGAGAGTCTCAGTGAGCGAGGGTTGTTCCGTGGGCTCTGTCATCAAGAAGCGTCGCAAGCGTATGGCCAAGAAGAAGCACCGCAAGCTTCTGAAGCGGACTCGCGTTCAGCGTCGCAACAAGAAGTAAGCGCCCCCGGCCGCGCCTAGCGCGCCCAGCGCTTCCACCGCCCGCCCGGGCCCGTCGTGGCCCGGGCGGGCGGTGTCGTTTCCCGGCCCGGTGGGGCGGCACGGTACGGTGCACGCAGGCCGCTCGGGTCGAGGGAATGGGGTGCAGCACCGTGGGTGTGGTCGTGCTCGTCACCGGCGTGGCACGCCATCTCGGTGCCCGCTTCGTCGCCGAGGTCCGCCGCCGGCCGGGCGTGGACCTGGTGGTCGGCGTGGACGTGCAGCCACCCGGGCTGCGGCCCGAGGAGCCGGCCGGCCCGGCCGCCCCGTACCGCTTCCACCAGCTCGACCTGCGCCGCCCGGTGCTCTCCCGGGTGCTCGCCGAGCACCAGGTGGACACCGTGGTGCACCTCAGCGTCAGCGCCACCGGGCTGGGCTCCACCAACCGCTCCGCGGTGAAGGAGTCCAACGTGATCGGCACCATGCAGCTGCTCGGCGCCTGCCAGAAGGCCCCCGGGGTGCGCCGACTGGTGGTGAAGTCCACCACCGGCGTCTACGGCTCCGCGCCCCGCGACCCGGCCGTGTTCAGCGAGCGGATGCAGCCCAAGGACCCGCCCGGCGGCGGCTTCGCCAAGGACGCGGCGGAGGTCGAGGGCTACGTGCGCGGCTTCGCCCGGCGCCGCCCGGACGTCGCGGTGACGGTGCTGCGCTTCGCCAACATCGTCGGTCCGAACGCGGACACGCCGCTCAGCGAGTACTTCGCGCTGCCCGTGCTGCCGACCGTCCTCGGCTACGACCCGCGGCTGCAGTTCGTGCACGAGGACGACGCCGTCGCCGTGCTCTGCCGGGCCGCCGACGAGCCCGCGCCGGGCACCGTCAACACCGGGACCTTCAACGTGGCGGGGGAGGGCGTCCTGCTGCTCTCCCAGTGCGCCCGCCGGCTCGGCCGGCCCATGCTGCCGCTGCTGCTGCCCGCGGTCAGCTGGATGGCCGCGCTGGCCCGGCAGACCCGGTTGGTGGACGTCTCGCCCGAGCAGTTGCGGCTGCTCACCCACGGCCGGGTGGTGGACACCGCGCGGCTGCGCGACACCTTGGGCTACCGTCCGGCGTTCAGCACTCCGGAGGCCTTCGCCGACTTCGCCGCCGCCGGGGGCCCGGGCCTGCTGCCGCCCGAGCGGCTGGCCGCCGCCACCGACCGGCTGACCGCCCTGCTCGGCCCGGAAGGGGCCGCGCCCGCCGGGCCGGACGCCGTACCGAACCGCCCCCGCCGACCGAGGAGCTGAACCCGCGATGAGTGCCGCAGCCGAGAACGCGCCGGGCGAGGCCAAGGTCATCCCGATCGAGTCCGCCCCCAGCTGGACCTCGCCCGAGGGGCCGAAACTGGCCGACCGGCTCGCCGGAGCCGTAGGCGGGGCGCTGGCCGGACCGCTCGGCCCGGCCGCCACCCGGCTGTTCGGCAAGGGCTGGGAGGGCCGCGCCGCCGAGGGGCTGGCCTTCCTGCGCCGCCGGATGACCGGTGACTACGAGGTGGACGAGTTCGGCTTCGACCGGGAGCTCACCGAGGAGGTGCTGCTCTCGCTGCTGCGCCCGTTGGCCGAGAAGTACTTCCGGATCGACGTCCAGGGCGTGGAGCACATCCCGGCCGAGGGCGGCGCGCTGATCGTCGCCAACCACTCCGGGACGATCCCGCTGGACGCCCTGATGACCCAGGTGGTCATCCACGACCACCACCCCGCCCGGCGGCACCTGCGGATGCTCGCCGCCGACCTGGTCTTCGTGCTGCCCGGCATCAACGAGCTGGCCCGCAAGGCCGGTCACACGCTGGCCTGCAACGAGGACGCCCAGGCCCTGCTGGAGCGCGGCGAGGTGGTCGGGGTCTGGCCGGAGGGCTTCAAGGGGATCGGCAAGCCGTTCTCCGAGCGCTACAAGCTCCAGCGGTTCGGCCGCGGCGGCTTCGTCGCCTCGGCGCTGCGGGCCCGGGTGCCGATCGTGCCCTGCTCGATCGTCGGGGCGGAGGAGACCTACCCGATGATCGGCAACGTGAAGACGCTGGCCCGGCTGCTGGGCCTGCCGTACGTGCCGATCACCCCGACCTTCCCGTGGCTGGGCCCGCTCGGGGTGCTGCCGCTGCCGACCAAGTGGACGATCCGCTTCGGCGAGCCGATCGCCACCGACACCTACCCGGCGGAGGCGGCGGACGACCCGATGCTGGTCTTCGACCTGGCCGACGAGGTGCGCGAGACCATCCAGCACACCCTCTACCAGCTGCTGGTGCAGCGGCGTTCGGTGTTCTTCTGACGCCGTTCTTCCGGCGGCGCTCTCCCGGGAGGCCGCCGGGTACGGCGAGGGCCCGGCGGATATCGCACTCCGCCGGGCCCTCGCCGACCTGCCGTCAGCCGCCCAGGATGTGCAGCCCGGGCAGCAGGTCCGGGAGCAGCGGGGGCACCTCGACGCCCTGCGGCTGGGCCGCGTTCGGGGCGCCGGGCGTGGTCGGCCGCGGTGCCTGCGGCGGGGCCGCGTCGGCGCTCGGAGAGGGCTTGGTGCCGGTGAGCCCGCTGGTGAGGCCGCCGACCAGGCCGTTGACGGCATCCGGGGCGCTGCTGGGCAGGGTGTCCGGCAGGACGCCGCCCTTGCCGGAGGCGCCGGAGCCGGAGCCGGTCGGGGCGTGCTCGGTGGCGCCGGGGCGGTTGCCGGCGCCGGAGCCCGGGGCCCTGTCG
>NZ_JAHSQD010000186.1 GCF_020103755.1 Streptomyces sp. LS1784
CGCGATCGAGCAGGTCCGCGAACCCCGGCGTACCCCCAGGGTCCAGCCGGCCAGGACGGCGAGGCAGACCGCCATCGGGTCCATGCCGCCGGGGGCGATGGGGTCGGCCGCCACCGCGTCGGCGGCGACGGCTGGGCGGTCGGCGTGCACGGGTTCGACGGCCGGGCCGTGCTGCCCGGCCTCGGCCGGTCGCATCGCGGAGTGTTCCGCCGAGTGCATCGCGGAGGCATGCGTCCCCGCTCCCCCGTGCCCGACGGAGCCGCCGTGCCCACCGGAGCCGTGCCCGCCGCCCGGATGGCCGAGCGTGTGCATGGTCACGATGCCGAGCAGCAGCGCGGCGAACAGCAGCAGACGCAGCGCCCACGGCACCGGCCGGCCGAACGGCCGCAACCGCGCCATCCTCCGCCTCCCCTCCCGCCCGCCTTCGTGTACCCCCGCAGGGTATCCCGGCCCTACGCCGCGAGCCGAGCCGGGGCCGCCCCGTTCACCCTCCCGGCTCCTACCGTGTCATCGGTGCCCGCGGCGCTTCAGTCCTCCGCCGCCTCGGCCACCGCACCGCCCAGCACCGCGGCCGCCACGTGCTCGCGGAACCAGTGGTGGCCCGGATCGGCCGAGTTGCGCGGGTGCCAGGCCATCCCCAGCTCCAGCGCGGCGAGGTCCAGCGGGATCGGGAAGGTGCGCAGGCCCAGCGCGGCGATGGTGTCCGGCAGCCAGTCCGCCGGGACGAGGGTGATCAGGTCGCTGTCCCGGGCGAGCAGCATCGCGCCGGTGTGGCTGGGCACGACGACCGCCACCCGGCGCCGCAGCCCGAGTCCGGCCAGCGCGGTGTCGATCGGGCCGAGCCGCTTGCCGCGCCGGGAGACGCCGATGTGGTCCACGGCGGCGAAGCGCCGGGCCGTGATCCGGCGGCCGTCGAACAGCGGGTGACCGCTACGGGCGAGACCGACCAGCGGGACGCTCAGCAGCCGGCGGGTGCGGACCTCCGGGTCCAGGTGTCCGAGCACGCCCAGCTCGACGTCCACCAGGCCCTGTCGCAGCGCCGGACCGCCCTCCAGGGTCTCCGGCAGGAACACCACGTCCACCCGCGGCGCCTGCGCCCGGACCCGCTCGGCGAGGGCGCCGGCCGTCCGCACCAGCAGCAGCTCACCTGCCTGCACCGTGAAGGTGCGGTCGAGGTGCACGGGGTCGAACCCGGCGCCGGGACGCAGCACGTTGTCGCAGCCTCGCAGCAACGCGCCCACCTCGTCCCGCAGTTCGATCGCCCGCGGGGTCGGGACCAGGCCCTGCCCGGCGCGCACCAGCAGCGGGTCCTCGACGGCGCGGCGCAGCCGGGCCAGCATCCGGCTGACGGCCGCCGGCGAGGTGCCGAGCCGCTCGGCCGCGCGGGTCACGCTGTTCTCCTGGAGCAGGGCGTCCAGGGCCCGCAGCAGGTTGAGGTCCATCGGAAGCAAGCTCCTGAGCTCTGTCTTTGCGTTCTAGGCAACTATCCGATGCCGATTCTTGCATTGCTGCCGCCGGTGCCGCCGACGAAGGTGGAGGTGACCGCGAAGCCCTCCCTGAGGAGTCCTCATGTCACAGCTCTCCCGTGCCGCCCGTTGCGGTGACGTCCTCGCCGTCGTCAGTCAGAGCGGCCCGACCGTGTCGTTCTTCGACGCCGCCACCGACCGCCACCTCGACACCGTCAACGTCCTCGCCGAGCCGCACGAGTTGTGCTTCGACCCGACCCAGCGGCTGCTCTGGTGCAGCAGCGCCTACCACTCGGGCTACTACCACGCCAACAGCGGCCGCCGCACCGAGCTGACCGTCATCGACGCCGACACCCGCCGCATCGTCGACGTGATCGACCTCGCCCCCGAACACGGCCCACACGGACTGGCGTTGGACACGGCCCGGCGCCGCCTCTACGTCAGTGTGGAGGGCGGCGAGGACCGCCCCGGCGGCGTCGTGGTCATCGACACCGAGACCCGCCGCCCGCTCGGCCGGATCGACACCGACGCCCCCGGCCCGCACTGGTTCGCCGTCACCCCGGACGGCCGGACGGGCTTCGCCACCAACAAGGAGGCTCCCTTCGTCTCGGTCGTGGACCTCGAACGCGGGGTTCTGACCGCCAAGGTCGAGGTTCCCGGCAGTGAAGGCCTGGCCGTCTCCCCCGACGGCACCCGGGTCTACGCCGCCGGCCCGTACCTCTCCACCTCCGCCGCCCCCGCCGCGGCCCCCGGCATCCGCGTCATCGACGTTCCGAGCGCGACCGTCGCGGCCGTCCTCCCCACGCAGTCCCCGGCCCTCCCGGTCCACCTCACCTCGACCGGCAGGCTCCTGGTCGGCGAGGTCCGGTCGGCGCCCGACCCCGGCTCCGCCCTGGGCCGCCAACTCCCCGTCCGCCTCACCGTGTTCGCCTCCGAAGACCACCGCCTGATCGGATCCGTCGAGGTGGGCCTCTTCCCCCTCACCATCGCCTCCTCCCCGGACGGCGGCCTCGCCTACGTCGCCGGCGTCGTCTCCTCCACCGTCGACATCATCGACCTGGACACCCTCACCCGCGTCTCCCGCCTGACCATCCCCAAGCTCGCCGCCCCGGGCGCCCACGGCCTGGCCTACCTCCCCCGCCCGGCATGAGCCGCCGGACGGCTACGACGTGACCGTCAGGATGCGGCCGTCGGCGGCCACGGTCAGGTCGACGTGCACCGGCGGCCGCCCTGAGGCCTCACCGTCTCGGCGGTAACTGAGCGTTCGGGAAGAGCCGTTCGGACCGGCGGGGGTGACGGTCGGGGTCAGGCCCGCGATCCGGTCGGCGAACCAGGTGTCGGCGAAGGCCGTGCCGGCCGCGACGACCTGCTCCGGGGTGAGGGCAGGCGAGTCGGCAGCGGGGGGCGCGGTGGCGGTGGCGGCGAGCAGGCGGCCGCTGGGCTGCTCGATCCGGAAGTCGCCACGGTCGGTGGTGACGTCCATGATCTGCTGGGGCAACCCCGGGTCGGCGGTGGTCGTGGTGGTGGTCACCAGGGTGCGCGGACCGAACAGGCCCTCCGCCACCCGCTGTGCCGTCACGATGTCATCGGACGGCGCGGCGGCGAAGCCCGGCGCGTCCCGGTACGTCCGGACGCCGAAGTGCACCACCAGTCCGACGCCGGCCAGCCCGACGACACCCAGCACCAGCCCGTGGACGAGGTCCCGGCGTGCCCGGGGGAGGCCGCGTCGCCGCACGAGCAGCCAGCCGACGGCGAGGGCCGCCCCCAGCAGCGCGCCGGCCGCGTTGTCGACGAAGTCCGCCCCGTCGCAGGCACGTCCGGTCCCGAGCAGGGTCTGGACGACCTCGGTGACACCGGACAGCACGACACAGCCCGCCAGCACGGTGGCCGGCCTGCGGGACAGCAGCACGCCGAAGAACGTCAGCGGAACGTAGAGCGCGACGTTCATCAGCCCCTGCTGCGCCGTCGCGTCGACCCACATGCCGGGCCCGATCGTGCAACTCGGCCGCCCCGAGTACCCGGCGGCCGTCGGCGTCAGCGTCACCGCCAGCTCGCCCGCCAGGCTGAGCCCCCACAGCACGGCCGGCAACACCGTGACGCCCTTCCGCCGGGCCCACCAGGCGGTTGCGGCGGAGAACATCAACCCGAGAACAGCGAACACGGGCAAAAGAGCAGGGGCGGCCGAGAAGCTTGCCTCGATCATCAGGTCTTCCGGTCAAGGGGCCGACAGGGCAGGCCGGTTGCTGGAAAGTGGAACGCTACCCCAGCCGTGGCACTGCCCTTCCCAGGCCCGGTTGCGTCCGAATGCGGTGGGCGTCGTCCCGGCCGTGGGCTGGGCAGTGCCCCGGACGGAGCCCGGAGAAACGACCCCTAGGGGGCATAGACACGTTCGGAGGCGGGCATGGCCAGGTCGTAGATGCAAGACCACCAGTCGTGAGAAGGTACCGCCCATGAAGGCGATAAAGTTCATCCTCAATGTCATCTGGCTGATTTTCTGCGGCATTTGGATGGCGCTTGCCTACACGCTTGCAGGAATTATCTGCTGCGTGCTCATCATCACGATTCCGTTCGGCATCGCGTCCTTCCGGATCGCCGGGTTCATCCTGTGGCCGTTCGGGCGGACGGCGGTGGAGCGGCCGGACGCCGGGCCAGCGTCCTGCGTGGGGAACGTCATCTGGCTGGTGTTCGCCGGGTGGTGGCTGGCGCTCGGGCACCTGATCACCAGCATTCCGCTGTTCCTGTCGATCATCGGCATCCCCTTCGGGTGGGCCAACCTGAAGATGATCCCGGTCTCGCTGATGCCGCTCGGCCGCGAGATCGTCTCCACCGACCAGGAGTGGGGCGCACGGTAACCGGAACGGAATCGCGGACGGCCGGCGAAGGGCAGCAGCCCTCGCCGGCCGTCGGCGTTTCCGGGCTCAGGCCCGGCGGGTGAGTGCCTTGCGGAGGCTCTGAGCACAACCGTTGCCGCACAGGCCCTTGAGTACCGGGCCGTGCCCTGGAAGGCTGACCGCCTGTAGTGATCGCGGTCGACGGGTCCTGCATGAGAACGCCGACGGGAGGGAGGCCCCCATCAGCGGAGCTGCAGATGGCCGGAGCGTGCAGACGGCCGTGCTCGGTCATCCCGGATCGGACACTCCGATCATCCTCCCGCCCGACTACGACGACCTCGACCGGTTTCGTCGGGTGCACCGGAGCGACAGTTTTTGGTGCGGCGTGCTCCTGGGCGGCTGTGGCAAGCAGCTGAGCGGCAAGCGCTATCTGGACCGGGTGTGCCACTTCGCCCATTTCCCCGACCCGGACGGGATTCCCAACGTCTGCCAGCGCCGCCATGCGGGCGTCGGCAGTGCCGATCACCTCTTCGCCAAGCGGGACCTGACCGCCTGGCTCGACGCACAGGGTTTTCCCAACTCCGCGTCGCTCATCGGGAAGCCAGGCAGCAGGGACAGTGCGGTGGCGTTTTCCGGCAGTAGGAGAAGGCACCTGCTCAGGGTGCAGCTGGGAAGCCTCAGCGTGGACTCGTGGCGGTCGATGTCCGAGGAGCTCGAATCCGGCGCGGACCACGTCGACTGGCTGTTCGGGACCGCGGCGGCCGCTGCCGCGTACGAGGACATGGATCGGCGCGGATACGCCCTGCGGATCAAGTTCGAGACGGTGGGGACGGCCCGTGCGATACAGGTGGGCACACAGTTCTCCGGCACGGAGATCGACTGGGCGGACCTCTCCCGCTGCCGGGTGACCAGGAGCGGGATATCCACCCCTTTCACCGCTCGGCCGTCGGCGAAGAAGGTCACCCCGGCCGCGATCAGCCCGGCCCCTCCGGTCGAGCCGAGCCCCGTACCGAGCCGGCAACAGGCATTGCCCGGGCCCGGGGCCGTCAGGGATCTCGAAGCGATAGCCGCCAAGGTCCGGCAAGCCCTGGTCGTAGCCGCCCGAGGTGGCTACACGCTCACGTGGGACCATCTCGCCAAGCGTGTCGGCATACCCGTCTCGTCCTTGTCGGAGCCCGATCGACGGCAGATCCTGGCCCTTGTGGACCGCACCGGCCCGGCTGGCGGTGCGGCGCCCTCCTCGGCCCTGGCCGAGGACAGGACGAAGAAGTACCAGGATTTGAAGACGAGGTTCCTGGAAGCAAGGAAATTCGGAGATGCCGCACTCGCGATCGAGATCGCCCAGGCTCTCGAATCACTGCATCCGCAGCTACCGCACGACATCCGCAGGGCTCACGCAGCCGACATCGAGCGGATCCGGACCTGGGCCCGTGAACAACGCGCCCTTGCCGCTGAGGGCGAGCTGATGTCGCTGATGCACGAGCTCGGCCGGCAGCGCACTCGTGTCGGTGTGCTCGGACTCGCCGAAGCGTTGGAGCGGGCGGCAGCCCTGGAACGCGGACTGGTAGTGCCTCCACCGACGGTCGTCCAGGCCGTGCTGTCCTATTGGCGAGCCGCTCTCGCGGAGGCCCGTCGGACGGAGGTGTCAGGTTCGCGATCCGCGAGCGGCGCGGTGGATCCCGAGACCTACCTCACCGGCTCCGATCTGGGCGCCGTCATCGCCGAGCTGGGGCAGCGTCTCGCCAAGGCGCGGGTGACGGAGAACCGCGAGGACACCGAACGCGTATGCCGTGAAATCGACCTGTTCCTGGCGGTCCGTCCGCCGGGAGCCTCCGCCGGACTGCGGAAGATGCGTCGGCTGGCCGGGAGGTGGCTGACGGCACCGTAGGGCCGTGCCGGCCGTCCGCGTTCCCGGGCTCAGGCCCGGCGGGTGAGGGCCTTGCGCGCGAAGTAGGCGGCGGCGCCGAGGGCGAGGACGGCGGCGCCCCAGAGGACGGAGGCGGTGGGGAGGGAGAAGGCGAGGACGAGGCAGCCGGCCGTGCCGAGGAACGGGACGGCGCGCGGGGGGCGGCCCTCGGCGGGGGTGAGGGTCCAGGCGGCGGCGTTGGCGACGGCGTAGTACGCGAGGACGCCGAAGGAGGAGAAGCCGATCGCGCCGCGGATGTCGCCGAGGGCCGCGGCGAGGGCGACCACCGCGCCGACGGCCAGCTCGGCGCGGTGCGGGACACCGAAGCGGGGGTGGACAGCAGCCAGTGGGTGCGGGAGGTGACGGTCGCGGGCCATCGCCAGGGTGGTGCGCGAGACGCCGAGGATCAGCGCGAGCAGCGAGCCGAGGGCGGCGGCCGCCGCACCGGCCCGCACCACCGGGGCCAGGCCCGGCACCCCGGCCGCCCGGACCGCATCGGCGAGCGGCGCGGCGCAGTGAGCGAGGCGTTCGGGGCCGAGCACGGCCAGGACGGCGAGGGCGACGGCGGCGTAGACGACCAGGGTGATGCCGAGGGCCAGCGGGATCGCCCGGGGAATGGTGCGCCGCGGGTCGCGGACCTCCTCACCGAGCGTGGCGATCCGGGCGTACCCGGCGAAGGCGAAGAACAGCAGACCGGCAGCCTGGAGCACACCGTGGAAGCCGGCGTCCGCACCGATGGTCCAGTGACCGGTGTCCGCCTCGCCGCTCGTCAGACAGGCGGTGGCCACGGCGGCGAGCACCGCCAGGACGACGGCCACGATCGCCCAGGTCAGCCAGGCGGCCTTCTGCACGCCGACGTAGTTGACGGCGGTCAGCGCCACCACGGCCGCGACCGCGACGGCGTGGGCCTGGGCGGGCCAGACGTAGGAGCCGACGGTGAGGGCCATCGCGGCGCAGGAGGCGGTCTTGCCGACCACGAAGCCCCAGCCGGCCAGGTACCCCCAGAACTCGCCGAGCCGCTCCCGGCCGTAGACGTAGGTGCCGCCGGACTGCGGGTAGCGGGCGGCCAGCCGGGCCGAGGAGGTCGCATTGCAGTACGCCACCGCGCCGGCCATCGCCAGCCCGACCAGCAGCCCGGAGCCGGCGGCCCCGGCCGCGGGCGCGAGCGCGGCGAAGACGCCCGCGCCGATCATCGAGCCCAGCCCGATCACCACGGCGTCGAACACCCCCAGGTGTCGCCGCAACTCCCCCGGCCCGGCCGCCGCCGGCGACGAACTCATGCGCTGTACCTCTCCCGATCCGGCTGTGGTGTCGGCGCACCCTACCCGAGCGGGGGAAACGGAAGGCGCAGGTTTGCGGGACGGCTGGACCTCGGACGGCGGTCACCCGGTCAGTCGGGCCTCCAGCGCTCGAAGGTCCTCGGCCAGGGCGGCACGGACCGGGAGGGCGAGCAGGGGCCAGGCGAGGCACTGGAGGCCGGCCGGGCAGCCGCGGACGCGGATGCGGGCGAAGGTGCCGGCCTGGGTGGGCTCGAAGGTGTAGGTGACGCGCATCGCCAGGGGCCCGGCAACGGGAACCATGTCGAGCACCGTCGGCGGGTGGTAGCCGGCCACGCGCAGCACGTACCTCGTCGGCCGGCCCAGGAAGTGCGCGCTCCGGGTGACCTCGGCGCCCACGCCGAACCCGCCGGTGTCGGCCTCCCGGGTGAGCGTGGCGGTGCGGATGGCCCGGGTCCACTCGGAGTCGTGGCGCCAGTCCATCGCGTAGGCGGCGACGGCGGCGGGCGGGAGGGGGATCAGGCGTTCCACTGTGACGTCGAGGGGCATGATCACACTCTCCCGCCGGGCGGGCCACCGCGCTCCCCGGACACACCCGGCCGGAGGGCCCCGGTCAGAGTCCCAGGATGCGCTGGGCCTCCGCCCGCATCTCGACCTTGCGGATCTTCCCGGTGACCGTCATCGGGAATTCCTCGACCACGTGCACGTAGCGCGGGATCTTGAAGTGGGCGAGCCGGCCGGTGCAGTACGCGCGGACGGTCTCGGCGGTGAGCCGCTCGGCGCCCTCCCGCATCCGGATCCAGGCCATCAGCTCCTCGCCGTACTTGGTGTCGGGGACACCGATCACCTGGACGTCGAGGATGTCCGGGTGGGTGTGGAGGAACTCCTCGATCTCGCGCGGGTAGAGGTTCTCGCCGCCGCGGATCACCATGTCCTTGATCCGGCCGGTGATGGCGAGGTAGCCCTCCTCGTCCATCACCGCGAGGTCCCCGGTGTGCATCCAGCGGGCGGCGTCGACGGCCTCGGCGGTGCGCTCGGGCTCGCCCCAGTAGCCGAGCATGACGGAGTAGCCGCGGGTGCACAGCTCGCCGGGTTCGCCGCGCGGGACGGTACGGCCGGTGGCCGGGTCGATCACCTTGACCTCCAGGTGCGGACCGACCCGGCCCACCGTGGTGACCCTCCGCTCGACCGGGTCGTCGACCCGGGTCTGGGTGGAGACCGGCGAGGTCTCGGTCATCCCGTAGCAGATGGAGACCTGCGTCATGCCCATCCGCCCGATGACCTCCTTCATCACCTCGCTCGGGCAGGGCGAGCCCGCCATGATGCCGGTGCGCAGGCTGCCGAAATCGTAGCGGTCGAAGTCCGGGTCGGCCAGCTCGGCGATGAACATGGTCGGCACGCCGTACAGCGAGGTGCAGCGCTCGGCGGCGACGGCGGCCAGGGTGGCGCCGGGCTCGAAGGAGGGGGCCGGGATGACCATGCAGGCGCCGTGCGAGGTGGCCGCCAGGTTGCCCATCACCATCCCGAAGCAGTGGTAGAAGGGTACCGGGATGCAGATCCGGTCCTGCTCGGTGTAGGCGAGCAGCTCGCCCACGAAGTAGCCGTTGTTGAGGATGTTGTGGTGCGAGAGCGTCGCACCCTTGGGGAAGCCGGTCGTCCCGGAGGTGTACTGGATGTTGATCGGGTCGTCGGGTGCCAACTCGCCCTGGCGCTCGGCGAGTCGGGTGGGGTCGTCCGTCCTCCCGGCGGCGAGCACGGCGTCCCAGGCGGGGCTGCCGAGCAGCAGGACGCGCTCCAACTCGGGGCAGCGGGGCCGGACTTCCTTGATCATCCCAGCGTAGTCCGAGGTCTTGAAGCGCTCGGCGGCGACCAGCAGCCGGATGCCGGCCTGGTTCAGCACGTACTCCAACTCGTGGGCACGGTAGGCCGGGTTGACGGTGACCAGGATCGCGCCGAGCTTGGCGGTGGCGTACTGGGCGAGTGTCCACTCGGCGCAGTTGGGGGCCCAGATGCCGACCCGGTCCCCCTTGGCGATCCCGAGTTCCAGCAGGCCGAGCGCCAGGGCGTCGACGTCGGCTCCGAGTTCGGCGTAGGTCCAGCGGCGGGCGGTGGCCCGGTCGACCAGGGCGTCGCGCTCGGGGTGGGCGCGCACCGCGCGGTCGAGGTTCTCCCCGATGGTGTCGCCGAGCAGCGGGACGTCCGAGGTGCCGGAGGCGTAGCTGCGTGGGGTCGGCGTGGTCGGCACGGGCTGGCTCCTGGGGACGGCGGTGCGGGACAGGGACCATGCTCGCGGCCCCGGCCCCGCGCCGCCACCCCCGAACGGGGGTACGGACACGGCGCTGGGGCCGCCCGTCGGGTGCGACGGACGGCCCCAGCGCGCGGGGTCACTTGGTGATGCAGATGATGCCGTAGGTCGGGCCGCCGCCCCCGAGGATGCCGACCGAGTTCCCACAGACGTTGACGTCCGCGTCGATCGGAATCTGGACCAGGTTGCCGGACAGGAAGCCGGGCGAGTTGGCGGCGACACCGTAGGCGGTGGCGCCGCCGCCACCGCCGGCAGCGGCGGTCCCGGTTCCGGCGAGGACCGCCGCCGCGGTGAGGGCGGTGGCGGCGAGGGTGGTGCGCATACGCATTGCGACACTCCTTGTGAGGGTGGCGATTTCAAGTGTGCCGATCACACTCGCCCTCGATCACAAGCGATCCGCTCCTCGGCGCGCCGGGATTGCCCCGACCTAGGGCGTGTCGCCCTCCCGACCCGCCGGCGCCGCGGCCGCCGGAGCGGCGACGCTCAGTGATTCCAGCAGCTCCCGGGCCGGGTGCAGCCCCGGCTCGGCCGCCACCGCACGGTGCAGCAGCCCGAGGGCGAGCGCCCGGTCCCCGGCCGCCAGGGCGTCCAGCGCCCGGTTGTAGTCGATCCGTCCGGCGTAACGCAGCCGGAACAGCACCGACAGGTCCTCCCGGCAGGAGGCGCAGCACAGGGCCTGCGGATCCGCCGGCACCCTGCACAGCGGGCACAGCACCTCGGGGGCCCCCGAGAAGGCGTCCACGGCGCTCATCGCGGCCCCGCCTCCTCCGGCCGGACCGGGCCGAGCGACTCCTGGGCCGGCTCGCTGCCCAGCTCCCGCTCCGCCTGCGCGTACAGGGCCAGCAGGTTCGACATGTGCCGGTTGACGTCCGCCATGTTGGGCGCCTCCACCGCCGCGTCCAGCCCGCGCAGCTCGGCCATGATCAGCTGGGCCAGGGCGGGCGAGACCATGTTCTGGGTCACGTAGACGTTGCACATGGTGAGCATCCGCATGGTGTGCCCGAGCGAGTCGCACAGCTCGTCCGCCTTCCGGGCCGCGCGCATCGCGCCCTCCCAGTCGGCGGCCTCGCGGCGCAGCCGCAGCTCGGCGGCCACCGACCGCAGCCGGTCCAGGTCGCTCGGGTCGAGGTGCTTCTCGCAGTAGTGGATGAACAGGCTCAGGTACGCCTCGGAGCCGCGCACCCAGCGCTGGGCCTTGAGCTGCTGCTGGGCCCTCTCCAGCGCCGCGTCCACCGACTGGCCGCGGGTCTGCCCGGCCGCCAGGTCGTCCAGGGTGTCCATCAGCCGCTGCGTCTCACGCATCTCGGCCTCGGTCAGCTCGCCGCCCCAGCGGTCGGTGAAGGACTCGACCTGCCGCTGCTGCTCCTCGACCTGCACCTTCAGCTCGGGGTCGAGGGTGACCCGCTCCAGCTTGACGGTCTTCTCGGCGCCGCCCTGGATCCGCACCGACAGGGTGATGGTGCGGTCCCGGTCGAGGCCGAAGGAGACCTCCACCGGGGTGCGGCCGCCCAGGCCCTCGGGAAGCCTCAGGGTGAGGTGGCCGATCAGCTCGTTCTGCTGGGCGATCTCGTGCTCGCCCTCGTAGACCGCCACCTCCAGCCGCTGCCGGCCGCTGCCGGAGACCACGAACTCCCGGCTCACCGGCGAACTCGTCGGGTAGCTGGTGTTCTTGGGGATGATGACGGCGAGGCGGCCGTCGTTCAGCTCGATGCCGAGGTTCTTCGGGGTGATGTCGAACGGGTTGGTGACCTGCGCCAGCTCGCCGCAGCCCGGGCAGACCTCGCAGCCGGGCGGATTGACCACGCCGCAGGCGGCGCAGCGCAGGCCTACGTCCTCGGCGGCGCTGGTGGCCACCCTGGTGTGGCCGGGGGCGGCCGAGTTGAGCGGCTCGCCGCACAGTTCGCAGGCGGTGACGCCGGGGGCGGCCGGGGTGCCGCAGCGCGGGCAGTTGTCACCGCGCACCACGGTGGTGGCCCGGGTCTGCTGCGGGATCGTCGCGCCGCCGCCCGAACCGTCCAGGGCCTGCTCGCACTTGGGGCAGGCGGCGGCGTCGGCGTCGACCGGGATGTGGCAGGTCGGGCAGGAGACCCGGGCGCCGCCGAGCAGGGTGGTGGCGCAGTTGGCGCAGTTGGAGGCGGACAGGTCGCCGGGGGCCCGGCACTCGGGGCACTCCACCTCGCCGACCAGCGCGGACTGCACGGCCGCGCCGAGCGCCACGCACTGCATCGGGTTGACGCCGCGCCGGATCCGGCGGGGGCCGAACACCTCGCCGAGCCGGCGGGCGACCAGCGGGATCGCGGTCGAGCCGCCGACCAGCACCACCTCGTCGATGTCCCCGACGGTCAGGTTGGCCTGCATGATGGCCTTGTGGGTCAGCTCGATGGTGCGTTCGATCCGGGCCTCGATCAGCTCCTCGAAGCGGGCCCGTTCGAACTCCGTCTCCAGCACCAGCTGCCCGGCGCCCAGACCCGGCAGGATGACCTCGGAGGACTCCTGGTTGGAGAGCTCGATCTTGATGGTCTCGGCGGTGGCGGCGATCTTCGGACGGTCGCGCAGGTCGGGCTGGTACTCCGAGCCGTACTCCTCCCGGATGTCCTCCAGCAGCGCGGTGGTGATCCCGCGGTCGAAGTCGTCGCCGCCGAGCAGGTTGTCGCCCTCGATGCCGAGCACCGAGACCGATCCGGGCACCAGCAGCAGGATGGAGATGTCGAAGGTGCCGCCGCCGAGGTCGTAGACCAGGACGGTCCTGCCCTCGTCGCCCGCCTCGGAGGTGATGCCGTAGGCGAGGGCGGCGGCGGTCGGCTCGTTGATGATCCGCAGCACGTGCAGGCCGGCCATCCGGCCCGCCTCCTGGGTGGCCGCGACCTGCCGCTCGCCGAAGTACGCGGGGACGGTGATCACGGCCCGGTGGAAGGGCTCGCCGAAGCGCTGCTCGGCATCCTCCCTGAGGCGGTGCAGGATGATCGCGGAGATCTCGATCGGGGTGTACGAGCGGCCGTTGAACCAGACGTTGACGTCGCCGTCGGTGCCCGCGGTGACCTTGTAGTCCACCTCCTTCAGGGCCGCCTGGACCTGCGGGTCCTTGAACTTGCGGCCCATGAAGCGCTTGACCGAGCGGATCACGTTGGCGCCGTCGATGGCGATCCGGCTGCGCGCGGTGGAGCCCACCAGCAGCTCGCCCTTGCGGCCGCTGCCGACCACGGAGGGCGTGGCCTCCTGGTTCTGCCGGTTGAAGATGATCTCCGGCTCGCCCCGGCGCAGGTGGGCGACCACGGAGTTGGTGGTGCCCAGGTCGATGCCGAGTGTGCGGTACATGTCGTTCCCCTCTTGCCCCTCGTGGTCCTGGCTACTTCTTGCGCTTGGCCTGCTTGGCCACGGCCTTGCCCCGGCGGCGGGCCCGGGGCGGGGCCGCCTTGGGCTGGGCGCGGGTGGCGGTCGCGGCGGTGGTGGTGGCGGGCGGGACGGCTTCGACGGCCTCGGGCTTCCCGGGTGTCTCGGGTGTCCCGGGCGCCTCCGCCTCGACGGCCTCGGACCTCTCGGGCTCGACTGACTCGACGGGCTCGACGGCCGCGGTGACCTCGGGTGTCCCCGGTTCGACGCCCGCCGGCTCCGGGAGCGCGGGGTCCGCCTCCGTCGAGGCCACCGCCGGCCCGTCCTGCGGTTCGGGGTCCGGATCCGGCTCCGGTGCGGCGACCACCACCTGGGCCCGGCGCAGCACCTCGTCCCCCCAGAAGAACCCGGTCACCACCGTCCGCACCACCGTCTCCGGCGCCACCCCGGACCTGGCCTCGGTGCCCACGATCTCGGTCAGGTCCGGGTCGGCCGTCATGCCCTCCAGGCGCATCGGCCGCACCCTGGCCTTGGCGAGCTGCCCGAGCAGCCGCCGCCGGGTGGCCTCCAGGCCGTCGCCGCGCCCGAGCGCCACCAGTTCGGGGTTCAGGCGGAGCGCGGCGAGCGCGTCGTCCACCTCGACCAGGATGCCCAGCAGTTCGCGCTGCTCGGCCCGGGCGGCCTGCTTCTGCTCCGTCAGCTTGCTCCCCAGCAGGGACGCCCGGAAGAGCAGCCGGCCGAACGCCTGCTCCAGGTCGACGTCCTCGACGCCGGGCGGGACCTCCAGCCGCCGACGGCCGTCGAGCAGGGAGGGGGCGGGTACGTCGGTGGGTACGTCGGTGGGTGCGTCGGTCATTCCGGAACCTCGATCTGCGGCAGCACGGACAGGTCCGCCGCGTAGCGGGCGGGGACGGGCGGTTCGGGGTCGGCGCCGCCGGGGGCCGGCTCGGCGAAGTCGGCGGCCAGCTCGGCGCGGTGGAGGGCGGGCAGGGCGGCGGGCGGCAGCG
>NZ_JAHSQD010000187.1 GCF_020103755.1 Streptomyces sp. LS1784
ACCGTGGGCATCGCCGCCGACGAGGACGAGGCGGCGCTCGGCCGGGTCGACGGCGCCGGCGCGCCCGAGCTGGTCGTCTGGGCCGCCGACGGCACCCCGCGGCTGGCCCACCGCACGGTGGTCGAGGGCCAGCGCACGGACGGCACCCCGAGCCGCCAGGAGGTGATCACCGACGCCGCCACCGGCCAGGTGCTCGCCACCGACGAGAAGGTGCAGACCGCGACCGGCACCGGCAAGGGCGTCAACGTCGGCACCGTCACGCTGACCACCACCCAGAGCGGCAGCTCCTACCAGCTGAAGGACGCCTCCCGGGGCAACCAGTCCACCACCGACCTCAAGGGCGGCACCTCGGGCAGCGGCACGCTGTTCAGCAACACCACCAACTCCTGGGGCAACGGCTCGCCCTCCAACCGCGAGTCCGCCGCCGTGGACGCCCAGTTCGGCGCGGCGGCCACCTGGGACTACTACAAGAACACCTTCGGCCGCAACGGCATCAAGAACAACGGCGTCGGTGCCGCGAGCCGGGTGCACTACAGCACCAACTACGTCAACGCGTTCTGGGACGACTCCTGCTTCTGCATGACGTACGGCGACGGCTCCGGCAACACCCACCCGCTGACCGCCATCGACGTCTCCGGCCACGAGATGAGCCACGGCGTCACCTCCGCCACCGCCGGCCTGATCTACTCCGGCGAGTCCGGCGGCCTCAACGAGGCCACCTCGGACATCTTCGGCACCATGGTCGAGTGGTCCGCCAACCTGCCGGCCGACCCGCCGGACTACCTGATCGGCGAGAAGCTCAACATCAACGGCAACGGCACCCCGCTGCGCTACATGGACAAGCCCTCCAAGGACGGTGCCTCGGCCGACTACTGGTCCTCCACCGTCGGCAACAAGGACGTCCACTACTCCTCGGGCGTCGCCAACCACTTCTTCTTCCTGCTCGCCGAGGGCAGCGGGTCGAAGGTCATCAACGGGGTCAGCTACAACAGCCCGACCTCCAACGGCTCGACGGTGACCGGCATCGGCCGGACCAAGGCGGCCGCGATCTGGTACCGCGCGCTGACCGTCTACATGACCTCCACCACCAACTACAAGGCCGCCCGCACCGCGACCCTGAAGGCGGCCGCCGACCTGTACGGCGCGACCAGCACCGAGTACAAGACGGTCGCGGCGGCCTGGAGCGCGGTGAACGTCAACTAGCGCAACGCCCACCGGCCGTCCCCGGCGCGAGCCGCCGGCGGGACCGGCCCGAGCCACCCCCGGTAAGAAACGGCGACAGGCTGCCGCGGCCCTTTGGGAGAGGAGGCCGTGGCAGCCTGTCGGCCGTCCACGATGAAGCCTGGGCTCAGGCGGTGGCGGGCTTCAGCTCGCCCCGCTCCTCGCGGACGAGCATCCGCTCGGCGAAGAAGCCGCCGGTGGGCACCACCGCGAGCACGAACAGCAGGATGCCGCGCTTGGCGTCCCACTTCTGCGCCTGCCAGGCCTGGATCCAGAAGACCACGTACAGGATGAACAGGATGCCGTGGACCATGCCCATCACCGGGACGGCGTCGAACGAGGTGGTCCGCTTCAGCACCGAGCAGATCAGCAGCAGGATGAAGGAGACCCCTTCGGGGCCGGAGACCAGGCGCAGGCGGTGGACGGCGCTGCTGTTCACGATGGATACCTCAATACGGGGGTCGGCGGCGCGGACGCACTTGTGAAGCGACTCACAAGCCTTCCGGCCCATTATCACCGAGCCCACGCCCGGGCCCCCGGCCGGGGGTGGCCACCGTGCCCGATCTCACAGCCCCCACCCCGCCCTGTCACAGCCGTGTGCCGGAACGCCGCCGAACGCGACCGACCGTCACCGGGAACCCCTATCCTGCTGCCCGCGCGCCCACCGAGCCGGGCGCCGACGCATCGCACACGGGGGACTCACCACATGTTCAAGCGCGACTGGGACCGCAGGACCTGCGCCAAGCGCGGGCACATCACCTACGCGCCGACGGAGCCCGAACTGGCCTCCCGGCTGCACGCCTCGACCGCCCTCGGCGACGCCTGGCGCTGCCTGCGCTGCGGCGACTTCGCCCTGGGCGCCCCGCACGGCTCCGGCCCGGCCGAGGAGGCACCGCTGGTGCCGCGCGGCAAGGCTCTGCGGGACCTGTTCATCCTGCGCTTCCTGGCCGTCGAGCGGGTGCTGCGCGGGCTGCTGATCATCGTGTTCGCCTGGGCCGTGTGGAAGTTCTCCAACAGCCAGGACGCGGTGCACCGGATGTTCGACGAGAACCTCACGGTCTTCAAGCCGGTCACCGACCACTTCCACTGGGACCTCGAACACGCCCCGATCGTCGAGACGATCCGCAAGACCTTCGACTTCAAGAAGAGCACCCTGCTGATCGTCGCGGGCGCGCTGGTCGCCTACGCGGTGATCGAGATCGTCGAAGCGGTCGGGCTGTGGCTGAACAAGCGCTGGGCCGAGTACCTGACCGTGGTCGCCACCGCGGCCTTCCTGCCGCTGGAGGGCTACGAGCTGAGCCACCACGTCAGCGCGGTGAAGATCTGCACCCTGGTGCTGAACATCGCGGCGGTGCTCTGGATCATGCTCTCCAAGCGCCTGTTCGGGCTGCGCGGCGGTGTGGTGGCCTTCGAGGCGGAGCGCCACTCGGCCTCGCTGCTGGAGGTCGAACAGGCGGCCGGCACCGTTGCGCACCCCGGACAGGGGGCGCACGCCCGGGCCTGACCGGCGCGTTTGTCGCAGGCTGGTACCAGTTGGCCCGCGCGCCCTCGCCGGGCCGTGGCCACAGCCGCTAGATTGCGGCCGTGGCACAGTTCAGACTCCAGGGATCGCGCGTGCTCGCCGTCGAGTTGGGCGGGGACGCCGTCAAGGCGCGACACGGTTCGATGGTCGCCTACACCGGGCAGATGGCCTTCAAGAAGTTGACCGGCGGCGGGGACGGCCTGCGCGGCATGGTCACCCGCCGGCTGACCGGCGAGAAGATGACGGTCATGGAGGTGAAGGGGCAGGGCACCTGCTACTTCGCCGACAAGGCCACCGAGATCAGCCTGGTCCGGCTGAACGGCGAGACGCTGTACGTCGAGTCGGACAACCTGCTCTGCACCGAGTCCACCCTGCACACCGGCACCAGCTTCACCGGGCTGAACGGCATGTCCTCCGGCAACGGCCTGTTCACCACCAAGGTGGAGGGCCACGGCTGGGCGGCCGTCACCTCCAACGGTCCGGCCGTCATCCTTCGGGTGGACAAGAGCATGCCGCTGCGGGTGGACCCGGGCGCGTACGTGGCGCACACCGGCACCCTGCAGCGCAGCCTGAAGTCGGGCGCGGGCTGGACCACGGTGATCGGCGAGGGCGGCGGCGAGGCCGTCCAGATCGAGTTCACCGGCGACGGCCTGGTGTACGTCCAGCCCTCCGAGAAGGTCACCATCGGGGGTGACGTCTGATGGGCTTCACGAAGATCAACGGCAAGATGGTCGAGGCCCAGGTGGTGCCCGGGCAGCGGTTGTTCAGCCAGCGCGGCGCGATGCTCGCGTACAGCGGCGACGTGCGCTTCACGCCGAACATCACCGGCGGGCAGGGCGGCGTGATGTCGATGATCGGCCGCCGGGTGGCCAACGAGGACACCCCGCTGATGACCGTCGAGGGCCAGGGCCGGGTGATGTTCGGCCACGGCGGCCACCACGTCCACGTGATCGACCTGTTCGGCGACACCCTGTACGTCGAGGCCGACCGGCTGCTCGCCTTCGAGGGCACGCTGCGGCAGTCCACCATGTTCATGGGCTCGCAGGGCGGGGTGATGGGCATGGTCCGCGGCCAGGTCACCGGGCAGGGCCTGTTCACCACCAAGCTGGAGGGCCAGGGCTCGGTCGCGGTGATGGCCCACGGCGGCGTCTTCGAGCTGCCGATCGTCCCCGGCCAGTCGGTGCACGTCGACCCGCAGGCGTACGTGGCGCACCGCGGCGACGTCCGCAACAAGCTGTCCACGGCGCTGGGTTGGCGCGACATGATCGGCCGCGGCTCGGGCGAGGCGTTCCAGCTGGAACTGTCCGGGCAGGGCGCGGTGTACGTCCAGGCGAGCGAGGAGAAGCTCTGATGTCCTACCCGCCGCAGCCCCCGTACGGCTCGCCGCACAACCAGCCGACCCAGCCCGGCTTCGCGGTCCCGCCGCCCCCGCCGAACTACGGCCCGCCGCACGGCTACCCGCCGCCGCCCCCGCAGCAGCCGTACGGTCAGCAACAGTCCTACGCCCAGGAACAGTTCGGCGGCCCGGTGGCCCCGCTTCCGACCGGCCACGGCGACACCGGGCCCGCGGTGTGGGACGTCCACAGCCTGCCGGCCGGCGACAACGTCAACCCGTACGCCTTCTCGGTCGACCTGAACGGCTCGTACTTCCTCCAGAAGGGCAAGATGGTCGCCTACTACGGCGACATCACCTTCAAGGGCGTCGGCGCCGGGGCGATCGACCGGATGCTCGGGCAGCACTTCAACTCGCCGATGCACGCGGCGGACTGGGTGGTCGCCGAGGGGCGCGGCAAGCTTCTGCTGGCCGACCGGGCGTTCGACCTCAACTCGTACGACCTGGACGAGGGCAACCTGACCGTCCGCTCCGGCAACCTGCTGGCGTTCGACCCGACGCTGCGGCTCAAGCAGTCGATCATCCCGGGCTTCCTGACCCTGATCGGCACCGGCCGCTTCGTCGCCGCCTCCAACGGGCCGGTGCACTTCGTCGAGCCGCCGATCCGGGTGGACCCGCAGGCGCTGGTCGGCTGGGCGGACTGCCCGGCGCCGTGCCACCACTACGACCACGACTACATGCACGGGCTGATCGGCGGCCTGCGCCGGCTGACCGGCTTCGGCGGCGCCTCCGGCGAGGAGCACCAGTTCGAGTTCATCGGCGCCGGCCAGGTGCTGCTGCAGTCGAGTGAAAAGCTGATGGCGGAGCGGCCGGTCGGACAGGTGGGGGCGGAGGCGGGGGTGCCGGTCGGCGGGGTGCCGACCCAGCCGGGCGGGCACGGCGGCGGGAACCCGAACCTGCCGGGCCTCGGTAACCTGGGCGACCTCGGTCGACGTTTCGGTCTGTAAACTGGTACAAGATTGAACTAAATTCGGCTATGCTGGATGCCATGGATACGCACACGATCGACGCCGCTGACACCCCTCCGTCGCAGCCCGAGGAGGAGACTCCCTGGCTGACCGCCAGGGAACAGCGGATGTGGCGCGCCCATCTGGAGGTCGCCAAGCTGCTGGAGTACCAGCTCAGCCGCGAGCTCCAGCCGCACAACCTGGCGATCAACGACTACGAGATCCTGGTCGTGCTCTCCGAGGCCCCGGACCGCCGGATGCGGATGACCGACCTCGCGACCGCCACCCTCCAGTCGAAGAGCCGCCTCTCCCACCAGATCACCCGGATGGAGAACGCCGGCCTGGTCCTCCGCCAGGAGTGCCCGGGCGACCGCCGCGGCCTCTACGCCCACCTCACCGAGCACGGCTGGGAGACCATGCAGCGGGTCGCCCCGGACCACGTGCGCAGCGTCCGGGCCCACTTCATCGACCGCTTCACCCCGGAGCAGCTCGACGACATGTACCAGGCGCTCTCCCCCGTCGCCGAACACCTCCGCGGCCTGCGCGGCAAGCCGTAGGCCCCAGGTTCCGTCCCACGCCGCCCCGCCCCGAACCCGATCGCGGCGGGGCGGACCGCATTCCGGGGAGGCCCACTCGGCACCTCTGCGCAGGAAGTCGACCAACTCGACCTCCTGCGCAGAGGCCGAGAGGAACGAGGGAGAACGGGTGGGCCCGCGCCCGAAGACGCGGGCCCACCCAAACACCGATTCCCCCTCCCGCGAACCCGACACCGCACGGCGGCCCGAAACAGCGGCAGCCCGGGAATCGCGGCAACAGGCCTGGTGAGTGATCAACACAACTGGGCGGGCCCGAGTGCCTGCACACGGGCCCGCCCAAACAATGGGTACCCCGCCCACGCACCCCCTCCAGGAACCGCGCGACGACGGCGGCCCTGGCCAAGTTCGGCCGGGGCCGCCGACAACAGAGCCGAGCAGCACTCCGCAAGCCGCCCCATCCTTTGGCCCTGCCACCCCGTCGCCGCTTCGGCACAGCCGAAGCGGCGACGGCAATAGGGCGGGGCTGTATTCGGCTCACTGCTTCGCGGCCAGCACCTCAGGCGCACACTCGGCCCAGACCATCCAAGGCCCGCAGGGGCCTTCCCTCCTCTTCGCCAGCGATGCCTGGACCGCGTTCATCGCCGGCGTTCGCGCGGGTGACTTCCCCGGGAAGCGCTGACTGGCAGCAGACCTGCGACCCACGTCTCAGCCGCCGCCGAGAGGGCGACCCACGTGCCGCCGTCCCGGATCGCGCGCAGCTGCCACCGGGCCGCGACCACAGCGGCCAAGGAGGCCACTCTCGCGGGATCGGCGACGGCGTAGCACGGGACCGTCATCGCCCACCGTTGCGCCTGCGTGATGGTGTGACCGGCGGCGATCAAGCGCGGAACCAGCGAGGCGGTGTCGGCCCAGGCGGCGGCCCGGGCCGGCCATGACCAGTCGATGACGCGTACCCGGGCACCGTCGAGCAGGATGTTCGACCCGGTCATGTCGGTGTGGGCCAACGTGTCACCGACGACCGCGTCCGATACCCGGCTCTCCAGCACGGTGAGCGCGTCCAGGTGTGCGGCCTGCCACGGGGTCAGTCCCTCTGCGGCGGCGATCTCGGGCCACAGCGCCGAGCCGGTCCACCGCTGCGCGAGGCTGAACGTTCGCAGCGCGGGTGCAGGGGTGAGCTTGTCGGCGAGGCCCGCCAGCGTCCGGGCGATGAGTGGCAGGTCCGACGAACCGGGAGAAAGGTCGGCGTGCCGTCCCGGTACGTACTCGAAGGCGGTGACCAGCCAGCCGCCGGCCTCCCCCTGCCACAACAGACCCGCGCCGATTCCCCGTACCACCGGAGCGGCTTGCGCCTCCTTGCGAGCCATCCACAGGTTCGGGCTGTCGAGCCGGGCCGCCTTCACGAACAGGCGGCCGGTGGCCGTGTCCAGGGCGGCGGCGAACTCGGCGATCTCGCCGGCATCCGGCACCGTCACCCCGGTGACGGTGCCGCACCTCCCGGCGATCAGGTCACGGACCGCAGTCGGCAGATCGGTCCACTGGTGGCGCATGGCCTTCCCTCGGGATCAGGCCGGGCCGAACGGCGCCCTCACCGTCCGGCCTGGCCGGTGGTCAGCTGGAGTTGTGGCAACCCTGGTGGCACTGCGAGCAGTTGCCGCTTCCGCTGCTGTCGGAGCCGTCGCCGCCGCTGCCTTCGGAGCATTCGGCGGACATGGCCCACAGCTCGGTGTCCACCCGGTAGCCGGTCGCCTTGAGCGCGGCCATGGTGGCAGCGATGCTCGCACCCTTCACGGGGCTGTCGCCATCCTCCGGGTTGTGGTGGAGGAAACCGCCCGCAACGCGGTCGCAGAACCCGGCGTACTCACGGGTGTACATCAGGAAGGCGTGCCACCCGTGGTCGACCAGGAGCGACGGCGACAGCCGCGCACCGGGCGTGGCAGCGCACGTGCCGAGGAACGCGAGGGCCTGGTCCACGATCCGTTCCGCGAGCTGCTGCTCCATGTCCTGGTCGTGGACGATCCGGTGAACCAGGCGCCCGAACAGGGCGCCGTCGATCAGGGCTCGGCCGGTGATCTGTGCCGTGCTTACGGGGCTCATGCTGTGCTCCCTTGATCGGTTCGGTCCGGCCGTGCGGCTAGTACGTGGCCGGGCGTCGCCATGCAGGTCATGACTCGCGAGTCAGGCCGGGCGACGCGTTCGACGGTAGGGAGTAACCGGGCGACCACTCAACGCGATTGCGGCTGATTGCGGATTCTCAATCGAGAGCGCCGATCGCGGAGGCGATCAGCACGCGGGCGGAAGCACCGTAGACGGCCATCTTGGTCAACTCGGCGAAGGCGCGGTGGTAGTCCGTAAGTTCGCGTGGCTGGACGACGCTGATCTCCGCAGTCAGTGTCTCCACCGCTGCTTCCTGATTGTCGAAGAGGTAGAACGCCTCCAGCGGCCAGAAGCGGCGCCGCGCGGTGAACGGGATGATGCCGAGCGAGACGGACGGAAGCGGCATCACCGCAAGCAGATGGCCGAGCTGGCCGGCCATGGTGTCCGGATCGCCGATGCGGTACCTGAGGACGGCCTCTTCGGCCAGGACGACGAAGCGGTGGTTGCCTTCGTACAACAGCCGGCCACGCTCCAACCGGGCCGTCACCGCCTCCGAGACGTCGTCCGGCGTGCCCTGGAAATCAGTGATGCTGCGCATGAGCGCGGTCGCGTACGCCTCGGTCTGAAGAAAACCCGGCACCACGTTCGAGACATACGCACGGCACACGGCGGTGCTCGCGTGCTGGGACAGAGACTCTTTCTGGACCTGGCGCATGCCGTTGCGGTGGAGCTTGCGCCACTCCAGGTACATCAACTCCACCGCACGGGACGACGCGATCAGGTCTGCCGCCTGATCGTCCGAGCTGCACGCCGCGCACCAGGAGCGGATGTCATTCTCGGACGGGGAGGATTTCCCGCTCAGGATGCGCGACGTCTTCGACGGATGCCACTGGCACCGGGCAGAGAGCTCTTTGCCATCGACCCGGGCGTCCAGCATCAACTCGCGCAAGCGCGCCGCGATGGCGACCCGAGCTACTCGGGCGCTGGACGATGGGGATACCGCCATGGAGTGCCTGCTCGGTGCCTCGGTGGTCAGACGGTGAATCGATCGTGCGGGGTCCCGCGCTCCCACACCGCTTCGAACGCGGACACGCAGAGCCTCGCCACGGCGGCGTCCTCCGTGTATGAGGTACGCGGCTCGGCCCAGTCGCCGTCACCGGTGAAGTGGTTGAAGCGAACGGCATGACCGTCGAACGCCCAGAAGTCATTGCCAGGTAGCGCCAGGTCGGAGGTGTTGTGGCGGGGGAGCCAGCGGACGTCTTCGCCGGCGGCGATGTTGACCGGGGTCATGGCATGCAAGTACCGCGTGTAAAGGGTGACCGGCTCGGAAACAATCCGGGCTCGACGGACGGCCACGCCTCGCATCGTCGCCTTGCGCACCATGGCAGTCCACTCATGCCAGTACTCCGACTCCGGGTCCAGATCCGATTTCCCCGTCTCCCGGAAGCGCTCGACTGCCTGCTCCTCGTCGGGGACGCCATAGGAGTCACGCATCTCCAGGTGGATCGCCGAGTGCTGCGCGGAGTGCATGAGTTGATCAAAGTCCGGCACGTTCAACCACATCGCACGCCTCCCTCAAGATCGGCACCATCCGTGCCGGGATTCGGATTGGGGTCTCGCCCTCAGGAACGCCGGGTGTGTGGCCAGGTGCCCACGCAGTTCCGCTGATCGTGGCCACCAGCTCTTCACCGGCGTCCCAGCTCTGGACAACGATCTCCCCTCGCGCGTGGTCCACCCACACAGTCGGTGAGCCCTCTTTGCCGGTCTCGGGGTCGATCCCGATGAAATCCAGCTCCACGGCGCCCTCCCGTATCAAGCCAGTTGCGCACTGTTGCGCCTGCACCCTTACGGAGAACGCATGGATCGTCAAGAGCGCACTGTAGGCGGATGGATGCATTCCGTTGTGAATGGCGCTGGCCTTCGAGGTCACCTCGAAGGCCAGCGCTTGCTCCAGGTTCGACCAGCCAGTTGGTGTCTCTCCGCCTCTCCGGACCCGTCCGGAGAGGCGGAGAAATGAAGCTGCACCGGTCCCGGCAACGTCTGAGCCGGCGGGGCCGTCAATGCTGTCGTGCCGAAGTCGCCCCTTGTCTGCGCAGGGAGTCGGCCTGGCCGACTTCTCGCGCAGAGGTGCCGGTAAGGCCGTCGCCGCTTCGGCCATGCCGAAGCGGCGACGGGGCAGCAAAGAGAGTGCTGCTCGGCTCTGGTTTCGGCGGCCCCGGCCAGCCTTGGCCTGGGCCGCCGCTACGTTGCGCTTCCCGGAAGGAGCGGGCGGATGGGGCACCTGGTGTTCGGGCGGGCCCGTGTGCTTGCACGGGCCCGCCCACTGCCGTTGAACGTGCCGTCTTGGCTGCTGTTCGGCCGAGGGTGTCTCAGCCCGCGGTAAGGCCGGCGACCAGTTCGTCGGCCGCGCCGTACGGGTCCAGGGCACCCTCGGCCACCCGTTCGGCCAGTACGGCCAGGCGCCGGTCCCCGTGCAGGTCGCCGATCCGGGCGCGCAGCTCGGCCAGCGCGATCGCCTCGACCTCCTCGGCGGCCCGGCGGCGGCGGCGCGCGGTGAGCTCGCCGTGCTCCTCCAGCCAGGCACGGTGCTTCTCCAGCGCCTCGACCACCTCGTCCACGCCCTCGCCGCGGGCCGCGACGGTCTTGACGATCGGCGGGCGCCAGTCCCCCGGCTCCCGGGCCTCGCCGAGGCCCAGCATGTGGTTGAGCTCCCGCGCGGTGGCATCGGCGCCGTCCCGGTCGGCCTTGTTGACCACGAAGACGTCGCCGATCTCCAGGATCCCGGCCTTGGCGGCCTGGATGCCGTCGCCCATCCCGGGGGCCAGCAGCACCACGGTGGTGTCGGCCTGGGCGGCGACCTCGACCTCGGACTGGCCCACCCCGACGGTCTCCACCAGGATCACCTCGCAGCCGGCCGCATCCATCACCCGCAGCGCCTGCGGCGCCGCCCAGGAGAGCCCGCCGAGGTGGCCGCGGGTGGCCATCGAGCGGATGAACACCTCCGGGTCGGTGGCGTGGTCCTGCATCCGGACCCGGTCGCCCAGCAGCGCGCCGCCGGAGAACGGCGAGGACGGGTCGACGGCCAGCACCCCGACCCGCTTGCCGAGCCGCCGGTAGGCGGAGACCAGTGCCGAGGTGGAGGTGGACTTGCCGACCCCGGGCGAGCCGGTCAGGCCCACCGTGTACGCCCGCCCGGTGTACGGCGCGAGCGCGGCCATCGCCTCCCGCAGCTGCGGCGCGGCGTTCTCGACCAGCGTGATCAGCCGGGCGACCGCCCGCGGCCGGCCCTCCCGGGCCTGCTCGACCAGCGTGGCGACATCGATCATCAGGAGCTCCTAGCGCAGGCGCAGATGCCGAGGCTGCGGACCGCTGGTGGCGGTCCGCAGCCCTGGAGATCAGATCGGCCGGTCAGGCCTTCGGGACACGCACGATCAGCGCGTCGCCCTGGCCGCCG
The DNA here is from genome assembly GCF_020103755.1 of Streptomyces sp. LS1784. Lineage (GTDB taxonomy): Bacteria > Actinomycetota > Actinomycetes > Streptomycetales > Streptomycetaceae > Kitasatospora. The sequence goes on from NZ_JAHSQD010000187.1 coordinate 11,168, forward strand.
CCGCCGCACAGCGCGGCCGCGCCGACCCCGCCGCCACGGCGCTGCAGCTCCAGCGCCAGGGTCAGCACCACGCGGGCGCCGGACATCCCGATCGGGTGGCCGAGCGCGATGGCGCCGCCGTTGACGTTGACGATGTCGGAGGAGACGCCCAGGTCCTTCATGGACTGGTGGGCGACGGCCGCGAACGCCTCGTTGATCTCGATCAGGTCGAGGTCGGCGACCTCCAGGCCCTCCTTGACCAGCGCGTGCTTGATCGCGTTGGACGGCTGCGACTGGAGCGAGTTGTCCGGGCCGGCCACGTTGCCGTGCGCGCCGATCTCGGCGATCCAGCTCAGGCCCAGCTCCTCGGCCTTGGCCTTGCTCATCACGACCACGGCGGCGGCGCCGTCGGAGATCTGCGAGGAGGTGCCGGCGGTGATCGTGCCGTCCTTGGTGAAGGCGGGGCGCAGCTTGGCCAGGCCCTCGACGGTGGTGTCCGCGCGGATGCCCTCGTCCTGGCTGAACAGCACCGGCTCGCCCTTGCGCTGCGGGATGGCGACCGGGACGATCTCGGCGTCGAAGACCCCGTCGGCCTGCGCCTTGGCGGCCCGCTGGTGAGAGGCGGCGGCGATCTCGTCCTGCACCTCGCGCGGGATGCCCAGGCGGGTGTTGTGCTTCTCGGTGGACTCGCCCATCGGGATGTTCTCGTAGGCGTCGGTGAGGCCGTCGTGCGCCATCGCGTCGAGCATCGCGATCGCGCCGTACTTGAAGCCCTCGCGGGACTTCGGCAGCAGGTGCGGGGCGTTGGTCATCGACTCCTGGCCGCCGGCCACCACGATGTCGAACTCGCCGGCCCGGATCAGCTGGTCGGCCAGCGCGATGGCGTCGAGGCCGGAGAGGCAGACCTTGTTGATGGTCAGCGCGGGGACGTTCATCGGGATGCCGGCCTTGACGGCGGCCTGGCGGGCGGGGATCTGGCCGGCGCCGGCCTGGAGCACCTGGCCCATGATCACGTACTGGACCTGCTCACCGGTGATCCCGGCCCGCTCCAGGGCCGCCTTGATCGCGACGCCGCCGAGGTCGGCACCGGAGAAGCCCTTGAGGGAGCCCAGCAGGCGGCCCATCGGGGTCCGCGCACCGGCAACGATCACAGAGGTGGTGTTGGTCATGGGACGGGCCCCTTCGCACGTCGTGGCCAGGTGAGGATGCGCTCAATGTACTGACCTGTTACCCGCCCGTCACCGGAGCGACGGTGTGATCGAGCGCACTGGCACCATCCAGTCAACACCGTGCCGACCCGCTCCGGGTGAACCGCCCGCCGTGTGAGCAGGCTCGCACCCCCGGTACTGGCGCCCGTCGCCGGCCATGCGCTGCACTTGGTGCACTTTCCCCCGACTACCCGGAGGTCGCCGTGCTGACCCGAATCGACCACATCGGCATCGCCTGCCGAGACCTCGACAAGACGGTCGAGTTCTACCGTGCCACCTACGGCTTCGAGGTCTTCCACTCCGAGGTCAACGAGGAGCAGGGCGTCCGCGAGGCCATGCTGCGGATCAACGGCACCGACGACGGCGGCGCCTCCTACCTCCAGCTGCTGGAGCCCACCCGGCCCGACTCCACCGTGGCCAAGTGGCTGGAGAAGAACGGCGAGGGCGTGCACCACATCGCCTTCGGCACCGCGGACGTGGACGGCGACGCCGAGGCCATCCGCGGCAAGGGCGTCCGGGTCCTCTACGACGAGCCGCGGATCGGCTCGATGGGGTCGCGGATCACCTTCCTGCACCCCAAGGACTGCGGCGGCGTGCTGACCGAACTGGTCACCTCCGCGCAGCAGGGCCAGGACGAGCACTGATCCCCTCCCGGCCCGCCCCGGGGCGGTCGGCGCCCCGGCGGCAGCCGACGGTCCGTCGGTCATGACTCGTCAGTAACCTGGCGGGAAGAGCCGGAAAACCCCCCTGCGGCCATTCCCCCGCAGTGTGCTCCCACTACAATGCCCAGGTGCGCGAAGGCTCCGGGGGACGGAGGCGACGGGCACGGCCGAAGACAGGCCCGTCCGCCCTCCGGTGGTCGGCCCGTCGCAAGGGGAGTCCATTACGCGGGCACGGCTGAACAGTCGCAAGACGGATCTGTCACCATTCTCCACAAGGCAAGAGTTCGCCCAGGAGTCCACCCGGACGGGGGAACGCGGCATCCCCGCGCTCCCACGCCCCGGACTCCGACGACCGCAACGGGCGGCCCCGGCATGGCGGGGAGCCGCCCACCGGCTGCGGATGCAAGGACCAGTCGGACCGGCGCCCGGGAATCGGGAGCCCGGAACCGGCCGGGTCGAGGACGCGACCAGGAGATGGATGGGACCGCGGAGTGCGGGGCAACGACCGCTACGAGGCTGACGATCACCTCTCCCAGTTCGAGGCCGAGATGGGTCGGACTCGGAAGGAGCGGGACAAGGCAGTCGAGCATGCCGAGGACCTGGCCTACCAGGTGGAGGTGCTCCGGGCGAAGCTGCACGAGTCCCGCCGCATGCTCGCCCAGCCGCGCGCCTTCGACGCCGTCTCCGGCCAGGCCGAGCAGATGCTCCGAACCGCCGAGATGCAGGCCCAGCAGCTGCGCGCCGACGCCGAGCGCCAGCTGCGCGACTCCCAGGCCGCCACCCAGCGGATCATGGCCGAGGCCGCCGAGCGCACCGCCCGGCTGGAGGCCGAGCTCGCCGCCCGCCGCCGCCAGCTGGAGGACGAGCTCGCCGAACTGCGCCGCTCCGCCGAGCAGCACGTCAACGGCTGGGCCGAGCAGACCCGGGCCGGCTCCGAGCAGGAGGCCCAGCGGCTGCTCCAGGACGCCCGCGCCGAGGCCGAGCGGATGGTCGCCGCCGCCCGCGCGGAGGCCGTCGCCCTCTCCGACCAGGCCCGCGCCCAGACCGCCGCCGACGTGGACGCCGCCC
>NZ_JAHSQD010000188.1 GCF_020103755.1 Streptomyces sp. LS1784
CGCCGCCCTCCCCGGCCCGGCTCGGCGACCCCGAACCCGACCAGCGGCCGCTCCACCCCGGCAGCGGCAACGGCAACGGCCGGCTCGACCGGAGCCTGCGGAGCGCTCCCCTCCGCCGGCGCCACCGCGACCGTCACCAGCGGCGCGCCCACGGCGATCTCCTCGCCCTCCTCGCCGTACCGCGCGGTGACCACCCCGCCGTACGGGCAGGGCACCTCCACCACGGCCTTGGCGGTCTCCACCTCCACCACCGGCTGGTCGACCGCGATCACCTCGCCGACCTCGACCATCCAGCGCACCACCTCCGCCCCGGTGAGCCCCTCACCGAGGTCGGGCAGCCGGAACTCCCGCACGACGGGCATCATCCTCGGTCCTCCCACTGCAGCCGGGCGACCGCGTCCAGGATCCGGTCCACCCCGGGCAGGTGGTGGTGCTCCAGCATGGGCGGCGGGTACGGGACGTCGAAGCCGGTGACCCGCAGCACGGGCGCGGCCAGGTGGTGGAAGCAGCGCTCGGTCACCCGGGCGGCGATCTCCGCGCCGGTGCCGCCGAAGCCGCTCGCCTCGTGCACCACCACGGCCCGGCCGAGCGAGCGCACCACCCGGCAGACCGTCTCGTCGTCGAACGGCACCAGGGTGCGCAGGTCCAGCACCGCCAGGTCCCAGCCCTCGGCCTGCGCCGCCTCGGCCGCCGCCAGGCAGACCGGCAGCGAGGGGCCGTAGGTGATCAGCACGGCGGAGGTGCCGGTGCGCCGCAGCACCGCCCGGCCGATCGGCTCGACCGGCGCCGCCGGGTCGAAGTCGGCCTTGCCCCAGTAGAGCCGCTTGGGCTCCAGGAAGACCACCGGGTCGTCGGAGGCGATCGAGGCACGCAGCAGCCCGTACGCGTCGGCCACCGTCCCGGGGGTGACCACGTGCAGGCCGGGGGTGCTGGTGTAGTACGCCTCGGAGGCGTCGCTGTGGTGCTCGACGCCGCCGATGCCGCCGCCGTACGGGATGCGGACGGTGATCGGCAGCGGGAGCCTGCCCGCCGTGCGGTTGCGCATCTTGGCGACGTGCGAGAACAGCTGCTCCAGCGCCGGGTAGGCGAAGGCGTCGAACTGCATCTCGACCACCGGGCGCAGCCCGTACATCGCCATGCCGATCGCGGTGCCGAGGATTCCGGCCTCGGCCAGCGGGGTGTCCAGGCAGCGTTCCGGGCCGAACTCGGCGGTGAGCCCGTCGGTGATCCGGAAGACGCCGCCGAGCGCGCCGACGTCCTCGCCGAGCACGTGCACCGTCGGGTCCTCGCGCATGGCGTCCCGCAGCGCGGAGTTGAGCGCCTGCGCCATGCTGGCGGTACGGGCACCGGAGGTGTTCCGTACCGCCGCCGCGCCGAGGGTGGGGGCGGGCGACGGGTGGGAAGCCGTGCTCATCGGTCGGCCACCTCCGCCTCCGCGGCCAGCTCGGCGGCCAACTGTTCTGCCTGCTCCCGTAGTTGAGGTGTCGGTTCGGCGAAGACGTGGGCGAACAGCGACATCGGGTCCAGGGCCGGGTCGGCGTGGAACTCGGCCCGCATCCGGGCCGCCAGTGCCTCCGCCTCGTCCGCCGCCTCCCGCACCAGCCGGTCGTCCAGCAGGCCGAGCCCGCGCAGCGCGCGTTCCATCAGCAGGATCGGGTCGTGCTCGCGCCAGGCGGCCACCTCGGGCTCGGTGCGGTAGCGGGTGGCGTCGTCGGCGTTGGTGTGGGCGTCGATCCGGTAGGTCAGCGCCTCGACCAGGGTCGGGCCCCCGCCGGCCCGGGCCCGCTCGACCGCCTCGGTCAGCACCGAGTGCACGGCGGGTGCGTCGTTGCCGTCCACCAGCCGGCCCGGCATGCCGTAGCCGACGGCCTTGTGGGCCAGGCTCGGCGCGGCGGACTGCGCGCTGAGCGGGACGGAGATCGCGTAGCCGTTGTTCTGCACCAGGAAGACCACCGGGGCGCCCAGCACGGCCGCGAAGTTCAGCGCCTCGTGGAAGTCGCCCTCGCTGGTGCCGCCGTCGCCGAGCATCGCCAGCGCGACCACCGGCTCGCCGCGCAGCCGGGCGGCGTGCGCCAGCCCGACGGCGTGCGGGGCCTGGGTGGCGAGCGGGGTGCAGAGCGGGGCGGTGCGGCTGGCCCGCGGGTCGTAGCCGGTGTGGGCGCTGCCGCGCAGCAGGGTCAGCGCCTCCAGCGGGTCGACGCCCCGGGAGACCACGGCGAGGGTGTCGCGGTAGCTGGGGAAGAGCCAGTCACGCTCGCCGAGCACCAGCGCGGCGGCGACCTGGCAGGCCTCCTGGCCGGTGGACGCCGGGTAGACGGCGAGCCTGCCCTGCTTGGTCAGGGTGGTGGCCTGCTGGTTGTACCGGCGGCCGACGACCAGCCGGCGGTAGAGCTCGCGCAGCAGGGCCGGGTCGTACTTCTCCAGCGCGGGGGTGCCGATCGCCCGGACGGGGGAGAGGTCCGGGAGGAGGGGTGCCGGATCGGCGCGCGGGGCGGTGGCCCCGGGCAGCCAGCCGGGCACAGGCGTGTGGTGTCTGTGGTCGAGAACGGTCATCTCGGGGCACCTCCAGGGGTGGCGGGGGCTCCCTACCGATTGTTCGGTCGTCTGTTCATCTTGACCAGAAGCGTGACAAGGTGGTGGACATTCGGCCCGTTCGGCGGTCGACTGGTGGCAGTACGTCCAATCGGGGAGGGTGGGGGGTCATGTCGGCTGAACAGATGTCCAGACTCGACCGGGTCGACCGGTCGATCCTGCGGCTGCTGCAGCAGGACGGCCGCGCCTCCATCCGCTCGGTGGCCGAGCGGGTGCACGTGTCCCGGGCCAACGCGTACGCCCGGATCTCCAGAATGGTCGAGGACGGCATCATCCGCGGCTTCACTGCCAGGGTGGACCACGAACGGGCGGGTCAGGCCGCGTCCGCGTACATCACCCTGAAAATCGTCCAGAACTCCTGGCGGACGGTGCGCGAGCAGCTGCTGGGACTGCCCGGGGTGGCGCACATCGCGCTGGTCGGCGGGGACTTCGACGTCCTGCTGCTGGTGCACACCGCCGACAACAAGACCCTGCGGGAGCTGGTGCTGGGCAGCATCCAGTCCATCCCCCAGGTGCTCGGCACCCGCACCATGCTGGTCTTCGAGGAGACCGACCAGGTGCCGCCCCTCTCGTGAGGGGACGGGTCAGCGCGCCCGCAGCCCGTCGAAGGCCAGGTGGACCACCGCGTCCGCGACCCCGTCGGCGGCCTTGAGCCCCGGCCGGTACCACTCCACGATCGAGTTGATCATCCCGAACAGCAGCCGGGTGGCCAGCCGCGGCTCCACGTCCGCGCGCAGCGCGCCGTCCGCGACCGCCGCCCGCAGCAACCCGGCGACCTGGTGGTCGAAGTCCCGCCGGCGCTCCAGCGCCCACTGCTCGGTGGCCGTGTTGCCGCGCACCCGCAGCAGCAGCGTCACGTACGGCAGCTCCTCCAGCAGCACCTCGGCGGTGCGCCGCACCACGTGCTCCAGCCGCTCCACCGCCGGGCCCTCCACCGCGGCCGGCTCGGCCAGGATCGCGAACAGCCCGTCCAGCGCCCGCCCGACCGCCAGGCGCAGCAGCTCCTCCTTGCCGCGCACGTGGTGGTAGATGGAGGACTTGGAGATCCCGGCCGCCCGGGACAGGTCCTCCATGGAGGTGCCGTCGTAGCCGCGCTCGTTGAAGACGTCGACGGTCACCGCGAGCAGTGACTCCACGGTGTAGGCGGTGCGCGTGGTGTGATCGGCCATCCTCCGAGTATCCCCGGCCGCCCCTGGCGGTACTCGATCGGGTCCGGCTGGTCCACACCAACCGAAGGAGGCAGGCCCTAGACTCTCCGGACGATCCGTCCACGTCCAGAGCACTGGGGTCCACGGCCGATGAACGCAATACGGGCAGTCGCCTCCGACGTCCCAGAGCAGCGCAGCGGGGATCCGGACGGCGCCGCGCACACCTGGCAGGAGCGCGCCCGCGCCCTGGTGGCCCGCTTCGGACCGGCCGTGTGGTGCTACGCGGTGCTGAAGCTGATCGGCTTCACCGTCTTCATGAAGCTGCTCTCCTTCGCCGGCGAGTACGCGAAGAAGCCGGCCCGGTTCGGTGGCGGCGCCAATCCCTGGGACGTGGTGGCCAGCTGGGACGGCTGGTGGTACCAACAGGTGGCCCAGTTCGGCTACCACCCGGCGCTCGTCCCGATACCGAACGGACCGGTCGGCTTCAGCGTCGAGCAGAACTCGGCCGCGTTCTTCCCGCTCTACCCGGGCCTGATGCGGCTCACCTCGGACGCCACCGGCCTCGGCCTGTACGGCGCCGGGATGCTGGTCTCGGTGGTGGCCTCGCTGTTCGCCGCGGCCGGCATCCACGCCGTGGTGGAGAAGCTGACCGGCGACGCGCGCTCGGGCGTGATCGCGGCCGGAATCTGGGCGATCGCCCCGGGCTCGGGCGCCGAGTGGGCGGTCTACTCGGACTCCCTCTTCGTCGCCCTGGCCGCCTGGGCCTGCTACTGCGTGATGACCAGGCAGTGGGTCGCGGCCGGGGTGATCACCCTGGTCGCCGGGCTCAACCGGCCGACCTCGGCGGCACTGATCGGCGCGGTGGGCCTGGCCGCGCTGGTCGAGCTGTACCGCCGGGAGAGCGGCGTCCTGCGCCCGCTGACCGCGATGCTGCTGGCCCCGGTCGGCCTGCTCGGCTACGTCGGCTGGGTGGGCTGGCGGACGGGCGAGTGGGGCGGCTACTTCCGGCTCCAGCACGACGCCTGGCTGCACTACTTCGACTGGGGCCAGGGCACCTGGCACGCGATCCGCGGGGTGCTGCTGGGCCGCAGCGACTACCCCTTCGCCTTCCCGCTGCCGGACCTGTTCGCCACCCTGATCGTGCTCAGCCTGCCGATGCTGATCGTGCTGCTGATCCGGCTGCGCCCGCCGCTGGTGCTGACCGCCTACACGCTCGCGACGATCGTCTCGGTGCTCGGCAGCCTGGGCATCTTCGGCAACGTCTCGCGCTACCTGTTGCCCGCGTTCCCGCTGTTCATCGCGCTGGCGGTGGGGATGCGCAAGCTGAGCCTGCCGGTGCTGGCCACCGTCCTGGGCACCGGTGCGGTCGCCTCCGGCTGGTACGCCGGGTACGTGATATTCGAGCTCGGCGTGCCGTAGACCCCTGCTCACCCGAGCCCACGGGGGGCGCGTCCGCCATGGACGCGCCCCCGTTCGTTTCGGTGGATTCCCCGCCACGGCACCCTCTTGAGCCGACCGATCGTTCGGTTACCCTGTGACGTGTCCCGTCCTGCTTTTCGAGGCCCTCCGAGGAGCGCACAGATGTCCGCAGCGGTCACCCACCCCCTCGTCAGCGAGCTGGTCGAGCGCCACCAGGCCACCCTGGACGCCGCGCTCGCCGCCGCCGCCAAGCGCGACTACTGGTCGCCCTACCCCGAGTTCCCGAAGGCCTACGGCGAGAGCGGCCCGGCGGACGGCAAGGCCGCCTTCGACGCCCTGCTCGGCAGGCCCTTCACCCTCGACGGCCACCCCACCGACGGCGACCAGGTCGGCGGCGAGGCCTCCCCGTACGGCGTCGAGCTGGGCATCACCTACCCGCACGCCGGCCCGGACGCGCTGATCGCCGCGCTCACCGCTGCCCGCCCCGGCTGGGCCGCCGCGACCCCGCTGGAGCGCGCCGCCGTCTGCCTGGAGATCCTCCACCGGATCAACGCCCGCTCCCACGAGTTCGCCCAGGCCGTCATGCACACCACCGGCCAGGCCTACGGCATGGCCTTCCAGGCCGGCGGCCCGCACGCCCAGGACCGCGGCCTGGAGGCGGTCGCCTACGCCTACGCCGAGCAGACCCGGCTGCCGCAGCAGGCCGGCTGGACCAAGCCGCAGGGCAAGCGCGACCCGCTGGTGATGACCAAGGAGTTCACCGTCGTCCCGCGCGGCCTCGCACTGCTGATCGGCTGCAACACCTTCCCCACCTGGAACGGCTACCCCGGGCTGTTCGCCTCGCTCGCCACCGGCAACCCGGTGCTGGTCAAGCCGCACCCGCGGGCCGTGCTGCCGCTCGCGCTGACCGTGCGGGTCGCCCGCGAGGTGCTCGCCGACGCCGGCTTCGACCCCAACCTGGTCTGCCTGGCCGCCGAGCACGAGGGCGGCACCGTCGCCCAGGCACTCGCCGTCCGCCCGGAGATCAAGCTGATCGACTACACCGGCTCCACCGCCTTCGGCGACTGGCTGGAGGAGCACGCCAGGCAGGCGCAGGTGTACACCGAGAAGGCCGGCGTCAACGCGGTGGTCATCGACTCCACCGACGACTACAAGGGCATGCTGGGCAACCTGGCCTTCGCGCTCTCGCTCTACAGCGGCCAGATGTGCACCACCCCGCAGAACGTGCTGATCCCGCGCGGCGGCATCGCCACCGACCAGGGCGACAAGTCCTACGACCAGGTGGTCACCGACCTGGCCGGCGCCATCGAGGGCCTGCTCTCCGACGACGCCCGCGCGGCGGCGATCCTCGGCGCCGTGGTCAACCCCGGGGTGCTCCAGCGCTCGGCCGCCGCGGCCGGCGGCGAGTACGGCGAACTCGCCCTCGCCCCGCGCCCGGTGACCTCGCCGGACTTCCCCGGTGCGACCGTCCGCACCCCCGCGCTGGTCAGGCTGGACGCCGACAAGCCGGACGACCGCGCGGTCTTCCGCAACGAGTGCTTCGGCCCGGTCTCCTTCGCCGTCGCCGTCGAATCCACCGCCGCCGCCGTCGAGTTGCTGCGCACCACGGTCCGCGAGAAGGGCGCCATGACCGCCTCCGGCTACACCACCTCGCCCGAGGTGGAGGCGCTGCTGGTCGAGGCCGCGCTGGACTCCGGCGTCTCGCTCTCGCTCAACCTGACCGGCGGGGTCTACCCCAACCAGACCGCCGCCTTCTCGGACCTGCACGGCACCGGCGCCAACCCGGCCGCCAACTCGGCCTACTGCGACGGCGCGTTCGTCGCCAACCGGTTCCGCACGGTGGAGATCCGCCGGCACTCCTGAGCCCCGTGCCGGTGGATCCGGGCCCCGGCGGTCACCCACCGCCGGGGCCCGGCGGTTCACGGCTCCGACCGCACCCGCGATGATGGAGGCTGGGAGAACGCCGGGAACGGCGTCCGACCGCCCTCCGAACAACGGGAGCTGACACATGGCCGTGAAGCCGACGACCGAAACCGACGTCCTGATCGTCGGCGCCGGACCGACCGGACTGCTGCTGGCCGGCGATCTCGCCGCCGCCGGAGTCGGCGTCACCGTGCTGGAGAAGCGGTCCGCCGAGTCCAACCTCACCCGGGCCTTCGGCGTGCACGCGCGCACCCTGGAACTGCTGGACGCCCGGGGCCTGGCCGAGGAGCTGATCGCCACCGGCCTTCCGCTCACCGAACTGAGGATGTTCGACCGCTTCGGCGTCGACCTGGGCTCGCTGCCCACCCGCTTCCCGTTCGTCCTGATCACCCCGCAGTACAACGTCGAACGGCTGCTGCTGGAGCGCGCGGAAGAGGCCGGCGCCACCGTGCTGCGCGGCGCCGAGGTCACCGGGCTGCGCCAGGACGCCGAGGGCGTGACCCTGGAGACCCGGGACGGGCGCAGCCACCGCGCCGCGTACGCGGTCGCCGCCGACGGCATCCACTCCACCGTCCGCGACCTGCTGGGCATCCCGTTCCCCGGGGAGTCGGTGGTCGACTCGGTGGTGCTGGCCGACGTCCGGCTGGACCACGAGCCCGCCCAGGCGGTCACCGTCGGCGCCAACCGGGCCGGCTTCGCCTTCGTCGTCCCGTTCGGCGACGGCTGGTTCCGGATCATCGCCTGGGACCGCGAGGAACGGTACCCGGACGGCACCACCCCTTCGGCCGAGCAGCTCACCGCCCTCTGCCGGGCCGTCCTCGGCGAGGACTACGGCCTGCACGAGGTGCGCTGGAGCTCCACCTTCCACAGCGACGAGCGGCAGGCCCCCAACTACCGCTCCGGCCGGGTCTTCCTGGCCGGCGACGCCGCGCACTGCCACTCCCCGGCCGGCGGCCAGGGCATGAACACCGGCATCCAGGACGCCGCCAACCTGTCCTGGAAGCTCGCCGCCACCCTCCGGGGCCGGGCCACCGACGCCCTGCTGGACACCTACCAGACCGAGCGGCACCCGGTCGGCAGGACGGTCCTGCGCACCTCCGGCGCGCTGATCCGGCTGGCGCTCGCCGAGTCCGCCCCCACCCGCGCCCTGCGCGGGGCGCTCACCGCGCTGGGCAGCCGCCTCGACCCGGTCACCGAGCGCGGCGCCAAGCTGATCTCCGGCATCGGCATCTCCTACCCCGCCCCCAAGGACGCCCACCCGCAGGTCGGCAAGCGCGTCCCGGACCTCCGGCTGACCGCCCTGAGCAAGCCCGTCGAGGGCGCCCCGGCCGCTCCCGAGCGGCTCTACGAGGCGCTGCGCGCCGGGAAGTTCGTCCTGGTCAGCAATGACGAGCTGGCCGCCGCCGAACCCTGGGCCGACCGCATGGTCTGCGCCGCCCCCGCCGATCCGCACGGCAAGCTGCGCGACACCGTCCTGCTGATCCGCCCGGACGGCTACGTCGCCTGGGCCGCCGTCGATCCGGGCCAGGGCGAGCTCCGCACCGCCCTCACCGACTGGCTCGGCGCCCCGGCCTGACCGCCCTTCGGGCGGGTGCGCGACCCACCGCGCGCCCGCCCGTCCACCCGGCCCGGCGTCCGGCCGTCGGTCAGCCCCGCGCCTTCACGTAGTGCCGCGCCGCCTTCGCCCGGTTCCCGCACACCGCCATCCGGCACCACCGCCGACGGCCGTTCTGCGAGGCGTCGAAGAAGTGCAGGATGCACGCCTCGTGCGCGCACTGCTTGACCCGCCGCGCCCCCTGCCCCAGCAGTGCGAGGAAGCCGTCCGCCGCCAGCCAGGGTGCCAGCCACTCCGGCCGGTCGGTCTCGATCCGGTCCTCGGCCCCGCCCGGCGCCGCCACCCGCCGGATCCGTCCGTGCGCCAGCACCGCGTCCAGTCCGTCCCGCGCCCCGGCGCCCAACTCGCCCTGCTCGCGGGCGTCCCGGGCGGCGAGCAGCACGGCCTCACGGGTCTGCCGGATCGCCGCCAGCCCCGCCTCGTCGGCTGCGCAGCGCTCGTTCAGCCCGGCGGAGGAGAGCCAGGTCGCGTACCCCTCGACGCCGGTGAGCAGGTCGTTGACGGGTGTTCCGGCCCAGCGCGTGTTGAGCAGGTCGAGCGCGAGCGGCTCGCCGATCAGCGGTCGCGGGTCCCTCGGGTCCGGCTGCACGTCAGTCATCGCCCTCCTCGGCTCGGCCCGATTCTACGTCCGCCCCTCCCAGCCCCGGCCGGCGTGGACCGGCCCCCGGATCCCGGCCATTCACTGTATGGAACCGCCGAGTTTCCGGCCCTCCACAGTTGACTGTTTTTTAGCAACGAATTGCCCGGCCATGAGCCACTTCGCACACGGGTTCTGTCATGTTCTAGCCAGCGTTCTCGACCTGAACGCCTGGCCCCTTGCCGGCCCCCACAGCCGGCCGGAGGAGGATCCGTTGCGCCCCCGCTCCCTTGCCCTCGCCGCGGCGATAGCCGTGCTGCCGCTGACCGCCGTCTCGCTCGGTGTCTCCACCGCGCAGGCCGCCACGCCCAACGCCGCCCCGCGCGTCGCCCTGCCGAACACCGTGAACCCCGCAGTGGCCCACTCGGAGAAGAAGGGTGACGTCCCGGCCGCGCAGCAGATCGCGGTGTCCGTCAGCCTGAAGCTGCGCAACACCGACGCCCTGGACCGCTTCCTCACCGCGGTCGCCACCCCGGGCACCCCGGAGTACGGCCACTACCTGACGCCGGAGCAGTTCACCGCGCAGTTCGGCCCGACCCAGGCCGCCGTCGACCAGGTCAGGGCCTACCTGGCCCAGCAGGGCCTGACCGTCACCGACGTGAGCGCCAACCGCCAGGTGGTCAACGCCCACGGCACCGCCGCCCAGGTCTCCCAGGCCTTCGGCACGCACGAGAGCTCGTACCTCGACCCGCAGCTCCAGCGCGCCTTCTTCGCCAACGACGCCGCCGCCTCGATCCCGTCCGACCTGGCCGCCGTGGTCCAGGGCGTCAGCGGCCTGGACAACCACGCGGTGCGCAAGAACCGCCTGGCCACGCCGAACGCGGTCACCCCGAACACCGCGAGCTCCACCCCGAGCGGCATGGCCCCGGCCCAGTACACCGGCGCCTACAACCTCAACAAGACCGGCGCGGACGGCACCGGCACCACGGTCGCACTGTGGGAGTTCGACGGCTACAAGTCCTCGAACCTGACCACCTACGACTCCCAGTACGGCCTGTCCGGCCCGGCCGTCTCCACCGTCTCGGTGGACGGCGCGAGCTACGACTCCGCCCCCGGCCAGGGCCAGGGCGAGGTCGAGCTGGACAGCGAGATCGTCCGCGGCGCGGCGCCCAAGGCCACCCAGCTGGTCTACGAGGCGCCCAACAGCGACCAGGGCGAGATCGACATGGCCAACAAGATCGTGACCGACAACCGGGTCTCGGTGGTCTCGATCTCCTGGGGCTCCTGCGAGCCGGACACCACCGCCTCCTCGATGACCGCGGTCGACAACGCCTTCAAGCAGGCCGCCGCCCAGGGCATCTCGATCTTCTCCGCCTCCGGCGACGACGGCTCCCGCGACTGCACCCGCTCCACCAGCGGCTCGACCGTCAAGGCGGTCGACTTCCCGGCCTCCAGCCCGCACCAGACCGGCGTCGGCGGCACCAACCTCAAGGTCTCCAGCAGCAACACCTACTCCTCGGAGAGCGCCTGGAGCACCGCCGGCGGCGGCGTCTCCACCGTGTTCGCCAAGCCCAGCTGGCAGACCGGCACCGGTGTCAGCGGCACCATGCGCACCGTCCCTGACGTCTCCTCCAACGCCGACCCGGCCAGCGGCTTCGCGATCTACACCGCCGGCGCCTGGCAGGTCTACGGCGGTACCAGCGCGGCCGCGCCGCTCTGGTCCGGCTACGCGGCCCAGTTCAACCAGAAGGCCAAGGCCGCCGGCCAGCCGGTCCTCGGCGAGGCGAGCCCGCGGCTGTACTCGGTGGCGAGCAGCAGCAGCTACGGCAGCACCTTCCACGACGTGACCACCGGCGCCAACCAGGACTTCTCCGCCAAGGCCGGCTACGACCAGGTCACCGGCTGGGGCTCCCCGGTCGCCGACGCGCTGACCACCGCCCTGCTCGGCGGCGGCACCACCCCGCCGTCCGGCGGCTGCACCGCCGCCCAGCTGATCGGCAACGGCGGCTTCGAGAGCGGCACCGCCTCCCCGTGGACCGCCTCCAGCGGCGTGATCGACAACAGCGCCTCCCAGCCGGCCCACTCGGGCGGCTGGAAGTCCTGGATGGACGGCTACGGCTCGGCCCACACCGACACCATGTCGCAGACCGTCTCGATCCCGGCCGGCTGCGCCTCCGCCAAGCTGACCTTCTGGCTGCACATCGACACCGCGGAGACCGGCTCCACCGCGTACGACAAGCTGACCGTCCAGGCCAACGGCACCACGCTGGCGACCTACTCCAACGCGGACGCGGCCGCCGGCTACGTCCAGCGCACCCTGGACCTGACCTCCTTCGCCGGCAAGACCGTGACCGTCACGTTCACCGGCACCGAGGACTCGTCGCTCCAGACCAGCTTCGTGATCGACGACGTCGCGCTGAACGTCAACTGATCACCGGCCGGTAGCACCACCGAACCCCCGCCGGGGCGGAGCCGTCAGGGCCCGCCCCGGCGGTGTCCGTCCCCCGCCCTCCCGGGACGGTTCGCCGGCCCGGGAGGGCCGGTGTCCACGGCTTGTGTTTCCGGACTGTTTCAAGATCGCTAACCCTTCGGTCCACCTGCCGTGACCACTGTCATACGCACGACTGATGACGTAGCCTCTCGACCGTGCATAGGGTTCCCCAAAGCTCGGTGAAGCCGCTGGCGGCGCGCCCCGGCGCCGGCCCGGTCCCACCGAACTCACCTGGTGGGGAGGTTCACCGCATGGCCGCACAGCAGCCTCAGGACGCCGCGCGACTGCGGCTGGTCGGGTCGCACACGGAGCGCCCCGGCCCGTCCGGACCGGCTCCCGCCACCGCCCCCGCACCGCCCCCCGGCCGGCTCGCACCGGTCGGCGGCTTCGCGGACACCCTGCACCTGGCCATCGAGGCCAGCGGCCTCAGCCTGGACCGCATCCGCGCCGCCCTGGCCGGCCGCGGCGTCAGGGTCAGCGTCACGACCCTCAGTTACTGGCGGCGCGGCCGCAGCCAGCCCGAGCGGGCCAGCTCGCTGCGCGCCGTCCACCTGCTGGAGGAACTGCTCGGCCTGCCGCACAGCGCGCTCTCCTCGCTGCTCGGCCCGCCGCGCCCGCGCGGCCGCTGGGCCGCCGCGGCCAACACCTGCCACCTCGGGCTGGAGGACGTCTGGCCGGGGGAGCAGGAGATCGCCAACATCTTCGCCGAGCTGAACGCCCCGCCGGCCGGCGAGCTGGAGCGCCTGAGCATCCACGACTCCTACTACGTGGACGCCGAGCGGCGCGGCAACCTGCTGCGGATGCGCCAGGTGGTGCGTGCCACGGTCGGCGGCGTCGGCCGCTGCCTGGTGGTGCACATGGCCGACGAGGAGGCGGCCGGCTGCCCGGAGATCACCTCGGTGCGGCACGGCCGGCTGGGCCGGGTGCGCCGCCGCCCGGAGGCCGGGCTGATCGTCGCCGAGCTGATGCTGGACCGCCCGCTGGGCCTCGGCGACAGCACGGTCTTCGAGTACGAGGTGGAGATCCCGCCCGGCGGCCCGACCATGGAGTACAGCCGCCGCTTCGCCACCCCGGTGCGCGAGTACGTACTCCAGGTGCACTTCGACCCGGCAGCCGTCCCGGCCCACTGCGAGCGCTACGACCGGGAGCCGGGCGCCGACGTCGACCACCGCCGCGAACAGCTGTGGATCGGTGCCTCGGCGAGCGCCCACGTCCTGGCCCCGGACCAGCAGCCGGGCCACATCGGCATCCGCTGGGAGTGGGCTTAACCCCTCCCCTCCTCCAGCCCCGCCGGACCTGACGGTCAGGCGGGGCTTTCGCATGCCCACCCGGAAAACCAACCGCCTCACTGCGGAGAACTGGTTGACGACACATCACCTAACTCCTAACCTCATGAGCACCGGTTAGGCATTGGCCTCGCCGGACACCGACGCCTCCGGGAGCGACCAGGCATGTCCACCACCACCCAGCTCCGCACCCTGCAGACCGGCCACGTGGGTCTGAACGTCACCGACCTGGCCCGCTCGATCGACTTCTACCGCGCCGTCTTCGGCCTCCAGGTCACCGCCGAGGGCACCGACCCCGATCGCCGCTACGCCCTGCTCGGCCGTGACGGCCGCCTGGTGGTGACGCTCTGGCAGCAGAGCACGGGCGGCTTCGCCACCACCTCCCCCGGCCTGCACCACCTCTCCTTCGAGGTCGAAAGCCTCGACGAGGTCCGCGCCACCGAACGGCTGCTGCGCGAGCTGGGCGCCGGGTTCACCTACGACGGCGTCGTCCCGCACGGCGAGGGCTCGGCCTCCGGCGGCATCTTCTTCACCGACCCGGACGGCATCCGGCTGGAGGTCTACACCCGCACCGGGGTCGACGGGACCGAGGCCGCCGTCCCCAACACCGACGCCCCGACCTGCGGCTTCTTCTAGGAACCGGACCCCAGGGGGAGCCGACCGTGACCACCACCGACACGCCGTACCACCCCGGCGAGCGGGCCGCCCAGGCCCGGGCCGGCCGAACCGAGCGGGCCGACCACGCCGGCCGGTCGATCCGCCGCACCGTACCGGCGGTCGCCGCCCGCTTCCTGACCGAGCGCCGGATGCTGGTCGTCGGCGCCGCCGACCGGGACGGCCGGGTCTGGGCCACCCAGCTGGCCGGCCCGGCCGGCTTCCTCTCGGCCCCGGACGAACGCACCATGGCCGTCGCCGCCCTCCCGGCCGCGGCCGACCCGCTGGCCGGGGCGCTGGACCGCCCCGCCCGGGTCGGCACCATCGCACTGGACCCG
>NZ_JAHSQD010000189.1 GCF_020103755.1 Streptomyces sp. LS1784
TAGCCGGTGGCCGGGTCGACGGCAGGCTCCTCGACGGCGGGCGCCACGGGCGCGGCAGGTGCCACGGGCGCGGCGGGTGCCTCCGGTGCGGGCACCTTGGTGAAGGCGACGGTCGGCTTGTGCCCGCCCTCGGCCGAAGGCGCGTCGACCGGGCCCTGCCCGGACTCGACGGCACCGGCCTCGCCGGCACCCGCCTCCGGCTCGGGCACCCGCCGGAAGGCCATGGTCGGCTGGTGCCCGCCCTGAGCGGGGCCCTCGGAAGCGGACTCGGCCGCTCCCCGGCCGGCGGGCTGCTCCCCCTGCGGCCCGGTGGGCCCAACCTCGCGCTCGGTGCTCACGGACGACCTCCATAGCTGGCAGAACCAAGGACCATAGTTTTTCGCACTGTCGATTCGATTGCCGTAAGGACCCCTCTGAAGAACTCATAAGAATCCTTAGCCGGCACCGACGCCGGTACCGGCGGCCGAGGCTCCCCTCCCCCGCCGGACGTCCCGCGATGGACCGCGACTCCCTCGGCCTTGGGCGTTCGCCCCCGTGCCGGTTAGCCTGTCGCTCCAAACTGACACGCGGGAGCTTGGACCCACCAGGCTGAGAGTGCGCATGTCGACCGTACGCCACACGAGTGGCGGACGTTCGAGGGGGCGCTGACCGCCGGAACCTGTCCGGGTAATGCCGGCGTAGGGAGTATCGGCCATGCCGCCTGCTTCGCCATCCTCTTCTTCGGGCGCGAACGCCACCTCTTCGAGTGCGACCGCCGTCCTGGAGCGCCCCGAGGCCCCCCTGGTCCTGGACACCGAGCCGCCGCGCACGCTGCGCTTCCGGGACCACTTCGCGCTCTGGATGAACCTGGGCGTCAGCCTGATCGGCTTCTCCACCGCCGCCACCGTGCTCGGCGCCCCCGGCAGTGAGCTGTCGCTGGCCGCCGCGGTGACCGCGATCGTGATCGGTACGGCGGTCGGCACCGCGATGCTCGGCGTGGCCGCACTGATCGGCGCCCGCACCGGCGCCCCCGCGATGGCGAACCTGCGCGGGCTGTTCGGCACCCGGCTGTCCTACCTGCCGACGGTGCTGAACATCGTGCAGTGCATCGGCTGGGGCGTGTTCGAGCTGCTGACCATCTCGGCGGGCGCGCAGACCGTCGCGCACACCACCGGCTACCGCTGGCTGTTCGTCCTGCTCGCCGGCGCGCTGACCACCGCGCTGACCATCTGGCCGCTGGGCTCGATCGCGGTGCTGCGCCGCTTCGTGGCCGGGGCGGTCGCGGTGGCGATGGTGTACTTCACCGTCCAGCTGGGCCGCCAGGGCGTGCCGGACCCGGGCGCGGGCAACTGGCACGGCTTCCTGGGCGCCACCGACGCGATGATCGCGGTGTCGGTCTCCTTCGTCCCGCTGGCCGCCGACTACACCCGGCACTCGCGCACCCCGCGCTCGGCGTTCTGGGGCAGCTTCTCCGGCTACACGATCGCCCAGGTCTGGTGCTACGTGCTCGGCCTGATGGCGCTGCTGCAGTCGGACGGCGACCCGAACCGGATCTTCGACTCCTTCCTCGGGGTCTGGGCCGGCTGGCTGTTCCTGCTGGTGCTGGTGCTGCGCGAGACCGACCAGTCCTTCGCCAACGTGTACTCGACCGCGATGTCGGTGCAGAACCTGCTGCCGAAGGTGGACCGCCGGGTGCTCTCCGGCGCGATCGGCGCGCTGACCACCGTGCTGGCGCTGCAGATCGACGAGTTCACCGACACCTACTACGGCTTCCTCGGCCTCATCGGCTCGGTGTTCGTCCCGCTGCTGGCGGTGCTCGCGGTGGACTACTTCCTCGGCGCCGGCCGGCGCGGCTGGAACCTCTCCGCCGACGCGCCGTCCCGCTGGCTGATGCTGCTGCCGTGGGCACTGGGCTTCGCGGTCTACCAGTTCATCGCGCCGACCAAGGTGGCCGACTGGTGGACGGACTTCTGGACCTCCGCCCAGGAAGCGCTGCACTTCACCCCGCAGGAGTGGACCTCCGCCTCGTTGTTCGCCTTCCTGGTGCCCGCCCTGGCCACCTGGGCGCTCACCCCGCTCAGCCGCCGCGCCGGCAGCCGCTGAGGAAACCGGGGAAGCGCAGGCGCAGACGGCCCCACGGGTTGGGGCCGTCTTTGTCCGCGCTTCACTTCCGCCGCCTATCGTTGGCCCTGTGACCAGCCCAGACCTGTCCTCGACGACGGCGCGCACCGTGCCCTCCGTCCAGGTGATCGCCCACCGCGGTTCCTCCCACGCCCTGCCCGAGCACACCCTCGCGGCCTACCGGCGCGCGCTCGACGAGGGCGCGGACGCGCTGGAGTGCGACGTCCGGGTGACCGCCGACGGCGCGCTGGTCTGCGTGCACGACCGCCGGATCGGCCGGGTCTCCAACGGCCGCGGCACCGTCTCGGCCATGACCCTCGCCGAGCTGGAGGCGTACGACTTCGGTGCCTGGAAGACCGGCCGCCCCAGCACCGACCCGGAGCTGCGCGGGGTGCTGCGGCTGGAGCGGCTGCTGGAGCTGGTGGTGGACTGCGGCCGCCCGGTGGACCTGGCGATCGAGACCAAGCACCCGGTGCGCTTCCGGGGCCGGGTGGAGGCCGAGCTGCTGCGGACGCTGGAGCGGTTCAGGATCGGCGCGACCCGGGAGGGCGACCGCCCGTCCGCCCGGATCATGAGCTTCTCCTCGGTCGCCCTGAACCGGGTGGCCGCCGCCGCGCCGGAGTACCGGCAGGTCTTCCTGTTCGAGCGGACCCTGCCGCTGGTCGGCCGCCTGCGCGCCGGCTCGCCGCTGCCGGGCGGGGCGCGGATCGCCGGCCCGGGCATCGAGCTGGTGCGGGCCCGCCCGCAGCTGGTGACCCGGCTGCGCGAGCTGGGGCACGAGGTACACGTGTGGACGGTGGACGAGCCGGCCGACGTCGAGCTCTGCCTGGAGCTCGGAGTGTCGGCGATCATCACCAACCGGCCCGCGGAGGTGCTGGCGCAGCTCGGACGGTGATCCGCCGACGCACCGAAGGCGATACCCGTCCGATCCGATCACGCTGGTCGGCAGTCAAACCTTCCTCGTACGAAATTGCCGGAATTCTCGCATCCGGGCGACAGAGGGCGAGCGCGGAATGACCTGATGTCGACCGTCCGTCGCCGCACTCGAAATGGGCTCGCGGGATCGTCCGGTGCTCGTTTCCGACGCATTACCAAGGGGCATCTCTCCCTCGGCATACGCTGAAGGAGGTCCGGGGGTGGCGTTGATGGTGGCGCGTACTGTGCCCACAGGAGTTGGGCCGACCTCATCGACCATGGCAGTGCCGCACGGCCCAGCGAGTGTCGGGGTCGCACGGCGCCGACTGCGTCGAGATCTGGGTGACCGGCAGATACCGGAACCGGTCATCGATGATGCTGTTCTGATCCTTTCCGAGCTGTTGAGCAACGCCTGTCGGTACGCCCGTCCGCTCGGCCCGCTGCCGGCGCTGGGCCGCAGCGCCCGGGCCGAGGTGCTCGGACAGGTGCTGGTCGGCCTCCCGTCCGGGGCGCACTCCGCGCAGGGCGGCCAGGAGTCCGCCGAGGGCTCGGACGAGCCGCACGGCGGGGTGCTGATCCGCTGGCAGATGCACGCCGACGGGGTGCTCACCCTGGAGGTCACGGACGGCGGGGCGGCCACCCGGCCGCTGCCCGCGAGTCCCTCGCTGACCTCCCGCGGCGGCCGCGGCCTGAGCATCGTGGACCAGCTGGCCAGCGACTGGGGCGTGCGCGACGCCCCGGGCGAGGTCACGGTCTGGGCGGCGCTGCCCGCCCGGGCCCGGCACGCCCGGCACGCCGGGGGCGATGCCCGTAGCGCGTGAGCCGGGCCCGGGGAATGTGTCGTTAGGCTTCCCGGAACACAGAACCACCGTTCCCGGGAGAGCCGCAGCATGGGCAAGAAGGCCGCCAAGAAGGCGCCGCAGCGCCAGTCCACCACCGCCGTCACGGGCGAGATCCCCGTGGTCGGGGCCCGCGAGGACTGCCCCTGCGGCTCGGGCCGCCGGTACAAGGCGTGTCACGGCCGGGAGGCCTCGCACGCGGTGCAGGAGCTGGTGCACCGCCCGTTCGAGGGCCTGCCGGGCGAGGCCGACTGGGTGGCGCTGCGCGAGCTGGTGCCCGCCGCCACGGTGCCGCTGACGCTGGCCGCCGGGGTGGCCGAGGGCGCGACCGGCGACGTCCCGTCGGTGACCCTGGCCACCGTGCTGCCGCTGGCCTGGCCGGCCCTGCGCCGCCAGGACGGCTCGATCCTGCTCGGCCTGCAGACCCAGTCCGCCTCCGGCGACCTCAGCCGCGACCTCGCGGACGCCCTGGAGCTGGCCCTGGCCACCGAGCCGGGCAGTCCGGTGCCGGCCCGCCGGACCGTCCCGGGCGGGCGCCGTCTGCAGGACCTGCTGGACACCACCGCCGCGTTCACGCCCACCGTGCACACCGGCTTCGAGTTCTGGCTGGAGGACGCCGAGTCCGCCACCGGCGAGGTCGCCGCCTCCCTGGAGCGCGCCAACGCCTCGGCCATCCCGACCGAGAAGCTCGCCGGCGTGGACTCCGCCTACTGGTGCGGCACCCCGGACAAGAACCACCTGCGCTGGGTGATGACCGTGCCCGAGGAGCAGCTGCTGGACGCGCTGGCCCGGCTGGACGCGGCCGGCGAGGCGTCGCTCGGCGCGGACACCCGTCTGGTCGGCTCCTTCCGCGCGCACGGCCTGACCGTCCCGGTGTGGGACCTCCCGCTCGCGATGTCCGCCGCCGACTGCGAGAAGCCGGCGGCGGAGTTCGCCGAGCGGCTCGCCGCCGTGCTCGCCGACGGGACCCCGCTGACCGCCGAGGAGCGGCGTGCCCGCGCGAACCTGGTGAACCGTCAGGTCACTTTGAACTAAAGCGCACCGGATCTGCGTGATACGCGTCACATTGCTGCGGTGAACGCGCAATTTCCGGGCGTGCAGGGCGTCTTGGAAATTGGCGCGGGCGCGGATCCTTGTTACTGTCTAAAGAGTCCGGCCGCTGGTGCATCCCCCGTCGCCAGCGGCTGGATCTTTTGTTTTTCCGGAACGCCCCGGCGGACGGCCCCCGATGCCCCGCCCGGCCCCGGTGATCCTCAGTAGGCCGAGCGTCCGCTGTCCAGCCGGACCGTCGCCTCCACCAACTCCCCCAGCAGCGGCCCGACCTGCGGCAGCCAGACCCCGCCACCGGCACCCGGTCGCGGCGCGAGCACCCAGCGCACCTGCCCGGCCGCGCCGCCGGGCGGCAGCGGCAGGAAGCCACCCGGCCCGTGATAGCGCAACGATCCCGGCACCCAGGGGAGTTGGGCAAGCATCTCGCCGAGCACGTCCAGCGAGTACGGTGCCACCAGCAGCGCGTAGCGGCCCGGCATCGCCAGCACCGGTCCGAGCGGCAACCGCAGCGCGCCCAGGTAGGCCAGCGCCCGGGCGCCGGCCGCCGCGGGCAGGCTGACCGCCGAGACCGTGGAGCCGGTCGCGGCCAGCACCGGCGCGTCCGGGCTCTGCCGCTCCCACCACCAGCGCACCATCCGGGCGTCCGTGGTCGCGGCCAGCAGCGAGGGGTCGTGCGGGTGTGCGCCGGGGACGGTGCAGTCCAGGTCACCGCAGGAGCAGCAGCCGTCGCGCAGCACGGCGCCCGGCACCACGGGCCAGCGGTGGTCGACGGCGGCCGTCAGGGCCGCGGCCAGTCGGGCGGCATGCTCCTCCGGCCGGCCCTTCGGGTTCTCACGCATGGCGCTCGTTCCTTTCCCTGACCGCTCGGTTCGCTCCGCCCCGCCGGCATCCGTCGGGATCCTCCGCACGGGCCGGCCGCGGCACGGCCCGGGCGGCACGGAGCGGAGCGGGGCGGGCGGCAACGCGGACGGCGCGGCTACGACGTGGAGCGGGTGTGGAGCACGACATGAAGGGCCGCGCACCGGCACAGCCCTTGGAACGAGAATCCCGTACGCGACCGGATGGACGCCGCCCGGGCGCGCTTGGTTCCACCGTACGAGTGAGAGAGTTCCGGTCGGCCAGGCTCGCGGGCGGCACGGACATACGATCCGGACGGCCGCCCGGGCCGTCCTCCCGGTTCTGCCCGTTCGCGGCCCGCTCCATGCCTCCCGGTCCGCCCGGCGCGCACGCGAGCCCTGAGCGCCCCCGACCGGGTCGCGATGGATGTGGAACGGGCCACCGCGTCGTCCTGGATCTGGACATGCCCCGAATGGCCTGTGTAGAAGTGGTGGCATTGCTGTCGATCAATGACGAGTAGTAGCGAATCGAGGCGAAACACGCCCATTGGCCGTGCTCGCTCCACATTGGCCGTACCTGGGGGTTTCGCATGGCACGTAGCACCGCGTCAGGAGTGGCGGCATGAACGAGTCCCACCCGTCGACGGCCCTCCCGTCGACGACGACCGCCGAGCCGGGCGAACCCGGCTGCGCAGGCGGGCTCACCGTCCTCGACCCGCCGGACCTGCCCGGCCGGGTCGATGCCCCGGACGGCACCGCGGACGGACGCACGGCGCCGTCCGCTGCGGTGCAGGACCGTTTGGCCGGACGCCTGTCCGATATCACCAGCCTGCACGAACACACCGAGCGGCTCGCCCGTACCCGCGGCCTGGCCGCCACCCTGGACACCGTCCTCGCCTCCGGAGCCGCCCTGCTCGGCGCCCGGCGCGGCGTGCTGGTCACCAGGCTGCCCGGCGGCGGGCCCGGCCAGCCGGTCGGCTTCGGCCTCGACCGCGCCAGCCTCGGCGCGTTGGAGACCGTCCCGACCGAGCAGAGCCTGCTGGCCAGGCTGCTGCGCGAACGGGACCGGCCCGCGCAGCTGCACTCCCGCGACCTCGCCGAGGACCCGGCCATCGGCGCCCGGCTGCGCGAACTCGCCGTCCACCTCGGCCTCGGCGGCGCCTTCGGCCTGCCGCTCGCCACCCCCGAGGACGGCCCGCTCGCCGCCGCCCTCTGGTTCTGGGACGAGCCCGCCGAACCGACCGGATGCCGGCGCGAACTGGCCCGCCACTACTGCGAGATCGCCGCCCCGCTGCTCGCCAAGCAGCTGGAGTCGGACCGGATCGCGCGCACCACCGAGGCACTGCGCCGCGGCCTGCTGCCGGACCGGCTCCCCCAGGCCGCCGGACTGCGACTGGCCGCCCGGCTCGTCCCGGCCGGGCTGGAGCGCTCCTGCGGCAGCGACTGGTACGACGCGATCCCGCTGCCGGACGGCACCATCGGCCTCACCGTCGGCTCCGTCTCCGGCGACGGCCCCGGTGCGGGCCCGGGCTCCGCCCCCGGCGCGGCCGCCGCGATGGGCCGGGTCCGGTCCGCGCTGCGCGCCTACGCGGTGCTGGAGGGCGAGGACCCGGTCTCCGTCCTGGGGGACCTGGAGCTGCTGCTCAAGACCACCGAGCCGAGCCGCACCGCCACCGCCGTCTACGCCTGGGTCGAGCCCGAGGAGCGCCGGATCACCCTGGCCGGCGCCGGGCACTGCCCGCCGGTCCTGGTCGGCCGGCACGGCGCCGAGTTCGTGGAGACCTCGCTCTCCGCCCCGCTCGGCATGCTGGCCTGCTGGGAGGCCCCCGGAGTGGAGTTCATCGCGGAGCGCGGCGACACCCTGCTGCTCTACACCGAAGGACTGGCCCGCCGCTGCGGCCCGACCCTGCACGCCGGGCAGGCCAACCTGCGCCGGGCCGCCGCCGACGCCCCGCGCGACGTGCGGATCGACCCGGACCGCCTCTGCGCCCACCTGCTGGCCGTCTGCCCGGACCCGGACGCCGCGACCACGGCCACCGACGACCTGATGCTGCTGGCGGCCCGCTTCGAGTGACCGTTCGGGGCCGGAACGAACGGGCGGCCGGGCGTCCGTACCATGGACGCACGGCCGCCCGCGCGTGTCGCGATCCGACACCTCCCCCGAGGGCGGCGGTACCACCCCCCAAGGAGGCGTTGCACGTGACCGAGGACCGTACCCCCGCGGTGGCCGAGAACCCCGAGGCCGAGGGCGGCGAGGAGCCGGAGCAGCACAAGGGCCGCAAGAACGGCCTCTACGGCGAGGTCTCCGACGAGCTGGCCGCCTCGATGAAGTCCGGCTGGGCCGACACCGAGCTGCACGGCCTCGCCCCCGTCGCCCAGGCCCCGTACGCGGCCGAGCGCCGCGCCGAGCTGTCCGCCGCCTTCCCCGGCGAGCGCCTGGTCGTCCCGGCCGGCAACCTGCGGGTGCGCTCCAACGACACCGACTACGCGTTCCGCGCCTCCAGCGAGTACGTCCACCTCACCGGTGACCAGACCGAGGACGCGGTGCTGGTCGGCGAGCCGACCGGCGCGGCCGGCCACGAGTTCGTGCTCTACCTGCTGCCCCGCTCGAACCGCGAGAACGGCGAGTTCTGGCTGGACGGCTACGGCGAGCTGTGGGTCGGCCGCCGGCACAGCCTGAGCGAGCAGGAGCAGCTGCTCGGCCTGCCCGCCCGCGACGTGCGCAAGGCCGCCGAGGAGCTGGCCGCGAAGGCCGCGGACTCCGCCGTGCCGACCCGGATCGTCCGCGGCTACGACGCCGGCCTGGAGGCCGCGCTCGCCGACGCCCTGGACGCCGACAGGGACGCCGGGTTCAAGGAGTTCCTGAGCGGTCTGCGGCTGGTCAAGGACGAGTGGGAGATCGGCGAGCTGCGCGCCGCCTGCGACGCCACCGTCAAGGGCTTCACCGACGTGGTCCGCGAGCTGGGCCAGGCCGTCGCCACCTCGGAGCGCTGGATCGAGGGCACCTTCTGGCGCCGCGCCCGGGTCGAGGGCAACGACGTCGGCTACGGCACCATCGCCGCGGCCGGCCCGCACGCCACCACCCTGCACTGGGTGCGCAACGACGGCGACGTGCGCCCCGGCGAGCTGCTGCTGCTGGACGCCGGCGTGGAGACCAGCACCCTCTACACCGCCGACGTCACCCGCAGCCTGCCGATCAACGGCCGCTTCACCGAGCTCCAGCGCCGGATCTACGACGCGGTGTACGACGCCCAGGAGGCCGGCATCGCCGCGGTGAAGCCCGGCGCCCGGTTCCGCGACTTCCACGAGGCCTCGCAGCGCGTCCTCGCCGAGCGACTGCTCGCCTGGGGCCTGCTGGACCCGTCGGTGTACGACGTCGAGAAGGTCCTGGAGCTCGGCCTCCAGCGCCGCTGGACCCTGCACGGCACCGGCCACATGCTCGGCCTGGACGTCCACGACTGCGCCCACTCGCGCCGCGAGGAGCACGTCGACGCGCTGCTGGTGCCCGGCATGGTGCTGACCGTCGAGCCCGGCCTGTACTTCCAGCAGGACGACCTGACCGTGCCGGAGGAGTACCGCGGCATCGGCGTCCGGATCGAGGACGACATCCTGGTCACCGCCGACGGCAACGAGAACCTCTCGGCCGGCCTGCCCCGCCGGGCCGAGGACGTCGAGGCCTGGATGGCCTCGCTCGTCTGAGCCGGAGCGCGCACGAGCACGCAAGAGGGCCCGGCCTCCCGAGCAGTGGGAGGCCGGGCCCTCGGCCGCGGGCGCGGGACCGCTACCGCCCCAGGGGGCCGAAGGGGTTCCGGCGGGCGGCCTGGTGGCCGTTCGACCGGGCGCCCACCGGGACCTCGACGTCGCCGTGCCGGAAGCGGCTACTTCACGACCGTCGTCCCGATGCTCCGGGACCCCAGGTGGGTCGGCGACGCCCCGGTGCCGTCGTACGGCAGCACGACGTCCGCCTGAACCGACATCGTCCCGGCGGCGTACCCGGAACCGAGCGTGATCCGGTACTTGACCACCTTGCTCTGGCCGGCGGCCAGCGGGAAGGTGACCCGCTTGCCCGCGCTCAGGGAGTTCCGCTCCGCCAACGACAGCAGCGGCACGGAGACCCAGGTGTCCCCGTCCAGGCGCTCCAGCGTGCCCGCGTTCGCCGGTTCGGAGGTCCCGAACGAGGCCGGGTACGACACGGTGTAGAGCGCCGGCTGGACGGCGGCGAAGCCGCTCTGGGCGGTGTTCTTGAAGGTGACCGAGAAGGTCACCGGAGTGCCGTTGGCCGGCACCTGCTGCCCGGTTGAGAGGCCGCTGAACGACACGGCCACGCTGTTCTCGGACGGCGGGGACGGCGGGGACGTCGGTGCCTTGTGGCCGCTCGCGTCCAGGCTGTTGACGATCGCCGTCAGGCCCGCCTGGTAGTCGCTCTTGAGCCCGTTCGCCACCACGAAGACCTGGTCCGAACCCATCCCCCACATCTGCGCCGTGAAGGTGTCGCCGGGCTTGCAGGCGACGTTCCACTGGGTCTTGTCGATCGTCTTGCCGGCCACGGTGGGCTTGGTCCGCACGGGGGCGCTGACCGAGGAGTAGCCGTTGTCGGGGAAGTAGGGCCGGCCCCAGACCGGGCAGTTCGGCTGGTGACCCCAGCCGCTGTCGGCGGCGAGGTCGGCCATCGTCGGCCAGGCGCCGAGTTCGTCCGGGCTGTTGTAGACCACGACCAGGACGCCGTACGGCTCGCAGTCCATCGGCGACCAGCCCTGCTGCGGGCCGACCGGCGCTCCGGGGCTCAGCACGCAGACCCGGTCGTCCGAGCGCGGCACGACCTTCCAGCCGGCCGGGACCTTGAACCTGACGCCCCGGAAAGTGTACGAACTCGCCGCGCCACCAGGGGTGTTGGTGGCGGAGGAGGACGGGGCGCCGTCGGCGAGCGGGGCCTCGGTCTCGGCCCCGCCCGTGGGGGCGCCCGGGTCGGTGGGAGCGGCCGTCGGGCTGGGGGCGCCGGTCGGGTCGGACGTCGGGCTCGGCGCGCTGGTCAGGGTGGCGGCCGGGGGCGGGACTTCGTCCTGGGCGACCGGCTCGCCGTGGAAGGTGAGCACGCCGAGCGCCAGGGCGGCGGCCAGTCCGAGCGGCAGGGCGACGGCGTACACCGGGCGCAGCCGGCGGATCCGGCTCTTCGGGGGCGCGGCCGGGCGCAGGCCGGCCGCCGTGACCATGGAGGCCCGGGCCGTCATCGCCTCGCGGAGCAGCCGTTCCGTCGGGGTCTCGGCAGGCCCGTCGCCGTCGCCGCCGGTGCGGCGGGGGAGCTTGTCGGTCATCGAACCTTCTCCAGGTGCTTTTCCAAGGCGTCCAGAGCGCGGCTGGCGGTGGACTTCACGGCACCCCGGGACAGTCCCAGGGTCTCGGCGATCTGCGCCTCCGACAGGTCGGACCAGTAGCGCAGCACCAGCACCTCGCGCTGGCGGGGAGTCAACTCCTGCAGGGCCACCAGCACCCGGCGGTGCTCGTCGTTGAGCACCGCGTGGTCCTCGGCGGACGGGGCGTCCGCCACGTGCGGCGGCACGTACTCGCGGGCGGTCCTGCGGCGGCGCAGCATCGAGCGGGCGCCGTTGACCACCGAGGTGCGCAGGTAGCCGAGCGCGTTGTCGAGGTCGTCCAGCTCCTCGCCGTAGCGCTGGTAGAGCTGGGTGAAGGCCTCCTGGACGACGTCCTCGGCCAGGTCCTGGTGGTCGACCAGCAGGACCGCCATCCGGACCAGGCCGAGCCGGTGGGCGTGGTACAGGTCGGTCAGGGTGGGCCGGTCCTCGGCCGGCTTGCGGCCGCCCCGCAGCAGCCGGAAGCCGGAGCGGCGCTGCTTCGCCTCCTGCTCGGTGACGGCGCCGGCGAGCGGCTCGCCGGCCTCCTGCGCACCGAACAGCACGGCGACCGCCCCTCGGATGGAGAAGCCGCGCCCCCCTGCCTGCGCGGCGGTCGGCCCGATGGCCATGGACATGTGCGATTCCGCTTTCCCCCGGGACGGTGACGGCGCAGGCCGTTCCGTCAGGTCACCTGCTCAAGATCGTGATCGGGGGGATCGCTCCGGCTGCCCTCTGCCGGGTTCCCTCCGTCCCCGTACCAAAGGACGTGTGACCGGGGTGAAGGTTGCAGGTGGGTTCGAAGAGAATTCCGAAGGGGCCGGGACGGCTACACTCACCGGCATTCCGCCACCCGTGAGCAGGGGGTTCGCATGGCCGAGCAGATCGTCGACGGCCCGGTCGGGGCCGGAACGGGTACGGCTGTGGAGAGGACCGCGGCCGTCGATCCGGCCGCGGGTACGACTGCGGTCACCGGGACCGCCACCGGGTCACGGCCGGTGGCCGTCACCATCGGCCGGTGTCCGGAGCCCGTGCACGACGTCGCGGTGTACGCCTTTCCGGGCATGGCGCCGTTCGAGCTCGGCGTGGTGGTCGAGGTGTTCGGGCTGGCGCGGCCCGAGCTGACCGGCCTGCTGGCGGCGCCCTGGTACGGGCTGAAGGTGTGCGCCGACCGCCCCGGGACGCCGCTGGACGCGGTGGGCGGCTTCGCGCTGACCGCCCGGCACGGACTGGACGAGCTGGCGGCGGCCGACACCGTGGTGGTCCCCGGGGTGCCGAACGCGTTCGACCGCGAAGTCTCCCCCGCCCTGGTCGAGGCGCTGCGCACCGCGCACGGGCGCGGCGCCCGGATCGTGTCGATCTGCTCGGGCGCCTTCGCACTGGCGGCGGCCGGGCTGCTGGACGGCCGGGAGGCGACCACCCACTGGCGGTACGCCGAGCTGCTCCAGCAGCGGTACCCGGCGGTGCTGGTCGACCCGGACGTGCTGTACGTGGACAACGGCGACGTGCTGACCAGCGCGGGCAGCGCGGCCGGCATCGACCTCTGCCTCCACCTGGTCCGGCGGG
Organism: Streptomyces sp. LS1784; assembly: GCF_020103755.1. Classification (GTDB taxonomy): domain Bacteria; phylum Actinomycetota; class Actinomycetes; order Streptomycetales; family Streptomycetaceae; genus Kitasatospora. The sequence continues at coordinate 12,655 of NZ_JAHSQD010000189.1, forward strand.
ACCACGGCGCCAAGGTCGCCAACACGGTGGCCCGCCGCTTCGTGGTGGCACCGCACCGGGACGGCGGGCAGGCCCAGTTCGTCGAGGCGGCCGTCCGCCCGGTCGAGGCCGAGGACGACGGGATCGCCCGCAGCATGCAGTGGGCGCTGGACCACCTGTCGTCCCCGCTGGCCGTCTCGCAGCTGGCCCGCGCCGCCCGGATGTCGGAACGCTCGTACCTGCGGCACTTCACCGCCCGCAACGGGACCAGCCCGATGCGCTGGGTCGTCACCCAGCGCATCGCGGCCAGTCTGGCGCTGCTGGAGTCGCCGGAGGGGACGGTGGAGGAGATCGCCGCGGCGGTCGGCTTCGAGAACGCCGCGGCCTTCCGCCACCACTTCGGCCGGGTGATGCGCACCTCCCCGACCGCCTACCGGCGCTCCTTCGGGCGCGGAGTGGCCTGAGCGCGGCGCCTACTTCCCGTCGCGCTTCTCCTCGCGTCGGTCCGCGTTGGCGAGGATGGCGTCGTGCAGCCACTGCGCCAGGCCCGGCGCCGTCTTCTCGTAGGCGTCGGTCCAGCGCGGGTCGGAGACGTACAGCCCGGCCAGGCCGCGGTGGATGGTGTACGTGCAGTCGTAGAAGTTCCGGCAGATGTGCTGCCGGTGCTCCTCGGCGAGGTCCGTGGCCACCGTGCCGTCGGCGGGCTCGCCGGCGGTGATCGCCTCGGCCAGGCGGTTGTTGATCCCGGTCATCTCGGCCTGGATGCGCTGCCAGTCGGCCTTGGAGTAGCCGCCGGTGCGGCGCTGCGACTCGGCCCAGGCCTCGGTGTGGCCCCAGCGCTCCTCGACCTCCTGCTCCCACTCCTCCTGGTAGCCCTCGCCGAAGATCTCGAACTTCTCCTCCGGGGTCAGCTGAATGCCCATTCTCCGTGCCTCCATGGCGTGTTCGACGGCTGTGGCGAGCTCCTGGAGGTGACTGATCCGGTCGGTGAGCAGCCGGTGCTGCCGCCGGAGGTGTTCGGTCGGGCTGACCGATTCGTCGTCCAGGATCGCCGCGATCTCCTCCAGGGGGAACCCGAGTTCTCGGTAGAAGAGGATCTGCTGCAGCCGGTCGAGGTCGGCGTCCGCGTACCGGCGGTAGCCGGACCGGGTACGGCCGGCCGGGGACAGCAGGCCGATCTCGTCGTAGTGGTGCAGGGTTCGGACGGTCACCTTGGCGATCTTCGCCACGGCGCCGACCGAGTAGCCCTCACTGGTCATCGGAGTTCCTCCCTGGTGCTGACCACCACCCTCGGCTCTCACGTCGCGTGAGGGTCAAGCGGTGGGACCGGCGCGGGCACGCCCGCCCGCTTCAGGCGCCGACGCCGGCGCCGGCCAGCGCCCGTTCGCGCCGACGGCCGCTCCGGC
>NZ_JAHSQD010000019.1 GCF_020103755.1 Streptomyces sp. LS1784
CGCCGGCTCCGCGGCGGCCCACGCCGTCCCCGGTGCGCAGCCGGCGACCGGCGGGCCCGGCGCCCAGACCGTGACGGGGGTCCGTTCGGTCCGCCCGGCCGCGCGCGGCATCTCCGTCGACACCGAGCGGCGCAACGCTTATGTCGACGGGCGGTTGCTCGACCTCACCTACCTGGAGTTCGAGCTGCTGGCCCACCTCACCGATCACCCGCAGCGGGTGCACACCCGGGACCACCTGGTCTCCGCGGTCTGGGGCTACGGCCACGTCGGGGACGGGCGGACGGTCGACGTGCACGTCGCCAGGCTGCGCCGCAAGCTCGGACCGGCCTACCGGGACACCATCGTGACGGTCCGCCGGGTCGGCTACAAGTACACCCCGGCCACGGTCTGAGGGCCGGTCTGAGGGCTGGTCTGACAGCCGGTCCGAAGACGGATCCGACGTTCGGCCTGAAGGCCGGTCGCCGACGGTCGGTCGAAGCGGCGGGCCACTCGTCCTGACGTGGACGGGCGGCCCGCTGCTCCGCCGTGTTCCGGTGGACCGTCAGGAGCGCTGGTCCGGCGGAAGCAGGAGGACGGCGAGGGCGTCGGCGCAGCTGCGGGCGTGGCCGAGGAACCGGTCCAGCCGGTCGTCGGTGAGGTGCGCGGGCGTCGAGCGGACCGCCAGGGCGAACCGGGCCTGCCCGGCGCCGTCCAGGACGGGTACGGCCACCGTCCGCACCCCGGCGGCCGACTCGCCGTCGTTGAGGGCGTACCCGGCCGCCCGGACTTTCGCCAACTCCTCCTCCAGGGCGGACGGTTCGGTGATCGTGCGGTCGGTGAACGGCGTCAGCGGGCCGAGTGTCGACGGTGCCGTCGCGCCCGGGCGGGGCCAGGCCAGCAGGACCTTGCCGAGCGCTGTGGAGTGCAGTGGGCGGCGCAGGCCCAGTCCGGTGTCCGGGCGGACCGAGCCTCCGACCAGGATCACCGCGTGCGCGCCGCTGCGGATCGCCAGATCGGCCGTCGCCTTGGTGCGCCGGGACAGCAGCTCAAGCTCGGGCCCGGCGAGGTGCAGCCCGCGCTGGTGGAAGGTGAGCTGGCCGAGTTCGGCGACGGCCGGACCGAGCCGGTAGCGCGCGGTCTGTTCGTCCTGCTCCAGGAATCCGGCGCTGACCAGCGTGCGGGCCAGCCGGTGCGCGGTGGAGACCGACAGGCCCATCCGGCGGGCCAGGTCCGAGGCGCTCAGGTCGGGGCCGTTGTCGTGGAAGCAGTGCAGCAGTCCGAGCGCGCGCTGGACGGCCTGCGCACCGGCCGGCGGACTCTGGACGGCGGTGGCGGCCTCGGCCATGGCACCTCGCGTTTCGGTTCGGGACTCCGGACGGGCGGCCGGAAGCGGTCTCAGCGTAGGGCAGACGGTGCTGCGGGAATGTGTCGACGACGTTGCAATGGAATGGCTTTGATGAACAACTGATCCCACCATGTGGCAAAGGCTTGCCTCCGGCTCACCTGCCGTGGAACGCTCCTTGCATCGCGCCGGACGGCCACTCGGGCCTGGCGGCGATTGCCCCGACTCCACGGAAGGAGAAGCACCGTGACGTCCCACCGGTGTCTCCCCTCCCGTGCGTGTTGTCGCTGACCGAACGTCTTCCGCGCCGCCTGCCCCTTTCCTGCATCGTGGCGCACAACTCCCTTGCACACCAGGCCCAGTGGGCCGCCGTGCAGGTAATCGACACCCAGTTTCTCCGGCTGCCGTCGGAGCCCCGTGGAGGACCGACTCCGTTGTCCAGTCGTACCCGGAACGCTTCCGTGCTTCCCGACACCCTCTGGTTCACCCGCTGTCCGGTGCCCACCGCGACCGGGATCGCCGCCGACCAGGGTTGGCTCGCCCGCGAGTTCGCCGCCGACGGCATCGCGGTCCGCTCGCTGCAGGACGCTCCGCCCGAAGTGGCCGCGGACCACCACTACACCCACGCGCTGACGGGCCTGTTCCGGGAGGGCGGCAACGTCCCGGCGCTGTGGGCCCGTTCGCGCGGTGAGGCGACCAGGCTGATCGGCCTCACCTGGATCGAGGAGCGCCAGGCGGTGCTGGTGCGGGCCGGTAGCGGCATCACCGAACCCGGGCAGCTGCGCGGGCTGCGGCTGGCGATCCCCCGTCATGACATCGGCATCGACTTCTGGCGGGCGATGGCGCTGGCCGGCTTCCGTGGCGCCCTCGGGCTCGCGGGCCTCACCCTGGCGGACGCCGAACCGGTGGACATTCCCGGCGCCCCGGACGGCGCGCAGTGGTCCGCCGAGCTGGCCGCGCTGCGGCGCGGCACGGTGGACGCGGTGTACGTGAAGGGGGCGCTCGCCGTCGAGGCGGCCCGCCGGATCGGCGCGGAGGTGGCCGTGGAACTGGACGCGGCGCCGGACCGCAGGGTCCGGGTCAACAACGGCACGCCTCGGCCGATCACCGTCCACCAGCGGCTGCTGGACGAGCGGCCCGAGCTGGTCGCCCGTTTCCTCGCCGTGCTGCTGGAGGCCGCCGACTGGGCGGCGGAGCACCCGGAGGAGGTGGTCCGGATCCTGCAGGCCGAGACCGGCGCCGGGGCCGAGGGCGTCGCCGGGGCCTACGCGCCGGGCAGCCACCGCACCCTGCACCTGGACCTGTCGGCGGAGCGGCTGGAGTTGCTGGCGATGCAGGAACGATTCCTCGGAGAGCAGGGCTTCCTCGCCGCGCCGGTGGACGTCCAGGCGTGGGCCGACCCGGAGCCGCTTCGTGCGGCCCGCGAGCTGCTGCGCGAGCGGCGTGCGCGCGCCGGTGCCGATGCTGAGGCGGTTGCCGGAGCCGGTGCCGGCGCTGTTCGAATCACAGACTTCGGATAACAGCCTTCAGCTAACAGATTTCGAAAGTTGTCAGCTGTCGGCTGTCATCTGTCACTTGTTTGGAGAGCCCGTGAAGACCCCCCGCCTCGCCCTCGCCGCGACCGCGCTGCTCGCCTCCACCGCCCTGGCCGCCTGCGGCTCGTCCGCCGACGGGGCCAAGGCCTCCGCCGGAGACGGGGCCGGCGGCAAGGCCGACGTGGTGCTCCGGCTGCCCGACCCCGGCAACAACGGCTTCCTCGCCCGCGGCAAGAAGGACGGCTCACTGGACCGGGCCCTGGCCGTCGTCCACGCCAAGGTCGCCTGGACCGGCAGCGCCGGCCCCTTCGCCCCCGCCGCCCAGGCCCTCTCCGCCGACCAACTGGACGTCGCCCAGGGCTCGATCACCTCGGCCGTCGCCGCGCTGGCCCAGAAGCCCGGCTTCAAGCTGTTCGCCCAGACCGCGCCCGACGGCGTCGGCGAGGGAATCCTGGTGAAGAACGACTCGCCCATCAAGTCCGTCCAGGACCTCGTCGGCCGGAAGGTCGCCGTCTCCCAGGGCGGCACCAGCGAGTACCTGCTGCTCAAGGCGCTGGCGAAGAACGGCGTCCCGGCCGACAAGGTGGAGCGGGTCTACCTGCGTGCCGACCAGACCTCCGGGGTCTTCAACTCCGGGCAGGTGGAAGCCTGGGCGACCTGGAACACCTTCTCGACGCCCGCCATCGCCAACGCCGGTGCGCACTTCCTGGTCAACGGCCAGGAGGTCGGCTCCGACAACTACGCCGTCTGGGCGGTGCGCAACGGCTTCGCCGACAAGCACCCCGAGGTGGTCAAGGCCTTCTACACCTACCTGCGGGACAACGGCGAGAAGGAGAAGGCCGACCCGGCCGGCTACCTCAACGTGTTCACCGATGCCGGCCCGACCGCCGTCACCCCCGCCGAGAAGGTCGTCGCAGTGAACGTCAGCAGGCAGGGCGCCCCGGCCGGCGCCATCTCCGACGCCGACATCGCCCGCTTCGGGACGGTCGCCCAGTTCTTCGCCGACCAGAACGTCACCAAGCAACTGGTGGACGTCAAGCCGTACCTGATCGACGTCAACAAGCTCGGGGACGGTGCCAAGTGATCGCCGCAAGCGCGGAGTTCGCGCCCGCCGACACCCGGGCGGCGCTGGACGCCGGTCTGGTCGCCCCGCAGAGCCGGCGGCGCCGGCCGCGCCCCCGCGCGCTCGCCGTGACCCTGCGGACCATCGGTCCGCTCGCCCTGATCGGCGGCTGGGCCATCGCCTCCGCCACCGGCGCACTCACCCAGGACGTGCTCGCCTCGCCCACTCAGGTCGCCCAGGCCGTCGGGGAGTTGTGGGGAAACGGCCAGTTGACCGACGCCCTGTCCGTCTCCCTCACCCGCGCCGGGCTCGGTCTGTTCCTCGGTGCGACCGCCGGACTGGTGCTCGGCGTGGTCACCGGATTCACCCGCCTCGGCGAGGAGTTGCTCGACTCCGCGATCCAGGTCCTGCGCACCGTACCGTTCCTGGCCCTCGTCCCACTGTTCATGGTGTGGTTCGGCATCACCGAGACCGCGAAGGTCGCCCTGATCGGGGTCGCCACCAGCTTCCCGATGTACGTGTCCGCCTCCGGCGGGGTCCGCAGTACCGACCGCAAGCTGGTCGAGGCGATGCGCAGCTTCGGCCTCGGCCGCTGGGCGATCGTGCGTACGGTCGTACTGCCCGGCGCGCTGCCCTCGCTGCTGTCCGGACTGCGCCTGTCGATGACGCTCAGCGTGATCGCCCTGATCGCCGCCGAGGAGATCAACTCGACCGAGGGCATCGGGTACTTGATGGCCCAGGCGCAGAACTACTCGCGTACCGACGTCCTCGCCGTCTGCATCCTGATCTACGGGCTGCTCGGCCTCGGCGCCGACGGCATCGTCCGAGTCCTGGAGCGCGTGCTGATGCCGTGGCGCCAGGCCGTCCCGGGAGCGGCCCGATGACCGCCGACACATCCACCACCGCCACGCTCTCCCCCTCTTCGCTCCCTTCCCCCTCGGTGTCCGAGGAGGCGGTGCCGGCCGTCCATCTGCGCGGTCTGCGCCGGGTGTTCGGCACCCGGGCCGTGCTCGACGGGGTCGACCTCTCCATCGCCCGCGGGGAGTTCGTCGCCCTGCTGGGCGCCAGCGGGACCGGCAAGACCACGCTGCTGCGGATCCTCGGGGCGCTCGACCGGGCGGACGAGGGCACCGTGCTCGTCCCGCCGGTCCGTACCGTGGTGTTCCAGGAGCCCCGGCTGATGCCGTCCAAGCGGGTGCTGGCCAACGTCACGGTCGGCCTGCCGCGGGGCGCCGCGACCCGGGAGACCGGGCTGAAGGCGCTCGCCGAGGTCGGCCTGGAGCGGCACGCCGAGGCCTGGCCGGCCACCCTCTCGGGCGGCGAGGCGCAGCGCGTGGCGCTCGCCCGGGCGCTCGTTCGGGAGCCGCAACTCCTTCTGCTCGACGAACCGTTCGCCGCGCTGGACGCACTCACCCGGCTGCGCATGCAGGACCTCGTCGGCGACCTGGTGCGCCGCCACCGCCCGGCGGTGCTGCTGGTCACCCACGACGTGGACGAGGCCGTACGGCTCGCCGACCGGGTCGTGGTGCTGCGCGAGGGCCTGTTCGCGCGGGACGAAGCCGTCACCGTCCAGCGCCCGCGCGACCCGGCGGATCCTGCCTTCGCCGACTTGCGGCGCCGCCTGCTCACCGACCTCGGCGTCCACTGACGTCCGTGATCCCCCCTGAATGCCCCGGCATTTCCCTGATTCCCCTGACTCCCGACAAACCAAGCCCGCACCACCGGAGTTGACCAGATGACCGTCACCCTCGGCGTCCACGCCAGCAACCCCTCGCTCTACTACCTCGCCCGACTCCCGTACCTGGACGAGGAACTGGCCCCGCTCGGCGAGACCGGCGCCTTCCACCACTACGCGGACGGCACCCGCACCGGCCCGCTGCTCGCCGAGGGTGTCATCGACTTCGGCGGCACCGGCTCCACCCCGCCGATCACCGCCCAGGCGGCCGGTCACGACCTGGTCTACGCGGTGGTCTCGGCACCCCGCCCGGACCACGGCGCCCTGCTGGTGTCGGACTCCGGCCCGGTGCGGACGGTCGCGGACCTCAAGGGCACCACCGTCGTCCTCGCCGTGGGCTCCTGGCAGACCCACCTGCTCGCCAAGGCCCTGCACGCACAGGGGCTTTCGTACGGCGAGGACGTCACCCCGGCGCGCCCGGCGGCCGGTGAGGACCAGGCCCGGAGGCTGCGCGACGGCGAGATCGCAGGCTGGATCGCCCAGGGCGCCGAACTCGCCGCCGCCCGCCGCAGCGGGGAGTTCCGGGAGCTGATCCGCACCGGCGACGTCATCGCCGACCGCTCGGTGTTCTTCACCCGCCGGGACTTCGCGACCGAGCGCCCCGAGGTGGTTGCCGCGATCGTGACCGCACTGCGCCGGGCGGATGCCTGGGCGGCCGCCAACCCGGCCGAGGCCGCCGCGATCGCCGCCGAGGAGCTGGGCGGCACGGCCGCCGACTGGCAGTCCGCGCTGGGTGCACTGCCCTGGCAGCTGGAGCCCGCCACCGCCGGGTTCGTCGCCGAGCAGCAGGAGGCCGCGAACATCTTCCACGGTGTGGGCTTCATCGACCGGGCGCTGACCGTCTCCGACGCCCACCTCCCCGCGCTGGAGGCCCCGGTGGCCGCCGCGCTCGCGAAGGCGGTCTGACCCGTGGCCTCCGAAGTCCTCTGGTACATCGTCCCGCGCGAGGGGCACTACCCCTGGGAACCGGCCGGTCGCCGCCCGGTGGACCTCCGTTACCTCCAGCAACTGGCCGGCACTGTCGAGCGGTTGGGCTATACCGGCGCCCTGCTCGCGACCGACCTGTACGACGTCTGGACGCTCGGCAGCGCGCTCGCGGCCGCCACCACCCCGGCCTTCAAACCGCTGCTGGCCGTCCACCCGGGGCTGGTCTCGCCCACCCTGCTGGCCAAGATGGCGCTCAGCTTCGACCACCTGCACGGCGGCCGGCTGCGCTTCAACGTGGTCAACGGATCGACCGCGCAGCTGCGCGAGTACGGCCTGGATGTCGAGCACGACGACCGCTACCGGCTCAGCGGCGAGTACTGGTCGATCGTGAAGCGCCTGACGGCGGGCGAAGTCTTCGACCACAAGGGCGAGTTCTACGAGCTGAAGAACGCCGGTGCGAGTCTGCGCGACCTCCCCCCGGTGCAGCCCGGCGGCATCCCGCTCTGGTTCGGCGGCAGCTCGGCGGTCGGCATCGAGATGGCGGCCCAGCACGTGGACGTCTACCTGACCTGGGGTGAGCCGCCGCACCTGCTCAAGGAGAAGCTGGACCTGGTCCGTGAGCGCGCCGCCGCCCACGGGCGGAGCCTGCGGATCGGGCTGCGGCTGCACCTGATCGTCCGGGACACCGAGGACGAGGCCTGGGCGGCCGCCGACCGACTGCTGGACGTCACCAGCGAGGCGACCTACGCGCGCCGGCTGGGCGAGACGAAGGGGGAGGACGGGGTCGGCTGGCAGCGGCAGTTCCGCCAGCACGGCGGCAGGGTGCCGGCGCGGGCCCGGGAGCTGGAGGTCCACCCCAACCTCTGGCCGGGGATGAGCCTGTTCCGTCCCGGCCCGGGGACGGCGGTGGTCGGCTCGACGGCCCAGGTGGTCGAGCGCCTGCAGGAGTTCGAGGCGCTGGGCGTCGACACCTTCATCCTCTCGGGCAACCCGCTGCTGGAGGAGGCCCACCGGGTTGCAGAAACGGTTCTGCCTGCCCTGGGTGTCAAGCGACCCTGACGGGCCGGCGGGCGGGGCGGTGTCCGGTGTCCGGCCGCCGCCGGTCGGCGGATGGGCGGGCTGACAGCTGACAAGCAACGGATAACAGGTAACAGCTGACAGATTTCGAAATCTGTCAGCTGTCATCTGTGATCCGTCATCCGTCGGCTGTCATCCGTCAGCCGTCAACCCGCCGGCTGCCGCCTCGCCCCTCAGCGGCTCAGTCGGTCGATCTCCGCCAGCTCCTCCGCCGTCAGCGGCCCTCCCGCCAGCGCGTCGAGGTTCTGGTCCAGCTGGGCCACGCTGCTCGCGCCGATGATCACCGAGACCACCCGCGGATCCCGCAGCACCCAGCACAGCGCCAGCTGTGCCAGCGTCTGCCCGCGTCCCTCGGCGACCTTGGCCAGCGCCCGCAGCTGCTCCAACTTCGGCCCGGTCAGGGCCTCCTCGGTGAGGAACTTCCCGACCGACATCCGCGAGCCCGCCGGCACCTCTCCGGACAGGTAGCGGTCGGTCAGCAGCCCCTGGGCCAGCGGCGAGTAGGCGATCAGGCTGGTCCGGGTGTCGCCCACCGCGTCCAGCACGCCGCCGTCCTCCACGTACCGGTTGAGGATCGAGTACGCCGACTGGTTCAGCAGCACCGGCGTCCCCAGCTCGCGCAGGATCGCCACCGCCTCCCGGTGCTGCTCCGCCGGGTAGTTGGAGATCGCCGCGTACAGCGCCTTGCCCGAGCGCACCGCGCTGTCCAGCGCCCCCATCGTCTCCTCGATCGGGGTGTCCGGGTCGTACCGGTGCGAGTAGAAGACGTCCACGTAGTCCAGCCCCATCCGGTCCAGCGACTGGTCGAGGCTGGCCAGCAGGTACTTGCGGCTGCCGCCGTTGCCGTACGGGCCGGGCCACATGTCCCAGCCGGCCTTGGTGGCGATGAACAGCTCGTCCCGGTACGGCCGGAAGTCCTGGGCGAACAGGTAGCCGAAGTTGCGCTCGGCACTGCCGTACGGCGGGCCGTAGTTGTTCGCCAGGTCGAAGTGGGTGACGCCCCGGTCGAAGGCCCGGCGCAGCACCGCCCGCTGCACCTCCAGCGGTTGGGCGTCACCGAAGTTGTGCCAGAGCCCGAGCGAGACGGCGGGCAGCTGGACGCCGCTGCGGCCGGCTTTCCGATAGGTCATCGAGTCATAGCGGTCATCCGCGGCGAGGTAGCTCATGCCGGACATCTTGCCACCCGGCCACGGCGGCTCAACCCCTTGCCCCCGCTTCCGGCCGGTGCCTATCCTCACGGAGGATCGTGTGTGTGCGAGGCGCGGGGGAGGCGAAATGGCAGTCCGGACCGTGACCGTCGTCGCAGCCCGCTGTTGTCGCCGCCGCAGCACCGACCGCTGACACCACCCGCGCGACCTGCCGCCCGAGCGGCCCGCCGCCCGCCCCGTCGGCCATGTCCGCCGGTGTCGCCCGTGAGAGCGCAGCGCCGGTTCACTGCCCTGGTTCTCCGCGCTCCGCGCGGCTCACCGAGCCCCGGGACTCCACCCGGCCCCTGCCGATCGTGTTCCGGGAGTACTCCGAGCCCCTCCCGAGCACCCAAGGAGTCCGCCGTGCGGTTCACCGTCTCGTCCCTCGTGGCCAACGCCCCGGACCCGGTCACCGGCGTCCGGCGCACCCCGCAGCAGAAGCTGTACAGCGTCATCGACCAGGCGCTCCTCGCCGAGCAACTCGGCTACGACGGCTTCGGCGTGGGGGAGCGGCGCGGTGAGCCGTTCCTCTCCCCGGCGCCGCCCCTGCTGCTCGGCGCCATCGCCGCCCGCACCTCCGCCATCCGGCTGTTCACCACGGTGACGGTGCTCAGCGTCCTCGACCCGGTCCGGGTCGCCGAGGACTATGCGATGCTCGACCAACTCTCGGGCGGTCGCCTGGAGTTGATTGTCGGCAAGGGCAACGACCCGCGCCACTTCGGGCTGTTCGGCCTCTCCGAGGAGCGACAGTGGGAGGCGCTCGCCGAGAACTACGGCCTGCTGCGCAGGCTCTGGCGCGAGGAGAAGGTGACCTGGGAGGGCTCGACCCGCCCGCCGCTGAAGGACGCCACCGTCTGGCCCCGCCCGCTCCAGGACCCGATCCCGGTGTGGCACGGAAGCGCGACCAGCACGCAGTCCACCGACCTCGCCGCCCGCCACGGCGACCCGCTCTTCTCCGCCAACTCCTTCCACCCGCTGGAGAAGTACCGGGCGCTGGTCGAGCACTACCGTGAGCGCTGGGAGCACTACGGGCACGACCCGGAGCAGGCCCGGGTGGGCGCGAGCTTCGGTGGACTGTACGTCGCCAAGCGTTCGCAGGACGCCGTCGAGGGCTTCCGCCCGTACTGGAACGCGCTGTTCGACTCGGCCGCCGGCCGGCACAACAACTCGCCGTTCCGGTCCTTGGACGACGCGCTGGAGCGCGGTTCGGCGCTGGTCGGCAGTCCGCAGCAGGTGATCGAGAAGATCCACCGGTACCACGAGGCCTTCGGCAACGAGGTGGTCGGCATCGGGGTGGACACGCTCACCGAAGGGGCCCAGCGCGAGCAACTGGAGCTGTTCGCGAGCGAGGTGGCCCCGGAGATCCGCCGCGCGCTGCCGTAGCCGCCCAGGTCCGCCGCCCGCCCGCGCAGTGCGCCGCGCACCCCCTACGCGGCGTGACGCCGGCCACCCTCCGTGACGTGACGCGCGCCACCAGGCGCGCCGGAATGCCGTTCAGCGGTGCGGGGGATGACGAACGGTCGAGGGGCCGTGGCCGCCGGGGGGCGGCGCACGGCCCTCGATCGTTCCGGCCGGCGGGGTCCTCCGAGAGCTCGGGCGGAGTCCGCGCTGGCCTTCTGTACCTACTGGTATGTACAGTGATCCGCATGAGCACCCAGGACCGCCTCATCGAGAGCACCCAGGCCCTCCTCTGGGAGCGCGGCTACGTCGGCACCAGCCCCAAGGCCATCCAGCAGCGCTCCGGGGTCGGCCAGGGCAGCATGTACCACCACTTCACTGGCAAGCCCGACCTTGCGGCCGCCGCCCTGCGCCGCAGCGCCGAGCAGATGCGGGGCGTCGCCGAGGCCGACCTCGCCGCCCCCGGCACCGCCTACGACCGGATCGCCGCCTACCTGCACCGCGACCGCGACGTCCTACGCGGCTGCCGGATCGGCCGGATGGCCCAGGACCCGGACGTGGTCTCCGACCCGCACCTGCGCGCACCCGTCGAGGAGACCTTCGACTGGCTGCGCGGCCGCATCGCCGGACTGGTCGCCGAAGGCCAGGCGGGCGGCGAGTTCGCCCCCGGCCTGGACCCGGCCGACACCGCCGCCGCCGTGGTCGCCGTCGTCCAGGGCGGCTATGTCCTGGCCCGCGCCGCCGACAGCGCCGAGCCGTTCGACCGGGCCGTTCGCGGCGCCCTCGGCCTGCTCGCGACACACCGCACGGCCTGACCCGCGTCGCCGAACCCCAGGCACCCGCCGGACCCGAAGCCCCGCCGAACCTGAAGCCTCGCCGGACCCCTGCACCTGCCGGACCCGTCGAACCCGAGGAGCCCGCCGTGCACGCCATGCAGTACGAGATCACCCTCCCCGCCGACTACGACATGGGCGTCATCCGCAAGCGGGTCGCCGACAAGGGCCACCTGCTCGACGCGTACCCGGGCCTCGGCCTCAAGGCCTACCTGGTCCGCGAGCGCGGCCGGCACGGCTCGCCCGTCAACCAGTACGCGCCGTTCTACCTCTGGCGCACCGCCGAGGGCATGAACGGCTTCCTCTGGGGGCCGGGTTTCCGAGGCCTGAGCGCCGACTTCGGTCGCCCCGCCGTCCGGCACTGGCTCGGCGCGGGCCTGGCCCACGGAGCGTCGGCAGCGTCGGCACCCGCGGGGGAAACGGCCGGGCCGCCGACCACCGCCACCCGCGAGACCGTACGGCTGCCGGAAGCCGCCGACCCGGCCGAGGCCGTCGAGCGGGCGCTTGCCGACCTGCCCGCGCGCCCGGCCCTGCACACCGCCGCCGTGGCCGTCGACCCGAGCCGCTGGGAACTGCTCCGCTTCGCCCTTTGGCACGGTCCGGCCCCCGAGGACGCGCCAGGCGTCCGGTACGAGGTGCTGCACCTGTCCCGCCCCGAACTCGACCGGCTGCCGGCCGGCCGCCACTGGTGAAAGGACCCACCGCCCCGATGTCCCCCGCGACCGCTCCCGCCGGCACCGAACTCACCCGGGCCGCGCTCGACCGCGCGGCCGGCTACGCGTTGCTCGCCGACCTCGCCGGCCCGGGCGCCTCCACCACCCTCGGCGGCCTGGACGCCCTTGCCCCCGGCTTCCCCGACTGGATCGTCACCAGTCTCTTCGGCGGCACCTACCAGCGCGCCGGCCTCGCCCTGCGCGACCGTCAGATCGCCAACCTGGCCGCCCTCACCGCCCTCGGCGGCGTCGAGCCGCAGCTCGCCGACCACGTCCGCTACAGCCGACGGATCGGTCTGACGGAGGCGGAGATCACCGAGGTCATCGTCCACCTCGCCCCGTACGTCGGCCTCCCCAAGGCGCTGGCCGGCCTGCGCGTCGCCACCGCCACCTTCGCCGAGGCCACCGAGAGCGTCACCGGGAGCACCGCCGAGAGCGCCACCGGCCCGGCCGCACCCGTCGAGACCGCACCCGTCGAGACCACACCCGTCGAGACCCCCGTCGACACCGCCACCCAGGTCGCCGGCGAGGAGGCCAGGGCATGAGCCGTACCGTCCGCACCGTCCTCGGCGACGTGGCCCCCGCCGACCTCGGCATCACCGACTCCCACGACCACCTCTTCATCCGCAGCCCGCTGCTCCCCGGCCAGGAACTGGACGACCCGGGCGCCGCCGAGGACGTGCTGCGCGCCTACGCCACCGCCGGTGGCCGCACCCTCGTCCAGTGGACCCCGCTCGGCCTGGGCCGGGGTGCGGACTCCCTCGCCGCGCTCTCCCGCGCGACCGGCGTGCACATCGTCGCCGCCACCGGCGCGCACCAGGCGATCCACTACGCGCCGGGCTTCTTCCCCGGACCCCCCGAACACCCCGACCCCGGTCTTCAGGCGGGCGAGAGCCCTGGCCCGTACGCCGACCTCGCGGAACGTTTCGTCGCCGAGCTCACCACCGGCCTGCCCGGCGCGCCCGAGGGAGTCCGGGCCGGGTTGATCAAGATCGCGGGCGACGCGGGGCCCACCACCCGGCACACCCGGTGGACGATGGCCGCTGCCGCCGAAGCCCACCACGCCACCGGCGCCCCGATCGCCGTCCACCTCGAAGCCGGCGGCGCTCCGCACCGGGTCCTGCACGGGCTGCACGACCGGCACGGCGTGCGGCCCGACCGGATCATCCTCGGCCACCTCACCCGGCTCCCCGACCGCGCGCTGCACCGCGCCCTGGCCGCCGAGGGGGTCCACCTCGCCCTGGACAGCCCTTCCCGGGCCGGCCATCCCGCCGACCACCAGGCCTTCGACGTGATCGCCGACCTGGTCGAGGCGGGTCACGCCACCCAGCTGCTGCTCGGCGCCGACACCACTACCCGGACCGCCCGCGCGGCCGGCGGCCCGGTCCGCCTGCTCACCGACCTCGCCCCGCGCCTCGCCCGCAGCTACGGCCCCGAACTGCCCGAGCTGCTCCTCACCACCAACCCGGCCGCCGCCTTCGCTGCCGACTGGCGCACGCCGTAGGGCTCCGCCGGCCCGGGTACCTCGCCGGACGGGACGTCCCGAACGGTCGGAGTCGAGGGTGGGACGCGCCACAGGCGGGGGAAGGGCCTGACGCCCGCCGGGCGTGCCCTCTACCGTCCCGTCCATGGTGACGCTGACGCTCCGAACCCTCACGACCGCCGACTGGCCGCTCTGGCGGGACCTCCGCCTCGCCGCCCTGACCGATGCGCCGGACGCCTTCAAGGCCGGCCTCGCCGACTGGCACCAGGGCGGCGAGGACCGCTGGCGCGACCGGCTCCACCTCCCGGACGCCCACCACGTCGTGGCCTTCCTGGCCGGCGGCCCGGTCGGTCTGGCCGGTGGTCTCCCCGGATCGCCGGACGGCGTACGGGAGTTGCGCTCGCTCTGGGTCGCCCCGCAGGCACGCGGCCGGGGCGTCGCGGACCGGCTCATCGAGGAGGTGGAGCGCTGGGCCCGGGCCACCGGTGGCACCACGCTGCGCCTCGCCGTGCTCCCCGGCAACCAGGCGGCGTTCGCCCTCTACCGTCGCCACGGCTTCGTCCCGCTCGCGGAGCCCGGTGACCTGTTCACCGACGGGGCCACCCGGGAGCTCGTCCTGGTGAAGCCCCTGCGATGACGGCCGCCGTACCCGGCTCGGAAGCGGGGCAGCGGCCGGCCCCGGCGTCCCCGTGGCGGCGGCGCCGGGAGAACACGGAGGCGGGGCCTGTGCCGTACGGGGGGATGGCACAGGCCCCGCCGTCAACCGGACCGACGGGTCACATGTGGGTGCCGCCGTCGATGCGGAGCTCGGTACCGGTGACGAAGGCGCCGTCGTCGGAGGCGAGCATGGCGATCACGCCGGCCACCGTCTCCGGGCCGGCGAAGCCCTGGCCGAGGGCGGGGGAGAGCTTGGCCAGCAGGCTGAAGTCGGCGTCGGCGGGCAGGCCCGGGTTGTGGGTCATGCCGCTGTCGATGCTGCCCGGCGCGACGCAGACCGCGCGCAGGCCCTGCTTCGAGTACTCCGAGGCGATGGCATGGGTGAAGGACTGGATGCCGCCCTTGGTCGCGGCGTACGCGGCCATGTACGGGTGGGCGAAGCTCGCGGAGGTGGAGCTGAAGTTGACCACCACGCCCTTGCCGCCGGCGAGCAGCGCGGGGAGCGCCTCGCGGGTCATCAGGAAGGTGCCGGTGAGGTTCACCGCGAGGAGCTTGTTCCAGAACTCCAGGGTGGTCTCGTGGGTGTGCGAGGAGCGGAGGATGCCGGCCGCGTTGACCAGCACGTCCAGGCCGTCCAGGCCGGCGATCGCCTCGGCGACGCCGGCGACGACGGCCGCCTCGTCCGATATGTCCAGCACCTGGATGGTCAGGCGGTCCGCGGTCCCCTCGGCGGTGGCGCGGTCCAGGGTCTTCTTCAGGCCGTCCTCGTTGACGTCGACGGCGACGACCTTCCCGCCCTCGGCGAGGATCCGGTGGACGGTGGCCTGGCCGATGCCCGAGCCGCCGCCGGTGATCAGGACGTTCCGTCCGCTGAAGCGCTCCATGGTGGTACTCCGTTCGTTCGTGGTCTCTCGACCTCGAACGACACGGTACGCCCCGGTGGCACGTTGTGCCAAAAAGTCTCATGGTGCCGTTTCGTCGCAACGTGCCGCCATGGCATCCGCCCGCGTAGGCTGGTCCCGTGACCGGACGCCCGACCCTGACCCAGCGCCGCCGCGAGGCCACTCGACTGGAGATCGCCCGTGCCGCCGCCGCGCTCTTCGCCGAGCGGGGAGCGGAGGCGACCACCGTCGAGGAGGTCGCCCTCGCCGCGGGCATCTCACTGCGCACCTTCTACCGGTACTTCTCCGTCAAGGAGGATGCCGTCGCTCCGCTGCTCGCGGCGGGTGGGCAGGAGTGGGTGGAGCTGTTCGCGGCGAGCCCGGCGGATCTGCCGCCCCGGGAGGCGTTGGAACGCGCGGCGGTCGCTTCGCTGACCCCTGCCGACGAGGCGCGGGCCGAGATGATGCAGTGGGCCCGCGGTCTGCTGCGCGACCCGAGGCTGAACGCCACCTGGCAGCGCGTCCACGCGGACTCGGAGGAGAGGCTGCGGGCCGCCCTCGCCGAGCGCTGCCCGGACGACACCGATCCGCTGGAGGTCCGGCTGGCCGCCGCCGCCGCGACCGCGGCGATCCGGGTGGCCCTGGAGCAGTGGGCCTCCTCCGACGCGCCCCTCGCCGGTCCGGGCTCCCCGCGGGACCTCGGCGCGCGCTGCATGCGCGAGCTCACGGCGGGGCTGCGGCTCTGGGAGCGGGTGGGCTGAGCCAGGCCCGCTCCCGGCCGGCGGTGTGGACGGCGACGGGCCATGGCAGGTGACAACCAGGTGACAACTTTCAGATGACAGATTTCGAAATCTGTCATCTGAAAGTTGTCAGCCGTCCGGCCCGCTCCCCGCAACCTCCCAGCCGCGATCAGCGTCCTCCCAGCTGGCGCTAGGGTTGGTCCTCGCGCCCCGACGGGGGAACCGGGGTGACCTCCTCGGATGTCCCCAGCGGAGGGGACTGGAGTTCGAGGCGTGGGAGCAAGCAGGACATGGGTCTGACGAGCCACAAGGTGCTGGCGCTGACCGCACTGGTCGCGGTCGTGATGATGGTCGGCACGGTCTGGTTGTGGCCCAGACTCGCGAAGAGGACCTGGCAGGCGGTGCTCGGCCGGATCGGCGCGCTGCTCGCCACCCAGCTCGCGGTGCTCGCCGCGCTCGGCCTGGTCGCGAACAACTACTTCGCCTTCTACAGCAGTTGGGACGACCTGCTGGGCACCGGCGACACCGGCCCCGTGGTCATCCACAACAAGGCGGACGCCTCCGGCCGGCTGATGGTGGAGACGATGGGGCAGGCCGCGGTCAAGGGTGGCGGGGCGATGGGCCGCGAGCCCGGCCAGTCCGGCGAGATCCGCAAGGTCCGGATCGACGGCGCGGTCAGTCGGCTGTCCACCGAGGGCTACGTCTACCTGCCCCCGCAGTACTTCCAGCCGGAGTACGCCCAGAAGCAGTTCCCGGCCGTGATCGTCAGCACCGGATTCCCAGGAATCGCCGAGAACCTGATCACCCGCTTCAACTACCCGGGTGCCGCGCTCAAGCTGCTGCAGGAAGGGCGGATGCAGCCGACCGTCATGGTCCTGGTGCGTCCCTCGCCCGCGCTGCCGCAGGACACCGAGTGCGAGGACGTCCCGAACGGCCCGCAGTCCGACACCTACTTCACCAAGGACGTGCCCTCGGCGATCCAGGCCAGCTTCCGGGTCTCCAGCGACCCGCAGGCCTGGGCCTTCATGGGCAACTCGACCGGTGGCTACTGCGCGCTCAAGCTGGCCATGCGCCACCCGGACGTCTTCCCGACCGCCGTCGCCCTCTCCGCCTACTACGAAGCCGCCGACGACCCGACCACGGGCGACCTGTTCGGCGGCAGCAAGCAGCGCCGCGACGAGGCCAACCTGCTGTGGCGCCTGAAGAACCTGCCGCAGCCGAAGGTGTCCGTGCTGCTGGCCGGCACCAAGAAGGGCGACGGCAACTACCGGCAGGAGACCGAGGCCTTCGTCGACGCGGTGCAGAGCCCGATGAAGGTCTCGTACAGCATGCTGGAGAACGGCGGCCACAACTTCGAGACCTGGAGCGCCCTGCTTCCCTCCTCGCTGGAGTGGCTGTCCCAGCACCTCAAGGTGCCGAACCAGACCGTCTGACGGGGGAACGGCACCCGGGTCCGCCCGAACCGCCCGGCGCCCGGACCGCCCGGGCCATCCGAACAGGCTGGGGAGAAGACCGAACCCCCGGGGCCACGGCCCCGGGGGTTCGGTCGTTCACGAGCCGTACGGCTCCCGCGCAGCGGTCCCGCCGCTCAGGCCACCCGCTCCAGCGTCCCGGTGTGCAGCTCGCCGACCCGGCCGCCCTCGCCCTCGAAGGTCCAGAAGGCCCGCACCGTCAGCTTGCCGAGGTCCATCACGTGGCTGACGGTGATCCCGCTCTGCTCCGTCCAGCTGACGAAGTAGATCTCCGGTGCGACCTCGGCGACGTGCAGCCGCACGTCCTCCCACTGGCCCGCGGACTCGCCGAGGCCCTCCCAGCGCAGCCGCGTGCCGTCGGCCGAGTAGGTGTTGCGGAAGGCCGCGCCGTTGTCGGCCCGGAAGAGGTAGGTGCGGCCGGCGAAGGCGGGCAGGGGCGCGGTCATGGCGGGGCGGGTCCTCGTTCCTGTTCGGTCGTGGCGAGCATCCGGTCGGGCTCGCCGCTCTTGTGCACGGCGGATGATGTCAGGCTTCCAATTTATCCGACCGGGCGCACTCGGTCAGGCACTCGCCACGGTACGGTCCGCCACCACGCGGCCGCCCGGATGCGCTGGTCTTCACCGCGAGCGCGCTGGACACCATCGGCATCGCGGCGGTCGGCGGCACCCGGCTGCTCGCCGGCCTGAACCACCTGGAGCTCGCCTGGGCGCCGGACGCCCGTCCGCCTGGCCCGCCTTGGCTCTCCCGCTCCCGGAAATTGATCAACTCGACTGCCACACAGCGTCGTTGATCGACACCACTGTGAGCTGCGCGACAACCTGCCCGGCCGAGTTGTCCGCTCACGTACGACCCACCTAGCCTGCAACGGTCGTCCGCCCTCGCGGACCCCGCCGCCGGGACGCCGAATCCTGTCCACCCGCCGGCGGGTCACCGAGCACCACAGCGGACGGGAGCGGGGGAACCAAGGTCAGCGCCCGGGCCGCACGCCAGAGCGTACGGGCCGCGGCTAGGGGTGAAGCCGCTCCGCAGGCGGCCGGGCGACCTCAGCCCGAACCCGACAGCTCACCTCGCAGGCGTCGCAGAGGTCACCCCATGCCCCAGCCTGCCAGCTCGACGCACCGGCCGGCGCCCGCGTCCGCCCGCCGCGGTGGACCGCGCCATGCCCGTCCGTCCCACCGCGGACGCAATGCCGCCCTCGCCGCCACCGGGGCGTTCGCCATCAGCGGCGCCGGACTGCTCGGTCTGTCGGCGGTCACCGGTGCCCAGGCCGTCACCGCGTCGACCGTCACCCAGGACCGGCTCGGCCCCGCCACCATGGTCGCGGGCAGGGCCACCACCGCCTCGCTCGGCCTGCACTCCGCGGCCTGCTTCACCGCGAAGACCGTCGGTGTGGGCGTGCGCGACGCGCGCGGCAACAACCTCGACTTCCCCGGCAACGTCTCCAACGTGCAGATCTGCCCGAGCGGGGTCGACTTCACCAGCGGTGCGCGCGCCCTGCCCGCCGGGACGTACACCCGGTTCGGCTTCTGGCAGGAGCTCGGCGGCGCCTGGCACAACCTGCCGTCGCAGCAGTTGGTCGTCTCCGCCACCGGGACGTCCACCCCGACCCCGACCTCGACCCCGATCGCGACGCCGACCCCGACGCCGACCGCCGAGCCGACCCCGACGACCAAGCCGACCCCGACCACCGCGACGACGCCGACCACGCCGGCCCCGACGACCACGTTGACCCCGTCGCCGAGCGCAACCCCGAGCCCGAGCGCCCCGGCGCCGTCCTCCCCTGTCGCCGGCAAGTCGCTGACCTGGTCGGACGAGTTCAACGGCGCGATCAGCTGGGGCCGGCGCTGGGTCGGCGACAAGAGCTCCGCGTACAAGTACGGCAATCACAACCCGGGCGACAACAAGCTCGACTGGCTGAACAGGAACAACGTCAGCGTCGCCAACGGGGTCGCCACCTTCACCGCCACGCCCGGCGGGCCGGCCCTGGAGAACGGCAAGCAGTCCTGGAACACCGGGTTCCTGACCACTGAGGGATCCAGCGAGGGCTTCCAGGTCAAGACCGGCGACTACGCCGAGACCCGGGTCAAGCTGCCCGCCGGCAGCGGCGCCTGGCCGGCCCTGTGGACCTGGAAGAACGGCAACGGCGAGGTCGACTCCTTCGAGTACCACCCCGACAACCCGAACCTGCTGGAGCTGACCAACCACGTCAACCCGGGCAGCGCGAGGTACTACACCGACGCGAGCGCCATCGCGAAGGACCGGTGGGTGACCATCGGCACCCACTACGGCGCCAACTCGGTGGACTGGTACGTCAACGGCGTCAGGGTCTTCTCGGACGGCAAGGGCGTCGGTGCCAACTGGTCGGCGTACCTGAACCTCAGCCTCTCGGTGTGCGCGGGGCAGTACCACCCCGCGCCGCAGGGGACCGCCCCGATCACCTTCGCCGCCGACTACGTCCGCGTCTACCGGTAGGAACGGGCCATCGGCAGGACGGTTCCGCAGGCCGGGCCGGCCCCACCGGCGGGACCGCGTGACTCAGGAGCCGGCAGTCGTCTCGACCACCGCGATGTCGAACGGCTGCCGGTTGTTGCCCTCGTTCCGGTCGTCCGCGCCGCGCACCACGACCGAGCCGCCGCTCAGCCTGCCCACCGGCAGCTGCGGGTCAAGCCGGACCGGGACGAGGGCGGTCGCGCTGCGCCCCTCCCGCAGCCCGGGCCCGAACACGCACCGCACGGTGCGGCCGTGGCCCAGCACCTGGCAGTCGGAAGGGAAGTACGGACCCTCCGGGCTGACGCCCTCCGGCAGGGTCACCACGACCGTGAACGGGGAGGCGGTGGTGTCCGGGCCCCCGTTGCCGACGAAGGCGCGGACGGTGGTGGTGCCGCCGGGGGTGGCCGGGTCCGGGGCGGTCCGGACCACCTCCAGGTCGGAGGCGGACGGCCGAGCGGCGGCCGGCGCGGGCAGCGTGGAGGCCTCGGATCCCGCGTCCGTCGCTGCTCCGGGCTTCGCCAGGGCCGGCAGGGTGGAGGCCCCGGGCGCCGCCGGGACGGGCAGGGTGGACACCGTGGACGCGCCCGTCGTGACGACCTCCAGCGCGGGCCGGGGCTCGGGCCGCCGCAGCGCCCAGGACGGGTCGGTGGCCGACACCGTCACCGCGCACCCCGCCGCCAGGGCCGCGGCCAGTCCGGCCCCGCCGAACCCCCGGCCTCTCGCGGCAGGTCGTGCGCCGCCGCCCCGCACACCCCCGCCCGGTACGTGGCCACCCGGTACCTCACCGCCCCGAACGTCCCGGTGCTGCTGCTCCATCCCCGTTCACCCTGCCCTCGCGTCCCGGCCGCCCGCGCCGTCGCGGGCGGCGTCGGCACCAGGGTGGCGGAGCCGTCGCCGGAGCCCGGGGACAACCCGCCCGTCGTCCGCCCGAACGGATGAAGCGGCGTGCCTCTCCGACCGGGTGGGCCGGCAGCGATGGTTGACAGGGCGTCAGGGGGCGAGAACCTGCCCCAGCCGGGTCGCGATCCGGTGCATCACGGGGACCAGTGAGGCGGCCCCGGCCTGCTCCTCCAGGGCCCGGATGCGCGCCTCCGGGCCGGAGACCGAGAGTGCCGTGGGCGTCGGCGCGCCCGGGACGGCGAGCGCGATGCAGCGGACGCCGATCTCCTGCTCCTGGTCGTCGACCACGTAGCCGCGCGAGCGTGCCTCGACGAGCTGGCGCATCAGCTCCTGCGGGTCGGTGACCGTGTACTCGGTGTGCGCGGGCAGCGGGTTGGGGCCGAGGACGGCGCGGGCCTCGTCCTCGGGCAGCTGGGCGAGCAGCGCCTTGCCGACGCCGGTGCAGTGCGGTTGCACCCGTCGGCCGACCTCGGTGAACATCCGCATCGAGCGGCGCGACTGGACCTGGCCGACGTACACCACCTCGCCGCCCTCCAGCACCGCCAGGTTGGCGGTCTCGCCGGTGGCCTCCATGAGTTCGGCCAGGTACGGGCGGGCCCAGCTGCCGAGCAGTCGGCCGGCCGTCTCGCCGAGGCGGATCAGCCGGGGGCCCAAGGTGTAGCGGCGCGTGGTGTCCTGGCGGACATAGCCCTGCTGGACGAGGGTACGAACCAGTCGGTGGATGGTCGGCATCGGGAGGCCGGAACTGGTGGAGAGCTCGCTGAGGGTGGCCACGCCGCCGGAGTCGGCCAGCGCCTCCAGGAGTTGGAAGGCGCGTTCGACGGACTGCACGCCGCCGCCCGCGCGTTCGGCGCCTGTCGTCGATGCCGGGTCGGGGGTCGCAACCACCGGCGTTCCTTTCGCTGTCGGGGAGGAGTAGAGTCCCGGCGACCTCTTCAACAAACCGTTGAAATTCTGTATCGCGGAAACTAGTCTCCACCCTACAGAATCGAACTCGCCGACAGGCGGGTTCCGATCGAGGAAGTTCCCCGGGGAACCTCCCACCGGAGCTCCCCTCGCCAGGCTCAACCGTCTTAGGAGTGTCCTGCTCATGGCTGCAGATCAGGGGCCCTCCCCCAGCCTCCGGCCGGGGGTACCCCCAACCGCGTCCTCCCCTTCCGCTCCGGTCGTCACTGTCGCCGGTCCTCGTGTCCACCGGGCGGAGGAGGTGCTCACTCCGGAGGCGATCGCCTTCGTCGGCGGGCTCCATCGCGCCTTCGAGGGGCGCCGGCAGGAACTGCTGGCCAGGCGGAGGAGCCGCCGCGCCGAGATCGCCGCCGCCGGCACGCTGGACTTCCTCCCCGAGACCGCCGACATCCGGGCCGGGGACTGGAAGGTCGCCGAGGCGCCCCGCGCGCTCCAGGACCGCCGGGTCGAGATCACCGGCCCGACCGACCGCAAGATGGTCGTCAACGCGCTCAACTCCGGGGCGAGGGTCTGGCTCGCCGACTTCGAGGACGCCACCTCCCCGACCTGGGAGAACGTGGTCGGCGGCCAGGTCAATCTGATCGACGCCTTCGAGGGCCGGATCGACTTCACCAGTGCGGCCGGGAAGGCCTACGCCCTCAAGCCCGCCGCCGAGCTCGCCACCGTCGTGGTCCGCCCGCGCGGCTGGCACCTGGACGAGAACCACCTGCTGGTCGACGGCACCCCGGTGGCCGGCGCGTTCGTCGACTTCGGCCTCTACTTCTTCCACAACGCCGCCCGACTGCTGGCCAAGGGCGAGGGGGACCCGAACTCCGGCCCGTACTTCTACCTGCCGAAGACCGAGAGCCACCTTGAGGCCCGGCTGTGGAACGACGTGTTCACGCACGCCCAGGCCGAACTCGGCGTCCCGCACGGCACGATCCGGGCGACCGTGCTGATCGAGACCATCACCGCCGCCTTCGAGATGGACGAGATCCTCCACGAGCTGCGCGACCACGCGGCGGGCCTCAACGCCGGGCGCTGGGACTACCTGTTCTCGATCGTCAAGAACTTCCGCGACGCCGGCGAGCACTACATCCTGCCGGACCGCAACAGCGTCACCATGGCCTCGCCGTTCATGTCCGCCTACACCCGGCTGCTGGTGCAGACCTGCCACAAGCGCGGTGCCCACGCGATCGGCGGCATGGCCGCGTTCATCCCGAGCCGCCGCGACCCCGAGGTCAACGCGGCCGCGCTGGAGAAGGTCAGGGCGGACAAGGACCGGGAGGCGGGCAACGGCTTCGACGGCTCCTGGGTCGCCCACCCCGACCTGGTGCCGGTCGCCCGGGCCTCCTTCGACGCGGTGCTCGGCGAGCGCCCCCACCAGAAGGACAACCCCGGCCCGGCCGAGCCGGTGACCGCCGCCCAGCTGCTCGACATCGCCGGCGCCGGCGGCACCTGCACCCACGCGGGGCTGCACAACGCCGTCCAGGTCGGCATCCGCTACATCGAGGCCTGGCTGCGGGGTCTGGGCGCCGTCGGCATCTTCAACATGATGGAGGACGCCGCCACCGCCGAGATCTCCCGCTCGCAGATCTGGCAGTGGATCCACAACGGGGTCGTGCTGTCCGACACGGGGGAGAAGGCCACCGCCGAGCTGGTCCGCGCGCTGGTCGCCGCGGAGCTGGCCGGACTCCTCGCCGAACTGGGCGAGGAGGCCTACAGTGCCGGCCGTTGGCACGAGGCCGCCAGGCTCTTCGAACAGGTCGCCCTGGCCGAGGAGTTCGTGGACTTCCTGACCCTTCCCGCGCTGCCCCTGCTGGGCTGAGCCCGACCTGCCCGCCGGTGCCACCGCTGCTGCCTGCCGGTCTGTGGCACCCCGGCGGTCCACCACTGCGTTCCGTACGGCGACGAATCCACCTGTCCTCTCGTCGCCGTGCGGAACGGTCTTTTCCACGTGAGGAGTTCACTCATGACGCGCATGTTCTTCAACGGCCAGGCGATGGTCGGCGGCCCCTTCCACGCCAAGGTCGCCGACTCGCTGATCGGGCCGGCCCGGACCGCCCCCGGCTACCGCTTCTTCTCCATCGACCACAGCGGCGGGACGGACGTCTGTCCGGGACTGCTGGCCGACCCGGAGGCGGACACCGCCATCGAGGGCGAGCTGTACGACATCCCGCTGGAGCGGCTGCGGGACGTCATCCTGCCGGGCGAACCGCGGGAGCTGGAGCTGGGTGTCATCAAGCTGGAGGACGGCTCGGCCTGCCTGTCGATGCTGCTGGCCCGCGGCGAGGTCGAGCGCGGCGTGCATCGCGAGATCACCCACCACGGCGGCTGGCGTGCCTACCTCGCCACGATCGGGCGCGAGGCCTGACGGCGGGAGGCGCGACGCGGCACGGTGCGGCTCGCCTCGGCACGCCTCGCCGGGGATCGGCGCCGGAACGGATGACAGCTGACAACTTTCGTCAGCTGTTAGCTGTTATCCGTCCGCTGAAATCCGTCCACCGAAACCTGTCAGCCCCCCGCCGCGAGGTTCGGGCGCCCCGCCACCATCGCGTCGCCCAGCGGGCTGCGCCGGTACAGCACGCTGCGGCCGAGCCGGTTGCGCTCCAGCAGCCCGGCCTCCGCGAGCGCGCCCAGGTGACGGCTGACCGCACCCGGGGTGACCCCGAGCCGGTGCGCCAGCTCCGTCGTGCTGGCCGGGGTCGCCAGCAGCGCCAGCAGCCTGGCCCTGGGGGCGCCGATCAGTCCGGCCAGCGGCCCGTCGACCGCCGCCCGAGCTTCGGCGCCGGCGGGCCCCAGGCCCTCCGCCATCGTCGCCTTGCCGCGCGCCGGGTAGCAGACCAGCGGCGGCCCGCCCTGGGTGACGTCGGTCTGCGCGCCGAGCCCGAACAGCGTCGGGATCAGCACCAGTCCGCGCCCGGCGACGTTCACCGTGGTGCCCACCGCCTTCACCGCCGGGTGCGGGTCGACGAGCCGCAGCACCCCGGCGTGCCAGCTCAGCCTGGCGTCGAGGTCCGCGAACAGCCCCTCCGCCCCGCGCTCCGAGAGCATCCGCCCCCGGTAGGCGATGTCCGCCTCCAGCACCGAGCGGGCGCGCGGCCACCAGGCGGGGGCGAGGCAGCGCGTCCAGTACGCCTCCAGCGCCTCGGCCGCCCGGGCGGCCAGCGCCGCCGGGTCGTCGATCAGCCCGGCCAGCACCGGCGGCAGCGGGCTCGGGTTCCCGCCGCCTCGGTAGGCCTCCAGCACGTCGGCCCGCACCACCTCCGGAGGGGTGGCCGCCAGCCGTGCCAGCTCGGCCGAGAAGTCCGGGCGGGGGCCGAGCGGACGCGGCGTCAGGAAGTCCGGCACGAAGCCGACCGGCGCGATCATCGACTCCAGCAGCGCGGTGTCCAGCGTCTCGTAGCGGTCCTGCCAGCCGGCGGTCCACGGCTGCTGCGCCGGGTAGCGCCCGGGCCAGTGGCGGGCGCGCAGGCTCAACACCGCCTCCTGCAGGGCGGAGTAGCCGAACCAGGTGGCGGCGAGGTCGTCGACGCCCAAGTGGAACTCGAACATTGACCGCAACGGTAAAAGAGTTCCGCCACCGGGGGAAGCCCGCTGTCCTACTGCCATGACCTCCACCGCGGTGCTTCCCTCGGCCGTCCGACGGCTGCTGCCGGCCGACCCCCTGCTGCGCAGGCTTGCCCTGATGAGCCTGGTGAACACCGTCGGCAACGGCCTGTTCGTGACCGTCAGCGTGCTGTTCCTGACCCGCTCCGTCGGTCTGACCCCGAGCCGGATCGCGCTCGGGCTGAGCGTGGCCGGCGTCTGCGGGGTGTTCGCCGGGGTGCCGATGGGCCGGCTCGCGGACCGGGTCGGCAGCAAGCGGCTGTTGATGGTGGTCGGGCCGCTGGAGGCGCTCGCCGTGCTCGGCTACGCCTTCGTGCACTCCTTCGCCGCCTTCGTCGCCCTGGCCTGTGTGGCGACGGTGCTGGAGCGCGGTGCGGCGGCGGTGCGCAGCGCCCTGATCGCCCGGACACTGCCGGCCGAGACCCAGGTGCGTTCGCGCTCGCTGCTGCGCTCGGTGATGAACGCGGGGCTGGTGGTCGGGTCCGGCGGTGCGGCGCTGGCGCTGCAGTCCGACAGCTACGCCGGGTACGTCACCATGATGGTCCTGGACGCCGCGAGCTTCCTGGGCGCGACGGCACTGCTGGCCGGCCTGCCCGACCGTGACCCGACGGTCCGCCGGACGACCGGTCCGCAGGCCCCGGTGGCCCCGGTGGGACGGCGGACGGTGCTGCGCGACCGCCGCTACCTGCTGGTCACCGTGCTGCACGCGCTGCTGGAGCTCCAACTCCCGGTGCTCACCGTGGGGATCCCGCTGTGGATCGTGCTCGCGACGGACGCGCCGGCGGCGGTGGTCGCCGCGGTCGACGTGGTCAACTGCCTGCTGGTGGTGGTGTTCCAGGTGCGGGCGAGTCGCGGGGTGGACGACGTTCCGTCGGCGGCCCGGGCCTGTGCCCGGGGCGGCCTGCTGCTGGCGGGCGGCTGCCTGCTCTACGCGGCGGCGGGGTCGGGCCCGGCGGCGGTCGCCACCGCGGCGGTCCTGGTGGGTGCCCTGGTGCACAGCCTCGGCGAGCTGCTCACCTCCGCGGGCGGTTGGACGCTGAGCCTGGACCTGGCCGATCCGCGGTCCCACGGCGAGTACCAGGGCGTGTTCATGAGCGGCCAGGCGGCGGCCCACGTGATCGGGCCGCTGGTGATCAGCCTGACCGTGGTCGCCCACGGCGCGGTCGGCTGGGCCGTCCTGGCCGGGGTGTTCGTCCTCGCGGGCGCCGCTCTCCAGGCTGCCGTCCGGCACACGGAGCAACCGGCTGCCATCGGCTGACCACGAACCCGCCGACCACGAACCCGCTGTCCACGAGCCCCCGGTCCGCGGCCCCCTCCGCGGCCCCCCGATCCGCGGTTCCCTCCGCGGCCCCCTGATCGTCCGGCCCGCTTCCCACGGGGGTGGGAGCGGGCCGGAGGCACGCCACGGCCCCGGACCCTCGCCGTGGGTCCGGGGCCACGGTCCGTACACCCGCCGGGGTGGACGGAGTCCGGGGGCGCACCGTCCCTGGGCGCCCCCGGAGTGCGGGTGGGCGTCAGACCGGACGGGCCGCCAGCTCGCGGGCGGCCCGCGCGCAGTCACGCGCGATCCGGTCCTCGTCGACGGTGGTCAGCTGCCCCTTCTCGACCACCGCGTTGCCGTTGACGAACAGCACGGACAGCGGCGGCAGCGCCCCGAAGGTGAGCGCGGCGACCGGGTCGGCGATGGACGAGTGCATGATTCCGTCGATCTTCCACAGCGCCAGGTCGGCGAGCTTGCCGGCCTCGATCGAGCCGATCTCGTCCTGCCGACCGAGCACCCGGGCGCCGCCCATGGTGCCCAGGCGCAGCGCCTGCCGCCCGGTCAGCGCGGTGGGGGAGCCGTGCAGCCGGTTGATCAGCAGGGCGTTTCGCAGCTCGGTGCCGAGCTCGCCGGACTCGTTGGAGGCGGTGCCGTCGACGCCGAGGCCGACCGGGACGCCGGCCCGGAGCATGTCGGGCACCCGGGCGATGCCGGCGGCCAGTCGGGCGTTGGAGGACGGGCAGTGGGCGACGCCGGTGCCGGTCTCGGCGAACTTGGCGATGTCGGAGTCGTTCATGTGCACGCAGTGCGCCATCCAGACGTCCTCGCCGAGCCAGCCCACCGACTCGAAGTAGTCGGTCGGCCCCATGCCGAACAGTTCCTTGCAGAACTGTTCCTCCTCGGCCGTCTCCGAGCCGTGGGTGTGCAGCCGGACGCCCTTGCGGCGGGCGAGCTCGGCGGTCTGGCGGAGCAGGTCGGTGGAGACCGAGAAGGGCGAGCAGGGTGCGATGGCGACGTGCAGCATCGAGCCGAAGGAGGAGTCGTGGTACCGGTCCACGGCGGCCTCGGAGGCGGTCAGGATGTCGTCCAGCGCCTCGACCGCGTGGTCCGGCGGCAGCCCGCCGTCCTTCTTGGAGCGGTCCATCGAGCCGCGCAGCGCGGTGAAGCGCAGGCCGAGCTCCCGGACGGCCCCGATGGAGGCGCCGAGCACGTCGCCGCCGTCCTCGGGGAAGACGTAGTGGTGGTCCGCGGCGGTGGTGCAGCCGGACTTGAGCAGTGCGGCGGCGGAGCCCTGGCTGGCGGCGTGCACGAGCCTCTCGTCGATCCGCGCCCAGGTCGGGTAGAGGGCGACCAGCCAGTCGAACAGGATGTCGTCCTGGGCCAGGCCGCGGGTGATCCACTGGTAGAAGTGGTGGTGGGTGTTGACCAGGCCGGGGGTGGCCAGGTGTCCCTCGCCGTTGATCCGGCGCACCACGTTGTCCAGCCACGCGGGGGCGGGGCCGTCGCCCACCGCCTCGATGGTGTTGCCGAGGATGACCACGTGGCCGCGGGCGTACTCGGTGTCGTTCGCGTCCACGGTGGCGATCGCGACGTTCTCGATCACGATCCGCTGGTCGGCGGGCGGGGGCTGGACTGCCATGGGGTGACTCCTATGGGGGAGGGCTGGGAGGGGCGCGCACCGAAGGGCGCACGCCCTCCCCGGCCGGTCAGGACGGTGTCGCCGTCGGCACCGTCGCGCCGGAGGCCTGGCCGGACGTGGTATGGCGGGCGGTCCCGACGTGGTGGAAGAGCAGGTTGAGCAGGACGGCCATCACGGAGCCGGCCGAGATCCCCGAGTGCATCAGGGTCCTTACGGCCTCCGGGAAGGAGTCGTAGAACGTCGGCACGGCGATCGGGATGATGCCGACACCGAGTGAGACCGACACCAGGATGGTGTTCGAGCCGGACTCCATCCCCGCCTCCGCGAGGGTGCGGATGCCGCTGGCCGCGACCGTGCCGAAGAGCACGATCCCGGCGCCGCCGAGGACGGGCTGCGGTACCAGGGAGACGAGCGAGCCCAGCACGGGGAACAGCCCCAGCAGGACCAGGATGGCTCCGCCGGCCGCGACCACGTAGCGGCTGCGGATCCTCGTCAGCGCCACCAGCCCGATGTTCTGGGCGAAGGCGCTGGCGGCGAAGCCGTTGAAGACGGGACTGAGCGCGGTGGCCAGACCGTCGGCCCGCAGGCCGGCGGCGAGGGTGGGCTCGTCCGCCTCGCGATCGACGATCTTGCCGAGGGCGAGCATGTCGGCGGTGGACTCGGTCATCGAGACCATCATGACGATGCACATCGAGACGATCGCGGCGGCGTCGAACATCGGCGCGCCGAAGTGGAACGGGGAGGGGAGCGAGAAGACGTTCGCGTCCTTGACCGCGCCGAAGTCGGCGAGCCCCAGCGGGAAGGCGATCAGGGTGCCGAGCGCCAAGCCGATGAGCAGCGACAGCTGCTGCCAGAAACCGTGCAGCAGCCGGTTGCAGAGCACCACCGCGACGAGGGTGATCGCGGCGAGGCCGATGGCCCGCATGGAGCCGTACCCGGGGGCGCCCGGCGAGCCGCCGCGCGCCCAGTTGACCGCCACCGGAAGCAGGGACACCCCGATGAGGGTGATCACGGTGCCCTGGACGACCGGGGGGAAGAACCGGATGAGCTTGCAGAAGTACGGTGCCGCGAGGAAGCACAGGAGCCCCGCGACGATCACCGATCCGAAGATCACCGGGAGGGCGTCCTTCGGTCCGTGCTCCTTCGCTATGGCGATCATGGGCGCGACCCCCGCGAAGGAGACGCCGTTCACGAACGGCAGTCGCGCGCCGATCTTCCAGATGCCGAGCGTCTGGAGGAGGGTGGCCAGTCCGGCGGTGAACAGGCTGGCCGAGATGAGCAGGGCGAGTTCGGCGGCGGAGAGCCCGACGCCGGCGCCGACGATGAGCGGGGGTGCGACGACCCCCGCGTACATCGCGGCGACGTGCTGGAGTCCGGTGGAGAACAGCTTCACCGGGGGCAGCAACTCGTCCACGGGGTGGGTCCCGGGCCGGGGCGGCTCGCCGGGGAGGTGTGCCGACACGCCGTCCGGGCCGTGCGCTCTTTCCGGGGTGGAACCGCCGTCTGTACTGCTGGTGTTGCTGGGTGCCATGTCGAGCCCCTCTTGTGCCCGTGGCTCCCGGCGCGCCCGTGGCGCTGGAGTGCGGCTGGTGCTGGTGTGACCGAGAGCGGGACGGCGGTGCAAGGATCCCTCGGCCGGCCTCTCCAGTGCCCCGGGCCGGCCGCCGCGAGGCAGACACGAACTCCGGTGGGTGGGGGTGGGGGTGGAGAAACTGCTGGTACGGATGGAACGCGCGGTGGTGCGGTGGTGGGGTCGGTGGAGCGGCCCGCCCGGACTCGACCGGCCCGTGGGGACCGGAGGGTGCGGCGATTCCGGGCGGTGTCCACCTGGTGGTGGGGCGGGGAGGTCAGGCGACCGGGATGACCGGGACGACGCCCTCGCGGTGCACGGTGCCCTCGATCAGGCCGTACATGCGGTCCGCGGCGAAGTAGACCTCGTTGTCGTTCTTGAGGCCGAACGGCTCCAGGTCGACCAGGAAGTGGTGCTTGTTGGGCAGTTCGAGCCGGACCTCGTCCACCTCGGCGCGGTTGTTGAGGACCCGGGTGCCCATCGCGTGCAGGGTCTGCTGCAGCGAGTAGGAGTAGGTCTCGGCGAAGGCCTCCAGCATGTGCCGCTTCACCTGGGTGTAGGAGCGGTTCCAGTTGGGCTGGGCCTCGCCGTCCCTGCCGCTGTAGCCGAACTTCCAGCGGGCGGTGACCTGGGTGGCGAGGATGCGGTCGTAGGATTCCTGGAGGGTGGTGTAGCCGTCCTTGATGTAGCCCCAGAACTCCGAGTTGGTGGAGTTCAGGACGACCAGGTCCTTCAGGCCGGAGATCACCTGGACGGACTCGCCGTCGTAGACGATCTCGCTGGTGCGGGTCTCCTGGCCGCTGCGGACGAAGGAGTGGCCGACCTCCTCCGAGCCGATGAAGCGGGCCGAGCTGTCCGGGGTCCGGATCCGCTCCCAGGCGTACTCCTCGATCCGGATCCGGGCGCTGTGCACGACGCCGCGCTCGGTGTCGTCGACGAAGTGGCGCGCCAGGAGGATGCCGAAGGCCTCGGCCGACTCGATGCCGTACTTCTTGGCGAAGGCGTAGACGGTGTTCTTGGTGGTGTCGGTGGGAAGGCAGTTGGCGTTGGACCCCGTGAGGTGGACGTCCTCGAACTCGCCGCGGAGCGAGACCGAGACGTTCAGGTCCTTGATCTCGTGCCGGGTGGAGTCGCGGTGGATCCGGACGATGCGGCTCTCCGCCTTGCCGTACTGGTTCTGGCCGAGCACGTGGGCCATGACGTGGCTCCTAAGCTTTCAAGGTCGGTCCACTAGCTTCCGCGGTAGACCGAGTATCCGAACGGGTTGAGCAGCAACGGCACGTGGTAGTGGTGCTGTTCGGGCGCGACCGTGAAGACGATCGAGACCTCGGGGAAGAACGGCGGCTCGGAGGACTTGAGCGCGTGGTAAGCGCCGGTGTCGAAGAGCAGCCGGACGACCGAGCCCGCCTCCACGGCCGGCAGGTCCTTGGCCCGGCCGTCGGAGTCCGTGGCGGAGGTGCCGAGCACCTGCCAGCCACCCTCGGTTTGCAGTGCGAGCTCGACCGGGACGCCCTCGGCCGGGTGGCCGAGGCTGGTGTCGAGCACGTGGGTGGAGATGCCAGTCATGGGTGGAGTGACCTTACTGATGGCAGAAGTGATGGTGCGTCAGTTTCCTGATGGGGCAACCGGAACGATTCGGTGCGAAACAAACTGGCGGATTGTCAGGGCGCATCGAGCAGGCGGTTGAGCCGGATGTCGTTGATCTTGCACAGCTCCCCTCGGACGATCTCCGCCTCGGTGGCGGCGTCGTTGGGGTGGCGATCGCGCAGGGCGGCGAGCATCCCGACCGCGGTGCGGCCGGTCGCGCAGATCAGGAACACATGGCCGAACTTGGCCTCGTAGGCGGCGTTGGCCTCGTGTAGTTCGTCGAGGATCGCCTGGTTCACGCCCTGGATTCCGGCCTGTTCGCGCTCGGAGGTGGCGTCGCCCGCCATGGGCTCGCCGATCCGGGCGTGGCCGGCCATCGCGTCGCGCAGATCCTCGGTCGTCAGTGACGCCATGGCCGCCGAATTGGCGGCGAGCAGGGCCTCACGGTCGGACCAGGGTCGGGCCTCCACGATCGCGGCGGCCCAGCGGGGGCTGGAGCATACCTCCAGCAGGATCTCTTCCAACTCCGCGGCGTCGGCCGCGGCCAGGGCGTCAAGGGTGTGGGGATGGTTGGTCACGAGTGGACCTCCTGAAGAGTGGTGCCACCCGGAAAAGCTAGATCGGCCCCACCCGGCCGTCAACACTTTGTTGAACGGTTGGTGGTTACGTTTTGAACCGGGCCGCGGTGCCGGGCCCTTTCGTGTGCGATTCGCCAAGTGTGCCCCGCCGCAGGCCGATCCAGTCCTGCCATGCCGGCGGGGTCACCCGTTCGGAAGCCCCCGGAATGGGGTCGCATGCGCCCCGGAGGGCGCCGAACCGGGGCGTCAGGACGACTTCGCGCCGTCCTGGCGGTTCAGGTAGTTGTACACGGTGAAGCGGCTGACGCCCAGAGCCGAGGCGACGGTCTCCACGCCGTGGCGGACGGTGAAGGCGCCGCGCTCCTCCAGGAGGGCGACGACTCGCTGCTTCTCCAGTCGGTCGAGCTCGGCCAGCGGGCGGCCGTCGAACTGGCGGGTCATCTCGGCGAGCAGTCGGTCCAGTGCGCTGCCCAGGTGCGGCAGTCGGACGGCCAGGGCCGGGACGCCCTCCCACTCCAGGACCACGTCGTCGGGCTTCGCCTCGTCCAGCGGGACGGGCGTCGCGCCGACCGCGGCCAGCAGCGGCTTCACCGCCGCGGCGAGCGGGTGTTCCACGTTCTCGGTCACGGCGTACCGCCCTCCTCGCCCAGCAGGCTGACCTGGACCGAGATCCGGGTCGCCCCGGCGTCCAGGGTCTCCTTGAGCAGCTTGGTCACCGCGGCGAGGACCTGCTCGGCCTCACCCTCGGCGCCGGTGCCGAAGGGGCCGACCGACACGGCCAGGCCGGCCTCGTCGACGGCCTTGCGGGCCGCCGCGGCGTGCTCCGGGAACGTGTCCAGTTCGAACGGTTCTGTCGTGAACTCCACCATCAATCGCACGAGGTCACTGTAGCGAGCAGGTGTGCGGGCGGGCAGGGGCCGGGTGATCGAACGGTCCGGCCCCCTGGGGCGGCGCACGCCCAGGCTTCTTCAACAAAATGTTGCGACTCTCTTGACACTCGCTCGGCAGGCCGGAGATGCTTCCACCACACAGAATCCCTCTTCCGGATCGTGGAAGTTGCGGATGAAGGAAGAGAGATGAGAGGTGAGTGACGTGACGGCGGCTGCCAAGCACGGCTTCACGGTCAACCTGTCGATCCTGTTCGGCGAACTGCCGCTCCTGGAGCGCCCCGCCGCGGCCGCCGCGGCCGGCTTCACCGCCGCCGAACTCTGGTGGCCCTTCGGGGAGGAGCGCGACCCCTCGCAGGCCGAACTGGACGCGCTGCGCAAGGCGTTCACCGACGCCGGCGTGCGGCTCACCGGCCTCAACCTCCTGGACGACCTGAGCAAGGGCGCTCGCGGTACCGTCTCGGTGCCGTCCGAGCGGGACCGCTTCCGCGCCAACGTCCCGGTCGCCGCGGAACTCGCCGCCTCGCTCGGCGCCACCGCGCTCAACGCGCTGTACGGCAACCGGGTCGAGGGCGTCGACCCGGCCGAGCAGGACGCGCTCGCGCTGGAGCACCTGGTGCTCGCCGCGCGGGCCGCGCACGGAATCGGAGCCGTCCTGCTGATCGAGGCCCTGAACGGGGCCGAGTCGCCGGACTATCCGCTGGTCTCGGCCGCCGCCGCGGTCGAGGTGGTCGACAGGGTCAACGCCGCCACCGGCCTGGGGAACGCCAGATTCCTCTGCGACCTGTACCACCTGGCCAGGAACGGCGAGGACCTGGCGGCCGTCATCGACACCCACGCCGACCGCATCGGCCACGTGCAGATCGCCGACAACCCGGGCCGCAACGAGCCCGGCACCGGAGAGCTGGACTTCGAGGACCTGTTCGCCCGGCTCACGGCCGCGGGCTACACCGGCTCGATCGGCCTGGAGTACCGCCCCTCCACCGGCGTCAGCGCCGACAGCTTCGGGTGGCTGCCGCGCGAACTGCGCGCAGCCGGATAGCGGAGCCGCCAAGGAGCGGAGTCGCCGAGCAGCGCGCCGCGGACCCACCCGACCTCCCACCCGCACACGTAAGGAACTCGACGCGATGAGCCGCAAGATCGCCTTCATCGGCCTCGGCATCATGGGCAGCCCGATGGCCGCCAACCTCGTCAAGGCCGGGCACCACGTCACCGGCTTCAACCTCACCCGGCCGCCGATCGACGCCCTGGTCGCGGCCGGCGGCCACGGCGCCACCAGCATCGCGGACGCGGTGAAGGACGCCGAGGTCGTCATCACGATGGTCCCGGCCGACCCGCAGGTCGAACAGGTCGTCCTGGGCGAGGGCGGCGTGCTGGAGAACGCCAAGCCCGGCACCCTGGTGATCGACATGTCCTCGATCACCCCGCGGACCTCGATCAAGGTCGAGGCCGCCGCCGGGGAGAAGGGCATCCGCACCCTGGACGCCCCGGTCTCGGGCGGCGAGGCCGGCGCCGTGGAGGCCGTCCTGTCGATCATGGTCGGCGGCGCCGCCGAGGACTTCGCCGAGGCCAAGCCGCTGTTCGACGTGCTGGGCACCACGGTCGTCCATGTCGGCCCGTCCGGCGCCGGCCAGACCGTCAAGGCCGCCAACCAGCTGATCGTCGCGGTCAACATCCAGGTGCTCGCCGAGGCCGTGGTGTTCCTGGAGAACGCCGACGTGGACCTCGCGGCCGCGCTGGACGTGCTCGGCGGCGGCCTGGCCGGCTCGACCGTGCTCAACCGCAAGAAGGCGAACATGCTGAACCGCGAGTTCGCCCCCGGCTTCCGGATCGACCTGCACCACAAGGACATGGGCATCGTCACCGACGCCGCCCGCGCCGTGGGCGCCGCGCTGCCGGTCGGCGCCGTGGTGGCCCAGTTGGTCGCCTCCGCCCGGGCCAACGGCGACGGCTCGCTCGACCACTCGGCGCTCCTGCGTGGCGTCGAGCGGCTCTCCGGGCGCGAGGTCGAGTAACACCCCCCGGGGGTTCCCGCGCGGAGCCCCGCCCGAGTTCCTCCTGGCGGCGTGTACCCATCCGGTCGTGCCCGCGCCGTCAGGAGGCCGGACCCGACCGGCGTGCGGGCCGGGGCTCATCCGCCCGCCCGTCGGTCGATCCAAGCCGGTGACGCGTACGTCCCCCTGGGGGCACTTCGGTCGTGCCTGGTACGCGTCGCCCGGCCTCCTCCCTGCCGAGGGGAGCCTCTCGTACGTCGGAAGCGGGACCAGTGGAACGGCGGGGAGGGGGTCGCACCCCCGGGCCGCCCGGGACGGTGCCGGCCCCCCTTCGGAACGCACCGAACGGGGCGCATCTCCTGGGAGCGTTCCGCCCCGGCCACTGCGGCCGAGGAGCTGGCACCCCCGGGCCGCCCCGCCCCATGCTGGACGCACGTCGTACCACCACCGCCAGACCCGTACGGAAGCGAGGACCGCGCCATGCCCCCCACTCCCCGCCAGGGCCATGTGGTCGTCGCCCCCGACAAGTTCAAGGGCAGCCTGGACGGCGCCGAGGTGGCGGCCCGGATCGCCGCAGGCATCCGGCGCGCCGCGCCCGGAACCGAGGTGCGCGAGCTGCCCGTCGCCGACGGCGGCGAGGGCACCCTGGCCGCCGCGCTCGCGGCCGGCTTCAGCCGGGTCCCGGCCAAGGTGACCGGTCCGACCGGACTGCCGGTGGACGCCGCGCTGGCCGTCCGGGACGACACCGCCGTGGTCGAGCTGGCGCAGGCCTCCGGTCTCGCCCGGCTGCCCGGCGGCCGCACCGCCCCGCTCGCGGCCGGGTCCTACGGGGTCGGCCAGCTGATCGCCAAGGCTGTCTCGCTCGGCGTCAAGCGGATCGTGCTGGGCCTCGGCGGCAGCGCCTGTACGGACGGCGGGGCCGGCATGGTGCAGGCGCTCGGGGTGCGGCTGCGCGACGCCGACGGGGTCGAACTCCCGCCCGGCGGCGCTGCGTTGCGCAGGCTCGCGGAGATCGACCTCGGCCCGCTGGTCGACGCCCTGGGCGGCGTCGAGGTCGTGGTGGCCTGCGACGTGGACAACCCGCTGCTCGGGCCGCGCGGCGCCACCGCCGTCTACGGCCCGCAGAAGGGCGCCGACGCCGAGGGCCTGGTGGTCCTGGAGGAGGGGCTGACCACGTTCGCCGACCTGGTCGCCGGGGCCACCGGGCGGGACGTCCGGGAGGCGCCCGGCGCCGGCGCCGCGGGCGGGGTGGGCTTCGCCGCCCTCGCCCTGCTCGGCTCCACCATGCGACCCGGCATCGAGCTGCTGCTCGACCTGCTGGGCTTCGACGGGGCCGTGCGTGGGGCACGCCTCGTCGTGACCGGCGAGGGCTGCCTGGACGCGCAGACGCTCCACGGCAAGGCCCCTGCCGGAGTCGCCGCGGCGGCCGCCCGGGCGGGGGTTCGAGTGGCCGCCGTGGCGGGTCGGCTGGAGCTCTCCGAGCCCGAGTGGCGCGCCGCCGGCTTCACCGCCGCCATCGCGCTGACCGACCTGGCCGAACAGCCGGGGGAGAGCATGACCAGGGCCTCCGAGCTGGCCGAACTCGCGGGGGAGCAGCTGGCCGCCCGGCTGTTGCCCTGCTGAACCCTCGTGCGTTCATCCATTGACGTTTTGTTGAAGGCGGGCCTAGGCTCCCGGCAATCCCTCGCCACCTCCCGCGTTCCACCGCCTCCGAAGCGACGCCCCCCGAGGTGCCGCCCCCCGAAGCGATGCCCTCGAAACACCCCCGAAGCGCCCTCGAACCACCACGACTCCCAGGTTCCGGAGGTCTCCCATGCCTTTCAGCCAACCGACGGTGATCCGCTCCCGGCGGGTGGTCCTGCCCGACGGCGAGCGCCCCGCGGACGTGCTGATCCAGGACGGGAAGATCACCCGGACGGCCCCGCACGGCTCGCTCACGGCCGGTGAGGGCGATCTCGTCGACCTCGGTGACACCGCCCTGCTGCCCGGGCTGGTCGACACCCACGTGCACGTCAACGAGCCCGGCCGCACCGAGTGGGAGGGGTTCGCCACCGCCACCCGGGCCGCCGCGGCCGGCGGCGTCACCACGATCATCGACATGCCGCTCAACTCGATCCCGCCTACCACCACGGTGGCGGGGCTGGCGCTCAAGCGGAAGGCCGCCGAGGGGCAGACCTGGGTCGACCTCGGTTTCTGGGGCGGCGCCGTCCCCGGCAACGTCGCGGACCTCGAACCGTTGCACGAGGAAGGCGTGTTCGGCTTCAAGAGCTTCCTCGCGCCCTCCGGGGTGGACGAGTTCCCGCACGTCGAGGCCGCCGACCTGGCGGCCGCGCTGGCCGAGCAGGCCCGGATCGGGGCGCTGGCGATCATCCACGCCGAGGACCCGGCCGTGCTGGCCGCCGCCCCGCAGCAGCCCGGCGTCCACTACCGGGACTTCCTGGCCTCCCGGCCCGCCGACGCGGAGACCGCGGCCGTCGCCCACCTGCTCGACACGGCCCGGCGCACCGGTGCCCGGGTGCACATCCTGCACGTCTCCTCCGCCGCCGTGCTGCCGCTGCTGCGGCAGGCCCGCGAGGACGGCGTACGGGTGACCGCCGAGACCTGTCCGCACTACCTGACCCTCGCGGCCGAGCAGGTGCCGGACGGCGACACCGCCTTCAAGTGCTGCCCGCCGATCCGCGACGAGTCCAACCGGGACGCGCTCTGGGAGGCCCTGGCGAACGGCGAGTTCATCGCCGTCGTCTCCGACCACTCGCCGTCCACCCCCGACCTCAAACTGCTGCCCGAGTACGGCGGCAGCGGCGACTTCGCAGCCGCCTGGGGCGGCATCGCCTCGCTCCAGCTCGGCCTGCCGGCCGTCTGGACCGAGGCCCGCCGGCGCGGCCACACCCTCGTCGATGTGGTGCGTTGGATGTCCGCCGGACCGGCCGAACTGGCCGGCCTCACCGGCACCAAGGGCGCCATCGCCGCCGGCCACGACGCGGACCTGGTCGCCTTCGACCCGGACGGCGAGTTCGCCGTCCGGGCGAGCGGACTGCACCACCGCAACCCGGTGACGCCCTACGCGGGCCGGACCCTCACCGGTGCGGTGCGCGCCACCTGGTTGCGCGGTCGCGAGGTGGACCCCGCAGCCCGCCCCTTCGGCCGGCAGCTCGTCCGGCCCCGTTCCCACCCCGCCACCACCCCGTCCGAACGCGCCTAGAGGAGAGTCAGTGACCACTGCCGACAACCCGAGTGCTCCCTTCACCGAGCTGGTCAACCTGGCCTCCCGGCTGCTCGGCGCGGGCGTCGTCGCCACGAACGAGGACACCTTCGCGGACGCCGAGAACCTGCTGGTCGCCAAGCCGGCCGAGTTCCGCCCGCACACGTTCGGCCACAAGGGCCAGATCATGGACGGCTGGGAGTCCAAGCGCCGCCGCGGTGTCTCCGCCGACCAGCCGCACCCCACCGACGAGGACCACGACTGGACGATCGTCCGGCTCGGTGCCGCCGGGGTGGTCCGCGGTGTGATCGTGGACACCGCCCACTTCACCGGCAACTACCCGGAGTCCGCCTCGGTCGAGGCCGCGTCCGTCCCCGGCCACCCCTCGCCCGAGGAACTCCAGGACGCCGAGTGGACCACGATCGTGCCGCGCACCGGGCTGAGGGGCGACACCGCCCACGAGTTCGCCGTCACGGACGGCACCCGCTACACCCACGTGCGGCTGAACATCTTCCCGGACGGCGGCGTCGCCCGGCTGCGGGTGCACGGCGAGGTGCTGCCCGACCCGCGCGAACTGGACGGCCTCACCTTCGACCTGGCCGCCCAGGAGTACGGCGGCGTGGCCGAGGCGGCGTCCGACCGCTACTTCTCCTCCCCGCACAACCTGAACGCTCCCGGCCGCGCCTCCGTCATGGGCGACGGTTGGGAGACCCGGCGTCGGCGCGACAAGGCCAACGACTGGGTGCAGATCGCCCTGGCCGGGGGCGGTGAGGTCCTGGCCGTCGAGGTGGACACCTCCTGCTTCGTCGCCAATGCCCCCGGCTGGGCCGATCTGATCGGCTTCGACGCCTCGACCGGGGCCGACCCGGCCGAGGGCGAGTGGTTCGAACTCCTGGCTCGCACGCGACTCCAGCCCGACACCCGGCACCGTTTCCGGCTCGACACCGGCCGCGCGGTGACCCACGTGCGCATCAACGTCCACCCGGACGGCGGGCTGGCCCGCCTCCGGCTCACCGGCCGCCTCACCGGGGCCGGCCGCGCCGCGCTGGCGCTGCGCTGGTTCAACGCCCTCCCGGCCGCCGAGGCCGTCGCGGC
>NZ_JAHSQD010000190.1 GCF_020103755.1 Streptomyces sp. LS1784
GACCAGCCCGCCGGTCAGTCCGGCGCCGATCGTGGCGGCCCGCCGCCGCCGGGACCGGGTGCGAACGGCGCGGGCGCGGACCCGGTCCATGCGGTCCTCGGGGGCGGCCAGGTCCGGTACGGCCTGGTGGAGCAGGTACCGCAGCTCCTGCTCCTCCTCGCCGTCAGCGGCCCCGTGGGCGTCCGGGTCCAGCAGGTCACGTCCGGTCACGGTGTCCTCCGTCCAGCAGCAGTTCCCGGTCCGGCAGCCGACCGCGCAGAGCGGCCAGCGCGCGGTGCGTCTGGCTCTTGACCGTGCCGGTGGAGCAGCGCAGCACCTCGGCGGTCTCCTGCACGCCGAGGTCCTCGAAGAAGCGCAGCACGACCACGGCCCGCTGACGCGGCGGCAGAGCCCGGACGGCCTGGGCGACGACCTGCCCCAGCACCACGTCCTCGTACGGGTCCGCGCCCGCCGTCGGCCGGTCCGGCAGTTCGCCGTGCGGCAGTTCCCCGGTCCAGCGGCGGCGCCACCAGGAGACGTGGCAGTTGACCAGGACCTTGCGCAGGTACGCCTCGGGACGGTCGAGGGAGATCCGCTCCCACTTGGGCCAGACCTTGGCGAGTGCGGTCTGCAGCAGGTCCTCCGCCTGGTGCCGGTCGCCGGTCAGCAGCCAGGCCACGCGCAGCAGTTTCGGGCCGCAGGCGGAGACGAACTCCTCGAAGTCCGGTGTCTCGTCCCTCATCGTGCTGTCCCTGCCATGGTGTCCGTGCCGCTCCCGTCAGCTGTGGTGGCCGGGTCGGCCGCGGCGGTCGTGTCGTTCTCACGGCTGCTGAACGCGATGGGTGACGCGGCCGGTTGTCCGCCGGGCGGACGAATTTTTTTGCGGCCGGCGCGAAGCGGCGGGGCGCGCAGGCGTCCGGGGTGCCGCGCACACTGGAACGTCGAACTCGTACTGCCCCGCCGCACGAGCTGCTGGAGCTTCTGTCTCTCCTGCGAAGTCAGCCTGCGGACCCTGACCGGTGGTGCCATCCTGCCTCCCCCGCTGGTTGGAAACGACATCGTTTCCAACCAGCACAGCGAGCAACCCGGCGAACCTGTGCGGTCACAGCACTAGAAGGCTCTGGTCCCCCCGGCTCCCGCCCAGGACCACGGCCACAAGCCACGCCCCGGGGCCGGCGATAGCGATCGGCGCCGGCTCTTCACCGCGATACAGCGGGACATTTCACCCCGCACCCGCCCACCGTTCACCATCCCCGACCAACACCTATGACCAGGGAGAAGAATCCCGACCACCCCAGTGAACAGCCACGCCGAGCCACTGAAAACCAGACACCGGTCATCACGGGGGCCAGGCGTCCGCGCGCTCTGCCGCCGGTTATCCGCCGTCCGTGATCCGGATGATGGTCTTGCCACGGGCGTGGCGGCCGGGGGCGAACGCGGCGGGTGCCTCGGCCAACGCCCTGACCTCGCCGACGATCGGCTTGAGCCGTCCGTCCCTGAGTCGCCGGACCAGGTCCGCGAGCCGGGCACGGTCGGGCTCGACGACGAAGAAGACGGCCCGGCCGTCCCGCGGACGGACCTCGGGCGGCGAGGCGATGGTGACCAGCGTGCCCCCGGCCCGCACCAGCGGGGCCGAGCGCTCCTGGACCTCGCCGCCGATCACGTCGAGGACCAGATCGACCTCCCCGACACCCTCCAGCCGATCGGCCTGCAGATCCACGAAGGCATCCACGCCCAGCCCTACAGCGGTGTCCCGGTCGCCGGCCCGGCCCGTGCCGATCACCCGCGCCCCCGCCTCACGCGCGAGCTGCACCGCGATCGACCCCACACCGCCCGCGACCCCGTGGACCAGGACGGTCTGCCCCGCGGTAAGCCGGCCGTGGTCGAACAGGGCCTGCCAGGCGGTCAGCCCCGAGATCGGCAGTGCGGCAGCCGCCGTGTGGTCGACGTCCGCCGGAAGCGGAGCCAGATTGCGAGCCTCCACCGCGGTGTACTCGGCCAGCGAACCGTCCCGGGTCCAGTCGGCCAGCCCGAACACCCGCTGGCCCACCGAGAGACCGGTGGTGCCGTACCCGAGTTCGGCAACGACGCCCGACAGCTCGTGTCCGGGCACACTCGGCGTCCGGTCGCGCCCGGCGCGATCTGTCCACGTTCCCGGCCAGGCGAGTTCCCCCGGGGTGAACCCAGCGGCATGCACGCGCACGATGACGTCGTTCTCGGCGAGGTGGGGGTAGGGCACCTCCGTCAGCGACATTCCCTCGACACCGGCGGCGCGGTCTCGAACGGCGACGGCCTGCATGCCAGGTCCTCTCTCCGGTGGTGATTCAGGCTCCGCCCCCCTTCGAGCGATCCGGAAACAGGCTGCCACGAACTCCCGCAGCCCGCCTGCTGCCGACCGAAGCCGGCCCTGGGTCAGGCCTCGGCGATGTTCCTGCCCGGCATCGGCTCCGCGAGTGCTGTCCGCCATTCAGGCGAACCGAAAGCATCCGCGAAGTACTGCGTCTCGTGCACCACATGCCCGTGGGCAAATTCCATGATGCTCACCGAGTAGGTGGGCACCCCGTCGTACGTGATGACGCACTCGCTCACCCACAGATCCCCGCTGCCAACGATCCGGTGAACAGCGAAGTGCCGACTGGCAGGGTGACCGCCACGTTGCGCCGAAATCGTCGAGCGGCCCCGGAATCGTTCACCTGACTGGGGGTAGTCGAGGATCGCGTCCGCCGCGTAGATGGCGTGCTCGGCTTCGGTATCCCCGCTTTCCGATGCCCGCCAGTGTTCCTCGACTGCGGCCCTGGTCCGGATGTCAGCATCCATCGCACTGTCCCCTCTGCAGGCAGCCGGATCGATCCGGGGACCTGGGAACACTTCGAGGCTTCCCCAGGGCGACGGGCCGTTGAACGTCATGGGCAACGGTCACAGCGTAGATCGCCAAGGCAGCGACTCGGCTTTAGGACACTGCGGATCAAGATCGGACAACTCGTGATGCGTAGAAATCCTTGGTGCCCAGGCCGGCGACGGGATCGTCGGTGGTCACGGTTCGCAGCGGCGTCGCGCACGGTACGGGCGGAGAGCGAGGCCGCGCGGGGCGGCCGTTCGGTGTGCGGGTGGTAGCGGTTCCCGATCGCGGCAGGCAGTGGGCCCGGGCGGATCGGCGCGGCTCGGCCCGCAACGGGGCGGAGCGATGCGATGCTGCGCCAGTACGAGGAGCAGCGTGTGGACGCGGTGGTTCACTGGCGACTCGACGGGCTGTTCCGGGACGGGCACCGGCGGGGACTGCTGTCGGCGCCGCCCGGGCTGCCGGGTGGGACCGCCTTCGGCTCGACGGTGAACGACTTCAGGCGGTCATGCCGACGACCCGCGACGATGAGCAGGAGGTGGGCCCGTGACCGGGGCAACCGGCAGGGTGGCGTTGGTGACAGGGGCCAGCAGCGGAATCGGTGCGGCCACCGCGCGCCTTCTGGCCGCGCGGGAGATGCGCGTGGTGGTCAACTACCTCCGCAGCGACACGGCGGCCAGGGATGTCGTGGCCGGCATCGAGGCCGCGGGCGGCCGGGCCATGGCCGTGCAGGCCGACGTGCGCGAGGCAGTGGCCGTCGAGGGCATGGTCGAACAGGTCCGGGCGGCATGGGGCGGCATCGACGTGCTCGTGCACAACGCGCTCACCCCGTATGTGATCAAGCCGTTCCAGGACATCACGTGGGAGGAACTGGGCGGCAAGCTCGACGACGAAATGCGTGCGGCGTTCGCGGTCACCAGAGCCGTTCTGCCCGCCATGACCGAACAGGGCTGGGGTCGCATCATCTATCTCGGTACCGGCCTCAGCCGCTCGCCCCGGGAGGGCATGATCGCACTGGGCACGGCCAAGGCCGCGCTGGCGCAGTTCGCCCGGTACCTCGCTCAGGAACTGGGCCCGCAGGGCATCACGGTCAACGTCGTCGAGCCCGGCCCGGTGGAGGACACCCGCATGGCGAAGGTGTTCGACGACGAACACAAGCAGCGGCAGGTGACCGCCACCCCCTTGGGCCGCCTGGCACGCCCGGGCGACGT
This sequence comes from Streptomyces sp. LS1784, assembly GCF_020103755.1. Classification (GTDB taxonomy): domain Bacteria; phylum Actinomycetota; class Actinomycetes; order Streptomycetales; family Streptomycetaceae; genus Kitasatospora. The sequence goes on from NZ_JAHSQD010000190.1 coordinate 4,030, forward strand.
CGCCCAGGCCGTGGCCTTCTACGCCAGCGAGGACAACGCCTTCATGACCGGCACCACGGCCGCGGTCAACGGCGGCATGTCCATGTACTGACGCCCCGCCCTCCCGCGCACACCGGGCCCGACCGTGCCGGTCCGGTCGACGGCCGGACCGCACCCGGCACACCGTCACCTCGGCGCCGTGGGCCGGCCGTGGGCCGGCCGTGGGCCGGCCGTGGGCCGCAGCAGCCGGGCACGCGCAGGAGCACGGCAGTGACACGACCAAGGAAGACGTCCATGTACACGATCGATCTCGCCTACGTCGGACGGGGCCTGCACGAGGAACTGGTCGCCTACATCGCCGACCAGCAGGGCTACTACGCCGACGAGGGCGTCCACGTCGCGCTGCGCGACGGCTGCTCCTGGGACGAGGAACGGCTGCGCCACGGCGCCACCATCGGCCTCGGCCGGGCACTGCTGTCCCGACTGGCCGACGGCCTCCCCTGGGTCGCACTCACCGTCAACACCCACCGCCCTCTGTTCTGGTTCCTCGCCCGCCCCGGCCTGACCTCCCTGGCCGACCTGGCCGGCCGACGGCTGGCGGTACACGCCCCCCACACCGCACCCGGATGCTTCGCCCGGATCGTGCTGCGCCGGGCCGGCCTCGACCCGGACCACGACATCCACACCGTCGTCCGCACGCCCGGCGACTACGGCATGGACCTGCGCCGGCTGCATGACGGCGGCATCGACGCCGCCCTGGTCGGCAGCACCATGGCACCGGAGGCGGTGGCTGCCGAGCACGGCTGGCAGGTGCTGGCCTGGATCGGCGACCACTTCCGGATTCCCACCGTCGGCGTGGCCGTCGACCCCACCCGCATCCACCCGGACGACCCCGCGGTCCAGGCCGTCGTACGGGCCCACCGGCGAGCCCTGCAGGTAATCCACCACGAACCCGACACCGCGGTGCGGCACGTCCGAACGTTCCTCGGCCGACACACCGCGGACGAGGCCCGCGCCCACTACGAGAGGTTCATCGCACCGTACTTCACCACCGACGGCCAGGCCGACCTCGCCGTCGGTGCCACCGCGATCAGCGCGGTCGCCACCGAACTCGGCGTCCCTGCCACCGTCACCGCAGCCGAGTTCTACCGCACCGCGACCGCCGCACCCTAGGAGCCCCGCGACGCCGGCATCGGGTGTGGCGAAGGCGGCCACGTCGAGCAGGGAGACACGCGTTCATGGACGTCTACGAGGCGGTCACCCGCCGGCGGGTGGTGCGCGGATTCACCGACCGGCCTGTCCCGACGGAGGTGCCGGAGCGCGTGCTGTCCGCTGCGGCCTGGTCATCGTCCCGAGCCGACCTCACCACGCGGAGGGCAGGCGGCACGTCCAGGCCGTGATGGCCCTGGCCCGACGACGGTTGAACGTCCTGTGGGCGCTGATCCGCGACCGACGGTGCTACCACGTCACACCCCCAGTGACCGAGGCGGCTTGACAACGACATCAGGAAGCGAAGAACGTGCTGGCCAGCAGGACGTTCACCGCGGTGCCCGCGACGATGCTGAGCAGTGCGTTGCGGCGCCACAGGTACAGGGCCACCGTCACGACGAGCGCCGCCAGCGGCGCGACCGCGCTCGACCAGGACGGCGCGAGGTCCCGCAGGCAGTACACCAGCAGGACCACCATCACACCGGCCGGCATCCGGGCGCCGAGGTACTGTACGACCCGGCTGGTGCGCAGCATGCCGAGGAGGCCGAACGGCACGGCCCGCAGGGCCCAGTTGACGGCCGCCGAGATTCCCACGGCGAGCAGCAGATAGCGGGTGTCAGGCACGGCGCGGCCCCTTCCGCACGCGGGCCGCGTACCGGACCAGCAGGGCTCCCGTGAACAGCGCGAAGGCCACGGGCAGCAGTTCGGCGGGCGCGAGGAGCCGGGCGGCCAGCGCGCTGAGCAGCGCGAGGACGGGCGTCGGCAGGTCGCCGCGGCGTTCGGTGACGGCGTCGAGGGCGAGGACGGCGAACAACGCGGTCATCGCGAAGTCCAGGCCGGTCACCCGCTCCGGGATCAGCGTGCCGAGCAGCGCGCCCGCGGTGGCGCCGCCGACCCAGTAGACCTGGAGGAGCGCCTGCAGGGCCAGGATGCGCGCGCCGGACCACGTCCGGGCCCGCCCGCCGGCGGTCATGGCGTACGCCTCGTCGGTGAGCGCGAAGGTGCTGTAGGCCTTGCCGAGGCGCCCATGCACCCGGTCGCAACAAAATCACGCTCGATGCCATCGATCGAGACATCTTGTTTCACCTGAGCCAGGACGGCCGCCTCACCAACGTCGAACTCGCCAAGCGCGTCGGCCTGACTCCGCGGCCCTGCCTGTGCCGCCTCAAACGCCTGGAGGAGGCCGGCGTCATCGCCGGCTACCACGCCGTCATCAACCCCGAGGCCGTCGGCCGGGGCCTGGAGGTGATGGTCGACGTCGAGGTCTACGCCAACGACCTGAAAACCATCGAGCTGCTGGAGGAAACCCTGTCCTCCTACGAGGAGGTCGTCGAGTTCCGCCGAATGTTCGGCCGCCCCGACTACTTCCTGCGCGTCGCCGTCGCCGACCACGACGCCTACAGCGCCTTCCTCACGTCCAAGCTCACCGGCCTGCCCGGCATCCTGCACGTCGAGTCCCACCTGACCATGAAGAAGATCAAGACCGCCCCCTGAGCAGAGCGCCCCGCTTCCCGGTCGCGCCCCTCCTCCCGGACGCGCAGGTTCCGGTCAAAATTCGGCCAGGTGTGCCAATCCGCCGTTCCCGCTCTGTCACCGCAGTGATCACCCCCGCTAGGGTGCGGCGCGTCCCCGCTGTTACGCCCTCCCGCGCCGCTCACCCGGCGGGGAGACGAACGATCGGAACGCCTCGCCGTGACCAGGATCCTCCGTCAGCTGATGACCCGCGCGGGACGGGCGGCCGCGGCCGTCGCCGTACTCGCGGCCGCTCTCACCGGCACCGCCGCCACCCCGGCCACCGCCGCCTCCGGCAGCTGGAGCTGCTCCGGGGCACCCGTCCCGGCGGGCTACGTCATCACCATGTACAACGCGAGCGGCTGCAACAACCACGGCTCGTGGTACCAACAGCCCGCCCAGGACCGCCTCTGGACCTGCTCCGGCTCACCGATCGTCTCCGGCTACGTGCTGACCAACTACGACTCCCGCGGCTGCAGCGGCGTCGGCGCCTGGTACCACGAGCTCGTCCGCAACGGCATCTGGACCTGCCCCTACTCCCCCATCCCCGCCGGCTACCGCAGCACCACCTACGACGCCCGCGGCTGCAGCGGCCTCGGTGCCTGGCTCACCGTCAAGATCTGAGCCCGCCCACCCCGGCCGCCCCGGTGCGGTGTCCCGGTGTCCTCTCCCGGGCGGAGGGGACACCGATCCGTCCCGCCCGGGCAGGATGCCCGCGCGCCGGTGATCCACCGCGCGCCCACGTCTGCTGGCCGCCTGCCTGGAGGCCGGCGGTGGCAACCATCCAGCGGCCCGGCCGGCGAGCAGCCGGCTGGACAGCCTGGTGAAGCACAGCGCCGGCACCCGGGAGTCGTCGAGTTCGACGGTGCCGGTGCCGGTGCCGGTGCCGGCAACGAGCGGGCGGCCCGCAGGATCCCGGCGGTCACCTCCTCGCGGGTGCGCGCCGCTACGGAAGGGCGGCCGTGGGTGGTCCGTCTGACTCCCTGCCCGGTGAGACCACGTTGCCGCACCTCGGCCGGGTGGCAGCGTGCTGCCGCCTGGATGTGAGAGACCTCCTGCCGCCGCCGGTCACCCGGGATGAGCGCCGTCTGCTCTTCAAGGACTACCGGCCGGACGGCGAGGGCTACCCGAACGCGGCGGCGCGGGAACGGGTGGCCGCGTTCTGCGGCGTGCCGCAGGGATGATTCGGTCGGTCTCCGACGCCCGGTTCGAGGCCGGACTGGACTGGGCGCGGGTCTGGTCCAAGGGCCACGGCGGGTCGTTGGCGGCGCCCGCCAGGGCATCGGTCGGTGGGTACGCGATCGGGACGTGGCTCTCTGAGCTGCGGGCCTCGGCCCAGGTGCCGGCCGACCAGCCGAGTGCACTGTCGCCGGAGCGGCGTCGGGCGTTGGAGGAGATCGACCCGTGATGGTGCCCGGCCTGGCCGATCACCTGGCAGCGCGCCTACGCCACCGCCCGGCAGTGGTGGCTGGAGGTCGACGGCCGCGTCGGCTGGACCACGCTGCCCTCCGACACGGTGTTCGAGCGCGAGCAGCTCGGCCGCTGGGTGCAGGCGCAGTGCGCCGACTGGCCCGGACGGCGGACCTGATCTCCAGCCGGCACTGACCGGGTGGTCCGGCAGTCCGGCAGTCCGGCCACGACCTCACCGCCCCGGGCCTGCTCCTCAACGGCAGTCCACGAGACATAAAACACACATAAGGACAGGCTGGCCTTAGTAAGGCTAGGCTAACTTCATGATGAATCTGCTGCTGGCCGCGAAGACGGCCGGATACACCACGCCCGAAATCTGGCGGGTCCTCACCAAGGCCGGCTACTTCGTCGGCCTGAGCGGCACCATCGGCAGCACAGTCACCTACATCGCCGCCGTGCGCCCGGCCCTCAGGGCCGAGAGCACCACCCCCGAGGACGCCGCCGCGCTGCGCAGACGGTCGGCCGGCTACCTGGCCTGGGCGGGCGTTGTCCTGCTGGTCACCGGGTACTTCCAACTGGCGGCGCGCGTCGCCAGGGCCGGCAAGGGCATGCCCTTCGGCGACGCCCTGGCCCCCGCCCGGATCGCGGACTTCCTCGACGCCCCGGCGGCCAAGGGTGCCTGGATCGCGCAGGGCACGCTCTACCTGCTGCAGAACATCGTGCTCGTCGCCACCGCCGTCGCACTGATCGCGCTGTTCGTCCCGGCGGTGCGCCGCCACCTCGACCGCCTCGCCCTCGCGGCGCTGCCCGCCGCCCTCGCGGTCACCCTGATCGCCGGCATACCGGCCACCGCGCCCACCGACCTCGACCGCTGGCTCGACCCGGCGTTCGACCAGATCCACATCGTCTCCGGCACCGTGTGGCTCGGCGGCCTGGCCCTGCTGGTCGTCCTCGCGGGCACCCGCAGCCGCCTCGGCGAGGGCGCCGGCCTGCTGTGGGCCGACATCTGGCGCCGCTTCAGCCTGGTCGCCATGGTGTGCGTCGGCGCGGTCACCGTCTCCGGCCTGTGGCTCAGCTGGAAGCACGTCGGCGCAGTCCCCCAGCTGTGGACCACCGGCTACGGCATCGCCCTCCTGGTGAAGATCCTCCTGGTCCTGGGTCTGGTCACGGCCGGCGCCTTCAACCAGTTCTGGTTGATGCCGCGGATCGCGCAGGCCCGTCGTGCCGACGACTCCGCCTCGCTGCTCCACCTCACGCTGCGCCACTTCCCGAAGGTGGTCTGGGGCGAGGTCGCCCTCGGCGTCGCGGTGCTGGTGGTCCTGCCGTTCATCGCCGGGTCCGCCCGCAGCGAGGCGGGCAGCGCCAAGGCGGTCTCCGACGGCAGCGTCTTCGCCGCCGGCGCCGCGCTGGTGGCCGCCCTCGCGGTCTCGCTGTATGCCACCGCAAAGGTGTCCGACGCCCTGTCGCGCCGCCCTGCCGCCGCAGCCGCCGCGCCCGCCGCGGCCTGACGGGAGCCGTCCCGCTCCCCGGCGGGAGCGGGCACAGCACGCAAGGAGGGCCCCGGCGTGACCTTGAGTTTGACGGGTCGGACTTCGTCTCATCGGACTTTGACCACCGACGGATTCGGGGTTGTGTCGGGGTTGGTGGCTAGGGTGCGCTGTCGTGGGCGCTGCTGATCTTGGCCACCGGGCCTGCGTACGCGGCCCAGCCGCCGTACCCGAGCGCGGTCCACACCTGCGCCTCGTGCGCGGCGGTACCCGTGTCGCATCGGATGCGAGGAACTCGCATCCGATGCGACGCACGGAGAGTGATGAGGCGTGACCGAAGATCCCTGCCCACCCAGCTCGGTCAGGCTGTAGTTGGGTAAAGGGCTCCCTCTTCTGCAACCGGAAACGGCCGGTGCTGACGTTCGACCCTCGGACCCCCGATCAGTGCGGAGGACGCGGCGGGCGGCAGGCCTGTCGCCGCCGCAGCCACCAGCCAGCGGCGCGACGGTCAGCAGCACCGCGGCAAGGAGGGCCCACCACGTGCCGGGGCAGGCGGCGAGCGCACCCGAGGCCGCCGCGACGATCAGCGCGGGCCCCGCGCAGCACACGACGGCTGCGACGGCGACGGCCGCGAACAGTCCGAGCATCCCGCTCGGACTGCTCGGGTCGCGGTGCCGGCTCGGGTTCATGGCGGCGCTCCTACCGGGCTGGTGCGCTCAGGAGAGGGCCGAAGATGTCCGCGCCAAGGCGTTCGGCCTCGGCCTGGTCCAGTACGGCACCGCTGAGGTCGACCTGTCGGCCGCTCCACTGTTCGGCGGTGGCTCGGGTGGTGAAGAAGCGCAGGTAGCCGCAGCACACGGTGGACGCCGGGCCGTTGCCGGGGCAGACACCGTAGTAAACCACTGCGGTGGCCGGCTGCCAGGCGCTCTTCCCGCCGGCGAACTCCACGCGGACGTTCTCGCCGGTGACCGGGTCGGTGGAGGTGATGACGGCGTCGGTGTCGAGCATGACGGGGATACCGAGCGCGTCGATCGCGCACATCGACCACACCGTCGGTCCGGCCGAAATCTCCACGGTGTGCTCGGTGGGGATGGCGGAAAACGGGTACGCGGCCTGGACCCGGCCGGTGTCGTCCAGGGTCAGGAAGTCCTCGGCGACCAGCTCGGCGAGGACCTCGGCGGCCGGTACGCCGAAGGGCTCGGCCGCCGACTCCAACTCGGCCGCCGCGGGTGGGGAGCCGGTGGTGGCGAAGGACTGCAGGACGGCCTGCTGCACCGCCCGCAGGCCCCGCTCGGCTGGGGCGAGACGGCCCCGCCCGGACCGGCCGGCCGCCCGGTCCGCTCCGCCGGTGGCGGCAGTGCCGAGCATTCGCTGTAGCTCCTCGACGGCGGGCGCTCCGTCTATCCGGCCGTCCGCCCCGCGGTAGAGTCGGCAGGACACGCTGGCCGCAGTGCCCGGCTCGGCGAACGGGTCGCGGCCGTCGACCAGCAGCGTCGGCGAGCCGTGCATGCCCCAGCGTTCGGCCTGCGCCTGGTCGTCGACCACGTGCTCCGCAAGCTCCACGTCGGTTCGGCCCCCGAGGGCGAGCTCCAGCCGCTCCCTGAGCACCGGGCCGTTCGGGCAGTGCGGGACGATCAGCATCTCCACGCGCATCAGCGACACCTCCAGGTCATGCGGCCCACGCTAGACCTTCCACCACGCTGGAAGGTCAAGGGCTACCGTGAAGGTATGCGCATCGGAGACCTCGCCACCGCCACCGGCACCACCACCAAGACCCTGCGCTTCTACGAGCAGGCCGGGCTGCTGAAGAACCCGCCCCGGACCCCGGGCGGCTACCGCGACTACCCCGCCCACGCCCTCGCCCGGGTCGGCTTCATCCGCTCCGCCCAGGCGGCCGGCCTCAGCCTCGCCGAGATCCGCGACGTCCTCGCGATCCGCGACGGCGGCCAGCCCCCGTGTGCGCACGTCACAGCGCTGCTCGACCAGCACCTCACCGACGTCGAGCGTCGCCTCGCCGAGCTGGCCACGACCCGCGCCATGCTGCGGGAACTGGCCCGCACCGCCTCCGCAACCGACCCCGCCACCTGCACCGAAGGCGACATTTGCCGCATCCTCACAACCGGGTGACACAGGCCAAGGCGCGGCCCGCCAAGGTTTACCGCACAGCTGTTCCTTTGATCCCCAACACCGATGTTCGTCGCTGCTCAGGAGCTTCGGGCTTGGCGTCAGGGTCCTGCGACGGTGCCCGGCACGCAGAGTAGCGAGACAGGCGTAACTCGCTACTTCAATGACAACGTGTCCCTGTGGTGATCGGGTCGTTGGAACGGTCGTGACTCCTCCCCTGGCTGAAGCCGGGGGCTTCTCGCTAACCCTCCCGGGCGTTGCGACGGGCCAGCCCGAACCTGGGCAGTACGTGTCCAAGGAATTCGCCGACATCTGCCGGGAGTTGGGCGTCACCAGGAGTCGCGGCGCGGTCGGTACAAGCGCGGACAACGCCGCCACCAAGGCGTTCAACGCCACGCTGAAACGGGAGACCCTCCAAGGCGCGAAGCGCTGGCCCGGAGCCCGCGCCGCCCGCCTGGTGGTCTTCCGCTGGATCACCCGCTACAACACCTGCAGGAGGCACTCCGCGCTGAACTACCTCAGCCCGATCGAGTTCGAACAACGATCAGTTACGCTGGCACTCGCCGCATAGCACTGGTGTCCACACCTCGGAGGGGAGCCCCCCACGCCGCGAAAGCGCGGGTAGCCCGGTCACTGAAGCGAGAGGTGATGTACAGGAAGCCGGTCTTGACGATGAGCCAGGCAAGACTGGAGATCTCCCAGTGGCTGACCTACTACAACGCCCACCGTCGCCACAGCACGCTGTCCTACCTCTCACCGATCGAGTTCGAACAGCAACACCACATGCACGCTAGACTCTCACTCGCAGCATGAACCCCTGTGTCCACGTTCCGGGGGTCACCTCACTTCCCCCACCCCGAACTGACACGCCACCAGCAGCACGGAGGGCTGGACCCCACGGGTCCAGCTGGCGGCGTACATGCGAGAGTGCTCAGCCACGTGCTGGCGAACGTGCACAAGTCCAAGACGACGCTCAGGGATTGATCTCGGTTGTCCCGCATATCGAGCGTCCACGATCGGCAGGACCGACCCCGCACCCCGTGGCACGACAGCGCGTTCGCCCGTGAGATGGTTACTGTCATGACAGATGGCGCAACTCCGGACAGCGAGGTTGTACTTGAGACGAGTCGCCTGCTGCTCAGGCCTTGGCGGGTAGCCGAGGCTGTCGTCCAGCGTGAGCTGTGGACCGAACGTGATCCACGAGTGCCGCCGCACCGCCGAATCGACGCAGACGGACACCCCACAGTCGCGGAGCTCGAGAATTCGATCCGCACCAACCAGCTGTGGTCGACCGGGTTGCTGGCGGTCGAGCGGAAGGCCTCTCATGACGTCATCGGCTACTGCGGGCTGGTCGACAGCGGGCGAGGAGCGGCAGGGGAACCCGAACTGGCCTTCGAACTGCTACGCCGAGTTTGGTGTCAGGGATACGCGACCGAGGCCTCGTTGGCGGTTCTGGAATGGGCGAGATCGTCTGGATACGAACGTCTGTGGGCCACGGTCTGGGACTGGAACACCGCTTCTCGCCGTGTTCTGGCTAAGGTCGGGTTCACCGAGACCGAGCGGAAGGAAGTGGACGCGGCGTACGGGACCACCCTGTTCACCACGAGACGGCTCTGACACACCCGATGTTTGGCCTTGCGGACGGCTCAGTGCAGTGCTGGCAGGCGGCAGTGTCCCCATACAGTCGGCAGAAGCGGATGCGGCACACGCTCGATGCCGGGGCGCTGGGAACGGAACATCACGGCGGCCGCCGGACTGTTCTTATGGGTCTCGCTGAGTCCGGTGGTCGGATCGCGGTCGGTTGAAGCGTCGGTTCTGCATCCGCTCGTCTCATCGCCGATCCGCACGACGCTGTGCACGTCTATCCGTACCCGGCTGAGCACTTCAACGAGTACGCGGACACCAGCCCTCCGGCGCGTCCAGGAACGAGGCCCTGGCCGCGACTTGTCAGGGAGGCGACCCGGGCCTGCGATCACAAGCTACCGACGCCCCCACCCCAGCCCCTACGGACACTCCGCCCACGCCCACCAGGTCACCCGATCAGTGGCTCCCAATCTCGCCGGACTGGCTCCCGAACTCGCCGAAGAACACCCGCCACGGTCGAGTACACCACCGCCACGAACGGCCTAGACCTGGCTCTCATTCACACCGGAGCAGTGGCTCTCATATGAACCCGACAAAATCA
>NZ_JAHSQD010000191.1 GCF_020103755.1 Streptomyces sp. LS1784
ACCCGGTCGCCGCCTCCTACGCCGACCGCGTCGTCTTCCTCGCCGACGGCCGCATCGTCGACGAACTCCACAACCCCACCGCCGACACCGTCCTGGACCGCATGCGCCGCTTCGACGCCAAGGGCCGTACCAGCTGACACACCCGCAGCCGCAGCCCGCTCACCGACCCTCCCAGGACACCCCATGTATCGCACCGCACTGCGCAACGTGCTGGCCCACAAGGGCCGACTGCTGATGACGGCACTGGCCGTCATGCTCGGCACCGCCTTCGTGGCCGGCACCATGGTCTTCTCCGACACCTTCGGCAAGGCCATGCGGGACAGCAACTCCAAGAGCTACTCGGACGTCTCGGTCCAGGTGGTGGACCGCGCGGCCGGCTCCTCCGCCTCCGCCCGGCAGAAGGGCGAGGGCGGCTCGGCCACCCTCACCGACGCCACCCTCCAGCAGCTGGCCGCCCTGCCGGGCACCGCCGGCGCCCGTGGCGTGGTCAGCGGCTTCACCGGCGTCGCCGACAAGAAGGGCAGCCTGATCGGCCAGGTCTGGGCCGCCAAGGGTGCCAACTTCGCGCCGGGCCAGGACGGCAAGGACCCGCGCTACCCGATGGTCGAGGGCCAGGGCCCGAAGGCCGCCAAGGAGGTCGCGCTCGACCGCAAGACCGTCGACAAGGCGGGCTACAAGGTCGGCGACACCGTCCGGGTCGCCGCCAACGGCCCGGTCGTCGAGGCGAAGCTCACCGGCGTCTTCACCACCGACGACCCGGTGGTGAACACCGGCGGCACGCTCACCCTGTTCGACAAGGCCACCGCCCAGCAGACCCTGCTGGAGCCGGGCCGCTACAGCAGCATCGTGCTCACCGCCAAGCCCGGGACCAGCCAGGACGCTCTGCTCGCCCAGGCCCAGCCCGCGGTGCCGTCCGGCCACCAGTTCGACGTCGAGACCGGCGCCAAGCTCAAGGCCGACGAGCAGGACATGATCTCCAAGGGCACCAGCAGCATGCGCACGATGCTCCTGGTCTTCGCCTTCATCGCGCTCTTCGTCGGCATCTTCATCATCGCCAACACCTTCACCATGCTGGTCGCCCAGCGCACCAAGGAGCTGGCCCTGCTGCGCGCCGTCGGCGCCAGTCGCAAGCAGGTCACCCGCTCCGTACTGATCGAAGCCCTGCTGATCGGCACCGTCTCCGCCGTGGCCGGTCTGATCGCCGGCATCGGGATCGGCGCCGGGATGCAGTCGCTGATCGGCTCGCTGAACGAGAACATGCCGAACGGCTCGCTGGTGATCAAGCCGCTCACCGTCGTGGTGACGGTCGTGGTCGGCGTCCTGGTGACGGTCATGTCGGCCCTGCTGCCCGCCATGCGCGCCTCCCGGATCGCCCCGGTGGCCGCGATGAGCAGCGGCGACCAGCCGGTCTCCCAGAAGAGCCTGGTGGTCCGCAACACGATCGGCTCGGTGCTCGCCGGCGGCGGTCTCGCGCTGATCGGCTACGGCGCCTCCACTGGCGACGACAGCGGCCGGCTGCCGGTCGGCCTCGGTGCCTTCCTGGCCCTGATCGGCGTGTTCGTCCTGCTGCCGCTGCTCTCCCGTCCGGTCGTCGCGCTGGTCGGCCCGCTGCTGCGCGGGCTCGGCGGCACCCCGGGCAAGCTCGCCCAGCAGAACGCGGTGCGCAACCCGCGCCGCACCGCCGCCACCGCCGCCGCGCTGACCATCGGTCTGACCCTGGTCACCGGGCTCACCGTGATCGGCGCCTCGGTCAACGACACCATCGACCGGGCCGTCACCAAGTCGATGAAGGCCGACTTCATCGTCGGGGCCGCCAACAGCATGAGCCTGTCCGAGCAGGTGCCCGCCCAGATCGCCAAGGCCCCCGGCGTGGCGGCCTCCTCGGCGATGACGAGCGCGTACTGGGACCTCAACGGCACCAGCATGGTGGTCTCCGGCCTGGACGCGGCCGTGCTCGACCAGCTCGCCGACGTCGAGCTGACCAGCGGCTCCACCGCCGGCTTCGGCAAGGGCCAGCTGCTGCTCGACGAGGACACCGCCAAGAAGCTGAACGTCACCACCGGCTCGGTGCTGAACGTGTCCTTCGCGGACGAGTCCACCGGCCCGCTCACCGTCGGCGGCGTGTACAAGAGCGGCGGCATGCTCGGCCGGGTCATGCTGGCCAACACCGACATCGCCAAGCACGAGCCGAAGCCGCACATTTCCGACGTCCTGGTCAAGGGCAAGGACGGCGCCACCGACGGCCTCAAGCAGGCCCTCAAGGACGCCACCGGCGCCAACCCGGTGATCGAGGTGAAGTCCCAGCAGGACGTCCGGGACGAGTTCAGCCAGACCATCACCTTCGCGCTGAACCTGATGTACGGCCTGCTGGGGATGGCGGTCCTGATCGCGATCCTGGGCGTGGTCAACACGCTGGCGATGTCGGTCTTCGAGCGCAAGCGCGAGATCGGGATGCTGCGGGCGATCGGCCTGGACCGCGGGGGCATCAAGCGGATGGTCCGTCTGGAGTCCGTGGTGATCTCGCTGTTCGGCGCCGGCATCGGCCTGCTGCTCGGCTGCTTCATCGCCTGGGCGATCAACGGCACCCTGAAGTCCAGCCTCTCCGGCCTGACCACGGTCCTGCCGTACGGCCAGCTGGCGTTGTTCCTGGCGCTGGCCGGGGTGGTCGGCCTGGTGGCCGCGATCTGGCCGGCCCGCCGGGCGTCCAAGCTGGACATCCTGTCGAGCATCAAGACCGACTGACCGGTCCCCGGAACGAGAGAGGTCCCCTGCCGAAGGGTTTCGGCAGGGGACCTTCTACTTCTGTACTCCGCCCGGTCGCACGGCCGGCTGAGCACCACGGAGGTCGTGGTCCGGCAATGCTGCCGGGCGGAGGGCCTCCGACTCATACCCCGGTGCTCCCACACCGGGGTCTCAGTCGCTTACTTGCTCGCGAGTTCCTTGTCGGCGGCCGGCTTGGCGGCCTCGACGGGCTTGGTGGGCGGAGTGACCTCCTGGATCGGAAGCTGCGGCCGCTCCATCTGGGAGAGGCCGACCATCTCGCGCTTGAGGAACATCGCGAGCGTCCAGTCGGTGAAGACGCGGACCTTGCGGTTGAAGGTCGGCACCATCGCGCCGTGGTACAGGCGGTGGAACCACCAGGCCGGACGGCCCTTCAGCTTGTACTTGCCGAAGAGGATCGCCACGCCCTTGTGCAGGCCGAGACCGGCGACCGCACCGAGGTTCTTGTGCTTGTACTCCTTCTGCGGGAAGCCGCGCATGCCGGAGATCACGTTGTCGCCGAGGACGACGGCCTGGCGGCAGGCGTGCTGCGCGTTCGGCGGGCACCAGGCGCCCTCGCCGGCGGCGAGGTCCGGCACCTGGGCGTTGTCGCCGGCGGCCCAGACGTAGTCGAAGCCCTGGACCTGGAGGGTCGGCGCGGTGTCGACGTGGCCGCGCGGGCCCAGCGGCAGGCCGAACTCGGCCAGCACCGGGTTCGGCTTCACGCCGGCCGTCCACACGATGGTGGAGGCGTCCATCTCCATGCCGTTCTTCAGCATGACGTGGCCGTCGACGCAGGAGTCCATGGAGGTCTCGATGTAGACCTCGATGTTGCGCTCCTCGAGCTTCTCCTTGGTCCACAGACCGAGGTCCGGGCCCATCTCGGGGAGGATGCGGTTGGCCGCCTCGACCACCACGAAGCGCATGTCGTCGCGGCTGACGGTCTTGTACAGCTTGGCCGCGTCGCGGGCCATGTCCTCGATCTCGGCGACGGTCTCGATGCCGGCGAAGCCGCCACCGATCACCACGAAGGTCAGCGCCTTGCGGCGGATCTCCTCGTCCGTGGTGGACTCGGCCTTGTCCAGCTGCGCCATGACGTGGTTGCGGAGGCCGATGGCCTCCTCGACCGTCTTCATGCCGATGCCGTTCTCCGCCAGGCCCGGGATCGGGAAGGTGCGGGAGACCGAGCCGGTCGCGACGACCAGGTACTCGAAGGGCAGCTCGTAGCTGTCGCCGGCCGCGGGCTGGATGGTGGCGACCTTGCGGGCGTGGTCGATGCCGGTGACGGACCCGGTCAGCACCTCCGCCTGCTTGAGGGCGCTGCGCAGCGGCGCGACGAGGTTGCGGGGCGCGACGTTGCCGCCGGCCGCCTCGGGGAGGAAGGGCAGGTACGTCATGTACGACCGCGGGTCCACGACCGTGACGGTCGCTTCGCCGTAGCGCATCTTCTTGAGGATGCGCATCGCGGCATACAGGCCGACGTAACCACCGCCGACAATGAGGATGCGAGGACGCTCCGTGGTGCTCATATCCGAAAGTATCCAGCACCGTCCGGAGCAGCCTTCGTGAGCCCGGTCACAAGTTGACGGACCCCCCGTGCTACACTGCGCGGCCGCAAAAACGGGCCCGGCGCGGGGGCTCGCACCCCTGGGCGACCCCGCGCGAACGCGCGCCGGAGCACTACCGGCCTGAGCAGCAACGATCCGCACAGCGCCCGGGTTCCCGCGCGTGTTTTCGATATTCAAACCTCGAACCGGGTCTGACCTGCGATCTCATGGGCGACTCGGCCGACGGGCCTTCGGTCCCACATTTCGGACGTAGCGGGCGAGCCGGTGCGACGAATGGCCGGATCGCCATGTGAAGAAATTCACGAACTTTCCCGCCCGGGCTCGGGCGCGCCCCGGCCCCGGCCCCCCGAAAGGGGTGCCGGGGCCGGGGCGGGTAAGCCGTGCACGGGGTCAGGTGGCAATACCCCAGGCGATGCCGTCGAGGATGTCGTGCTCGCTCACGACCACCTCGGCGGCGCCGGTGCGCTCCATGATCTCCAGCAGCTCCAGCGCCCCGGCCGCGATCACGTCCACCCGGCCCGGGTGCATCGACGGAATGGCCGCGCGTTCGGCGTGGGTGGCGGCCAGCAGCTCCCGGGTGATCTCGGCGACCCGCTCCCGGCCCACCCGCGAGTGGTGGATCGCCGCCGAGTCGTAGCCGGGCAGGCCCTGGGCGATCGCGGACACCGTCGTGACCGTGCCGGCCAGGCCCACCAGGGTGGCCGCTCCTGTCAGCGGGACGACCTCCTCGGCCCGGTCCAGTTCGGCGCGCACGTGCGCCCGGGCCGCCGCGACCTGCTCCTCGGAGGGCAGCTCGGTGTCGCCGAAGTACCGCTCGGTGAGCCGCACGCAGCCGATGTTCACCGAACGCGCCGCCTGCACGTCGTCCGTGCCGAGCACGAACTCGGTGGAGCCGCCACCGAGGTCGAACACCAGGTACGGACCGGGGAACTGACCGCCGGCCAGCTCCTTGGTGGCGCCCACGAAGGACAGGTGCGCCTCCTCCTCGCCGCTCACCACCTCGGGCTCGACGCCCAGGATGTCACGCACGCCCTTGACGTACTCGTCGCTGTTCTCGGCGTCCCGGGAGGCGCTGGTGGCGACGAAGCGGAGCCGCTCGGGGCCGACGCCGAAGCCGGAGATGATCTCCTGGTACTCCCGGCAGGCCGCGAAGGTGCGGGCCAGTGCGTCCGGGTGCAGCCGGCCGGTCTGGTCCACGCCCTGGCCCAGCCGGTTGACGATCATCCGGCGGTCCAGGTCGGTGATCTCCCCGGTCTCCGGGTCGAGGTCGGCGACCAGCAGGCGGATCGAGTTGGTGCCGCAGTCGATCGCGGCCACACGGGTCGTGCTCACTCGGACTCCCGCTCCGCCGCGGCCTCGTCGGCGGAGCGCTTCTTCGCGGCGCGCTCGGCGGTCTTCTGCTGCTTGGCGGCGATCACGGCCTCGTGGTCCTGCTCCTTGGCACGGTTGCGGGCGACCCGCTCACCGGCGGCCTCGACCTCGGCCGGGGAGACGCACGGGCCCTTGGCCCACCAGTCCTCCAGCATGCCGATCGCCTCGTCACCGAGCGGGTTGACGCCCTCGCCTGCCGCCAGCGAGTGGCCGACCAGCACGTGCAGGCACTTCACCCGGTCCGGCATGCCGCCCGCGCTCGGGAAGCCCTCCAGCACCTCGATCGCGTCGCGCCGGGCGATGTAGTCCTCGTGCGCCTTCTGGTAGGCGGCGGCCAGCTCCGGGTCCTCGGCGAGCCGGGCGCTCTGCTCCTTCATCACGCCCTCCGCCTCCAGGGTGCCGATCAGCGAGGCGGCCTTGGGGCAGGTCAGGTAGTAGAGCGTGGGGAACGGCGTGCCGTCCGGCAGCCGGGGCGCCGTCTCCACGACGTCCGGGTTGCCGCAGGGGCAGCGGTGCGCCACGCCGCGCAGGCCGCGCGGCACCCGGCCGAGCTGGGCGGCGATGGCCGCGACGTCGGCGTCGGAGACGGTGGGGTGGTTCTCAGTGGTCATGGGGGGAGGTGTCTCCAACGGGGGACGGTGGGAGCGGAAGGGGGGTGGCGGGGGCCGCCGCAGCGGTGTCGGCGGCGTCCACCGAGTCCCAGATGCCGACGTACCAGGGCTTGGCGGCCTTCGCCTCGCCGGCGCTTCCGGGAGCTGCGTTCTGGGAAGAGGCGGCACCGGCCGCGGACGAGGAGGGCTGGGCGGAGGACTGACCGGCCGGATCCACCGCGATGTACGGGGTCTCCCCCGGCACCGCGTAGTGCAGCCGGGCGCGGGCCTGCGCCTTGACGTACTCCGGGTCCTGCCAGCGGGCCTTCTCCCGGCGCAGCTGCTCGACCTGCTGGCGCGCGTGGTCGGCCTTCGCCCGCTGGGCGGAGATCTCGGCGCGCTGGGAGATGAACTGCCGCGTCGGGTAGGCGAGGATCGCCACCAGCGAGCAGAGCACCAGGACGAGGACGGTCGCCCGGCTCGTGAACCGGGGCCGGGCCGCCAAGCCCGGGATCCTCCAGCCAGCCATCTCCCGTATCCCCTCCTGGTCGCGACGGTGCCCCGCCGTCCACCCTACGGGGTGAACGGCGGGGCACCGGTCAGGCGTGCGCTACCGGGAACGCCCGGCCCTCGTGCTTGCCGTGCTCGACAGTCCGCGTGGCGGTGCTGATCACTCCGCGGAGCGGAAGCGCGGGAAGGCGCCGCGGCCGGCGTACTCGGCGGCGTCGTCGAGGATCTCCTCGATGCGCAGCAGCTGGTTGTACTTGGCGACGCGCTCGGAGCGGGCCGGGGCACCGGTCTTGATCTGGCCGCAGTTGGTGGCGACGGCCAGGTCGGCGATGGTGACGTCCTCGGTCTCGCCGGAGCGGTGCGACATCATGCAGCGGTAGCCGTTGCGCTGGGCCAGCTCGACGGCGTCCAGGGTCTCGGTCAGCGAACCGATCTGGTTCACCTTCACCAGCAGCGCGTTGGCGGTGCCGGTCTCGATGCCGCGGGCCAGGCGGGCCGGGTTGGTGACGAACAGGTCGTCGCCGACCAGCTGGACCTTGTCGCCCAGCTTCTCGGTCATGGCCTTCCAGCCGTCCCAGTCCGACTCGTCCAGCGGGTCCTCGATGGAGACCAGCGGGTAGGCGGCGACCAGCCCGGCGTAGTACTCGATGAGCTCGGCGGAGGTGAGCGCCTTGCCCTCGAACTGGTAGGCACCGTCCTCGTAGAACTCGGAGGAGGCGACGTCCAGGGCCAGCGCGACGTCACGGCCGGGCACGTAGCCGGCCTTCTGGATGGCCTCGACGATGAGGTCCAGGGCCTCGCGGTTGGAGTCCAGGTTCGGGGCGAAGCCGCCCTCGTCGCCCAGACCGGTGGACAGGCCGCGCTCCTTCAGCACGCCCTTGAGCGTGTGGTAGACCTCGACGCCCCAGCGGACGGCCTCGGAGAAGGACTCCGCGCCGATCGGGGCGATCATGAACTCCTGGATGTCGACGTTGGAGTCCGCGTGCGAACCGCCGTTGAGGATGTTCATCATCGGGACCGGCAGGACGTGCGCGTTCGGGCCGCCCAGGTAGCGGAACAGCGGCAGGTCGCTGGCCTCGGAGGCGGCGTGCGCGACGGCCAGCGAGACGCCCAGGATGGCGTTGGCGCCGAGCGAGGACTTGTCCGGGGTGGCGTCCAGGTCCAGCATGGCCTGGTCGATCAGGCGCTGCTCGGTGGCGTCGTAGCCGACCAGCTCCGGGCCGATCTGCTCGATGACGGCCAGGACGGCCTTCTCGACGCCCTTGCCGAAGTAGCGGTTCTTGTCACCGTCACGCAGCTCCAGCGCCTCGAAGGCACCGGTGGAGGCACCCGACGGGACAGCGGCACGACCCGTGCTGCCGTCGTCGAGGCCGACCTCGACCTCGACCGTGGGGTTGCCGCGCGAGTCGAGGATCTCACGGGCTACGACGACATCGATGGACGGCACGAGGCATCTCCTTGCGGAAGCAGGGTCCGGTCTGACGGTGGTGCTGTCAGCAGGACGATTGCGGAGTCGTTACGACCAGAGCCTAACCGCCCGGGCTCCCGGGGCCACGCCGACCTCGGTCCCGTCTCAGCGTGTGGCCCCACTACCCGCCGGTAGTTCACCTGCTTGCCCCAGCTTGTCCCACCGGAGCGGGCGAATGCGGACGAAGGGGACCGGTAGGACCGGCCCCCTTCGGACGTCGGGACGCAACGGCGTCGGCTCCGCGTGCGACGGCCCGGCGCCGGACATGACGGACCGGCGTCGGGCACGACGGCCCGGCGCCGGCCGCGACGGCTCAGCCGAGGTGCAGCACCTGGCCGGGCAGGATCAGGTTCGGGTCGCCGCCGACGGTGGCGTGGTTCTGCTCGTACAGCGCGCTCCAACCGCCGGACACGCCCTGGGCGGCGGCGATGGTCGACAGGGTGTCACCCGCGCGGACCGTGTAGTCGTGGCCGGCGGCCTGCGGGGCCGGCTGCGCGGCGTGCGGGGCGTACTGCGGCTGGGCGGCGGCCTGGCCGGCGTACTGCTGGTAGACGCTCTGGTGGCTGGTCCAGTACCAGGCACCGTTGTTCTGGTACCAGTACACCTTGGCGTCGGCGTCCCAGCCGGCCTTGCCGGAGAAGCCCGGGGTCTGCGGCTGCGCCTGCTGCTGCGGGGCGGCCTGCTGGACCGGCTGCGCGGCGGGCTTCTGCACCGGCTTCTGGGCGGCCTGCTTCTGCGCGACCGGCTTCTCGGCCGGCTTGACGGCGGGCTTCGGGGTCTGCTGCTTGGGGGCGGACTGCGCCTTGGCGTCCGAGGAGGTGTCGACCACGGCCGGGGCACCGCCCTTGGTCAGACCGGCCTTCTGGGAGCAGACCGGCCAGGCGCCCGGACCCTGCGAGGCCAGCACCTTCTCGGCGACCGAGATCTGCTGGGCCTTGCTGGCCTGGTTGGCCTGCGGCGCGTAGGCGGTGCCGCCGTACGCCTTCCAGGTGCTGGAGGTGAACTGGAGGCCGCCGTAGAAGCCGTTGCCGGTGTTGATGCTCCAGTTGCCGCCGCTCTCGCACTGGGCGACGGAGTCCCAGGTGGAGGCCGGGGCCGCGGAGGCGCCGGTGGCGGTGAGGAGCGGCATCGCGAGTCCGACGCCGGCCACACCGGCGACGGCGATGGCCTTCTCGGCCTGGGTGCGACGACGGTGACGGCCAGTTCCAACGAACAGCATGAAGAGGTCCCTCTCCGCACGCCTGCGAGGTGAGCTGTCGGGTTCGGACCGGGAGGTGGCCCGGCCGCCGTACGCGGAAACGATTCCGCTCGGGCGGCTTCACCCCAAGCCGTGGGGAGACGGCAACAAACCTGGTTCCCCCGCCCCTGCCCAGGGTTCTGGTCGGTTTCCCGTGGCGCGGCGGGCAGGATTCGGCGTTCCGCGTACGAGGTCCGCAGCTGCGAACTCCAGGGAGAGTAGACAGATCATCAGACTAATCACAAGCTCATATCGTCGATATCACACGAGAATTACGGCCCGTGTCCGATCGCCTACCAACGGCGGCGTTATGTCCGGATTGATGGGCGTTCACACCCTCGCCGGTAGGCGATCGGCGACGTCCGTCGCGTGACCTCAGCGCGCCGAGGGCGCGGAAGGGGCATGCGGAGGCGCGTGCGGGGAGCGGCCCTCCGGGCTGAATTCCACCGGGAGTTCGCGCAGCCCACGCATGATCAGACCGCCGCGCCAGCGCAGGTTCTCCGGGCTTTCCGCGAGCCGCAGATCGGGCAGCCGGGAAAGCAGCGTGGCCAGCGCGGCGCGCCCTTCCATCCGGGCCAGCGGGGCGCCGATGCAGTAGTGGATGCCGTGCCCGAACCCCAGGTGGGGGTTGTCGGCCCGGGCCAGGTCGAGGGTGTTCTCGGCCGCGAACCGCGCCGGGTCGCGGTCCGCCGCCGCCAGCACCACCAGCACCGGGTCGCCGACCGGGATGTCCACCCCGCCGATGGTCAGCGGCCGGGTCGCGAACCGCCAGGTCGCCAGCTCCACCGGCCCGTCGTAGCGCAGGAGTTCCTCGATCCCGGTCTCCAGCAGTGCGGTCTCCCCGCGCGCCACCGACTCCTGCAGCAACCGGCGCTGCTCCGGATTGCGCAGCAGCGCGTAGGTGCCGTTGCCGATCAGGTTGATGGTGGTTTCGAACCCCGCGAAGATCAACACGAAGCACATGGCGGCGGCCTCGTTCTCCGTCAGGTGCTCGCCGTGGTCGCTGGCCCGGATCAGGCCGGAGATCAGGTCGTCACCGAGGTCGGCCCGCTTGCGGTGGATGAGGTCCACCAGGTAGGCGCGGATGCGCTTGACCGCCCGGCCCACGCCGCCGCGCTGCCCGCCGTGGTGGCGGATCATCATGCCCGCCCAGTCCCGCAGATCGTCCTGGTCCTCGGCCGGCACGCCCAGCATGTCGCAGATCGCGTAGATGGGGAGCGGGAAGGCGAACTCGTGGATCAGGTCCGCCGAACCGCGCTGCGCGAAGCCGTCGATCAGCCGGTCGGTGAGCTGCTGCACCCGCGGCTCGAACTCGGCCACCCGGCGTGGGGTGAACGCCTTCGACACCAGCCGGCGCAGCCGGGTGTGGTCCGGCGGGTCGATGTTCAGCAGGTGGGTCATCAGGTCCGCCTGCCGCTCCCCCGGAATGCCCACCCGGCCGGTGCGGTGCGCCTGCCCGCTGTGGTGCGCCGGGTTCTTCGACAGCCGGCTGTCCGCGAGCGCCTGCCGGGCGTCCGCGTACCGGGTCACCAGCCAGGCGTCGACGCCGCTCGGCAGCGTGGTGCGGTGCACCGGGGCGTGCTCGCGAAGCCAGGCGTAGGCGGGGTACGGGTCGGCGGCGAACTCCCAGGTGAACAGCTGCGGGGCGGTGGCGTCGGAGGGCGCGGCGGCGGGACGGGCGGGGTCGGGCTGAGCTGGCATGGACCGACCGTATCCGGTGCGACGGGGGACCCTCCCTCCGGCGGGCCGCCGCTCCGCCGCCGGCGGATCGCATCCGGCGCGCCAACACCCCGTGGCACGGCCATGGACGGACCGTGGACAGCCCGTGGACAGCTCTTGGCCGACTCTTGGCCGCGGGGCGGGCGTGAGCCTGGTCACCTGAGGGGTAATCCCTGTTGCGGAGGGTCAGGACCTGCCTACGATCCTCCGCAGTACGCGTGGGCGCCGGTGCGGTGTCGTCCACAGGGAGGAGCAGGCCATGCGGGTCAGCGGGTCAGTCGTCGTCATCGCGGTCCTCGACGGCGGGTCGGGCGCGGGCCTCGCCCGCCGGTTCGCCGCGGCCGGCGCCACCGGAATGCTGATCGCCGACCAGCACGTCGGCATCGCCGAGGACCTCGCCTCCGAGCTCGACCGGCCCGGCTGCCCCGTCGTCGGCGTCTGCGGCGACATCCGCCGCCCCAGCGACGTCGCCGCCCTCGTGGACACCGCCGAGAAGCACCTCGGACCGATCGACCTGTTCGCCGTGGCCGGCCCGGACGGCGAGCGGATCGTCTCGCTGGCCGAGCTGCCCGACCACCTCGACCTGGAGCGCCTCGCCGAACTCGTCGTCCTCGTCGGCGAGGCCATCGGCGAACTCGTCCCGCCGCAGCGGCGCCCTGAGCCCGCCGCCACGGCGGCCTGAGGCCCGTCACTCCAGGCCCGGGCCCGTCACCCCGAGCCCGTCGTCACTCCGGCTTGAGGCCCTCGGCCGCGCGCACCGCGTCCCGGTAACCGCGCGCGGCCGACCGCAGTGCCGCGTCCACGTCCACCCCGGCGTCGTGCGCCCGCTGCGCCACCGCGAGCAGCAGCCGGCCCGCCGAGTCGGCGGTCAGCTCGGCCGGCAGCTCGTACGGCTCGTCCGGCACCCCCGTGAAGCCCGCCCGGCGCACCCGGGACACCAGCTTCGCCGCGTACGCCAACGAGGGCAGCCCGGCCGGCACCCCGTCCAGCACCGACTCGCGGTCCGCCTTCTCGGCCGCCTTCAGCTGCTCCCAGTTCGCCTCCACCTCGGCGGCGCCCCCGGCCTCGACGTCCCCGAACACGTGCGGGTGCCGGTACACCAGCTTCTCGACGATGTCCCCGGCCACGTCGTCGATGGTGAACGGCTCGGCCGGGTGCTCCTCGGCGATCCGGGAGTGGAAGAACACCTGCAGCAGGACGTCACCCAGCTCCTCGCGCAGCGTCTCCCGGTCCCCCTCCTCGATCGCCTCGACCAGCTCGTACGCCTCCTCGACCAGGTACTTCACCAGGCTCTCGTGCGTCTGCTCGGCGTCCCAGGGGCAGCCGCCCGGGGAGCGCAGCCGGTCCATCACCGTCACCAGGTCCAGCAGCCGTGACCCCGGCAGGTCGTACGAGCCGGGCAGCACCTCGATCTCCGGCACCTCGCCGGCGTGCTCCACCGCGAGCCGCGCCAGCGCGTCGGTCAGCCCCGGGTCCCCGTCCGGACTGCCCAGCCACACCGTCGGCCCGGCCCCGGCGGGCTGCCCGGTCAGCAGCCGCGCCAACGCGGGCGCCGACCCGGCCGGCACGGCCTCCACCATCACCCCGGCCTGCCGCACCGCCGCCACCTGCGGATGCCCCTCGTCCCCCACCAGCACCCGCGCCGCCGACCGCAACGCCTCCCACGCCGGCCACGCCAGCAGGCCGGGAGCCACCCGGTGGGTGGTGGTCAGCAGGATCAACTTCGCGCCCGGAGTCTTCGTCGGCACAGCATTCGTCGTCACACCCCGAACCTACCCCCGCGCCCTCACCCCGCCCGCCCGTGTCCCCACACCCTGCCCGAGCGCCGCCCCGGGCCCGGACGTCTTCCCCGGACGTCGGCAGCGGCCACCGGGTCGGTGCCGTCGCTGCGCGCGTGGGGAGGTGAAGACCAGAGGGGATCAGGGCTGGGGCGGGGGCCAGGGGGTGGAGGCGGGGGTGAGGGTGGACAGGGACTGGCGCAGGCGGCGGACGGTGGGGTGGTGGGGGCCGTCGCGGCGTTCGCGGTCGAGGAGGAGGGGGAGCAGCCACTGCCACGCGTTCTGGGGGTCTCCGGTGGCGGCGAGGTGGAGGCCGATGCGTTCGCGGAGGTCGTAGCTGCGCTCGGGGTCGGTGTCGAGGCCGGATTCGAGGCGGGCGGTGTGGGCGGTGAGGAGTGCCTGGTACTCGGCGAGGACTTCGACGCCGTGTCCGAGCCGTTCGAGGCAGACGGCCGCGCGGTAGCGGTGGTCGAGGCCCTGGGGGCCGTACGGGCCGCCGTCGGCGGTGGCGGCGAGACGGCGGTACTCGGGGAGGGCCTGCTGGGGGTGGCCCTCGTGCAGGAGGATGCGGGCGTAGATGGTGCGGATGGTGCGCACCAGGGGTGCGGCATCGCCGAGTTCGGCCTCGGCCCGGGGCAGCAGGCGGGCGGCGAGGCCGAGCACCTCGGTGTGGCGGCCGGCGTCGACCAGGTCGGAGAGCCGGGCGCACTCGGCGCCGAGGTCCGGGCCCGCGGGGACGGCGGGAGGTGTCGCGGGGGCGGGCGGCATGAGGAAGGGCCGTGGCTCGGAGCGGACCGCGGGCGC
>NZ_JAHSQD010000192.1 GCF_020103755.1 Streptomyces sp. LS1784
TGAGCGCGATCGCGGCCGCCTCGCCCAGTTCGGCACGCCGCGCCACCGCCTTGGCGGGGGCGAGCGGGCCGGTGGCGACCACGACCAGGTCCACGCCCAGCGCGCCGAGGCTCAGCCGCAGACCCGGCACCCGGGCCCCGGTGACCGGACGAAGCCGGCCGGCCTCCGGCAGTGCGGCGGCCAGCCGGACCCGCAGCTCGTCGAGGTCGACGGCACCGGGCAGTGCCGCCACCAGGTCCACGTCCGCACCCGCCAGCGCGCAGCCCATCCGGCGTGAACCGACCAGATGGACCACGCCCTCGGGTAGCGCGGCCGCGATCCGTGTGGCGAGCTGCTCTCCGGCTGCCTCGTCCGTGGCAGCGGCGAGGTGCGACGCCTGTGCAGCCGTCTCCGCCCCGCCCTCCGGCACCGGCTCGGGCAACCAGCGGAACTCGCCGGTCCCCAGTGCGACAGTGGCCCGCGGCCGCATGGGCTCGTCGCCGCGACGCGAGAGCAGCACCAGTTCGTCGACCCGCGTCGACATCCCCGGCAGCCGGGCCGTCAGCTCGGCGGTGAGCCGCTTCGGATCGCTGGTCCGTCCGAGCGACAGGTGCGGCGTGAAGCCCTCGGACCGCCCCCGACAGCGCGGGAAGCGCTCCCGCAGTGCGCGGTGCAGCGCAGCCCACGGCGCCGGGTCGGCCACCGCGGGATCCAGCCACACCGTCGAGTCCGACCGGTGCCGGAAGGCGTGCACGCCCTGCAGCCGGATCCCGAAGGCCGGCGTTTCGGCCGCCGCGGCGGCCAGCCGTGGGGCGGCGGCCTCGAACTCGGCCTCCGGTACGAAGCCGAAGAGCACATTGACGTGCGGCGGCCAGCGGCGGATCTGCGGGTCGTGCGCCAGGCGGACGTCCTGGATCGGCGGCCAGAGCTCGCGCGGCGGGAGCCAGGCCAGCGCGGTGCGCGCGGTCGGTGCGACGTCGAGGGCCCCGCCCACATCGCCGCCACCAAGGTCGAAGATGGCCTCCACACCCCGATGGTCCGACATGAACAGGCCGCCCGCCGCCGGTGCGTCGCCGAGCGGGCCGGCCGCGAGGGTGGGCTGGGCTGCGAGGGTGGGCTGGGCTGCGAGATCCGGCAGGCCGCCGGCTGGTGCATTCCGCCGGCCTGGACCTGGGCGACGAGGCGGCCGCCACTCCGATCGGCCTCGGCTGCAAGGTCTGCGAACGCCCGCCCTGCCCGCAGCGCTCTGCCGCGGCCCCCGACCGCCCACCGGTCGTCGACGAGCACGCCAGCACCTTCGTGCCTACGCCGCGCTGCCCGGTCCCCGGGACCGACGTCCCGGAGCGAGTGCCGGTGGACCTCACACCTCGTTCTTTCCGACAGGACGGTTGCTGGTGCGCGGTTCAGACGAGGTCGAGAAGCTGGGCGATGTGGGGATCGCGGAGCACGGATGCGCCGGCGCAGCACGAATCCGGAGTGTTCGAGGACGTCGGCGTCGCGTGCCTTGCCCGGGATCCGGGTGACAACCGCGACGTGCTCCGGGGCCCGTCGGCATGTTTGCGTTGCCACGCGCACCGGCGCACCGTACCCCTCGTCGTTGATCATGCACATTCCTGCCGAGGTCGGTCTCCGGGCGGTGGCGTGGAACGGCGCACTTCGTGAGCGGCCTCTGCCGAAGGACACCTCGACCGGGGGCTCGGGTGTGCCGGGGCCTGCTCAGCGGGGCGTGCTGATCCGGTAGCTCCCTTGCCGATCGAGCCGCGTGGTCAGACGCAGCCCGGCCGGGGCGGGGGTGAGTGTCGTGGTGGCGATCCGGTTGGTCGGGTCGGTCACCCTGGGCTCCGGCGTGTCGGCGGGAAGCAGCAGGTCGAGGGTCTGCGGGCGGGTGCCGCGCACGGTCGCCTCGGTGAGGCGGCCGTCGTCCCAGCGAAGGTCGACGGTGAGCCCGCCGCGGGCGCGCAGCCCCCGGACGTGGCCGGTGGGCCAGGCCCCGGGCAGGGCGGGGAGCAGGCGAAGGACGCCGTTGTGGCTCTGCAGCAGCATCTCGGCGACGGCGGCGGTGGCGCCGAAGTTGCCGTCGATCTGGAAGAGGTCCGGCGGGTGCAGGCCGAACAGGTTGGGGGCGGAGTAGTCGGTCAGCAGGCCGCGCACGCTGCGGTGGGCGAGGTCGGCGTCGCCGAGGCGGGCGGCGAGGGCGGCCACCCAGGCCAGGCTCCAGCCGGTCGATCCGCCGCCGTGGTCGAGGCGGCGGGCCAGGGCCAGCCGGGCCGACTCGGCGCCCGCCGGGTCGGTGAGCGGGTCGATGGCGCTGCCGGGGAAGAGGCCGTAGAGGTGGGACAGGTGGCGGTGGCCGGGGTCCTCCTCGGGGAGGTCCTCCCACCATTCGAGCAGGCGGCCGTCCTCACCGGTCGGCGGGGGGCGGAGCCGGCCACGGGCCGCGTCCAACTCCTCGGCCAGGTCGGCGTCCACGCCGAGGAGGCGGGCGGCGGAGGCGGTGTTGGCGAACAGTTCGGCGGTCAGCCAGTGGTCCATGGTGGCCGAGGCGGATACGGCGGCCAGCGTGCCGTCGGGCAGCCGGAAGTGGTGCTCGGGGGAGGTGGACGGGCAGGTGACCAGGTGGCCGTCGCGGTCCTCGGTGAGGAAGTCCAGCAGGAAGCGGGCGGCGCCGCGCATCAGTGGGTAGGCGCGTCCGGCCAGGAAGTCGCTGTCCCCGGCGAAGAGGTCCCCGGCGAAGAGGTGGTGCTCCCACAGGTGGGCGCAGAGCCAGGCGGCGGCCATCGGCCAGTTCGCCCAGGAGGGCGAGCCGGAGACGGGGCTGGCGGAGCGCCACAGGTCCACGTTGTGGTGGACGGTCCAGCCGCCGGTGCCGTAGTAGGCGGCGGCGGTCCGGGCGCCGGTCCGGGCCAGGTCGGCGATCAGGTCGAAGAGCGGCTCGTGGCAGGGCGCGAGGCCGGTGGTCTCGGCGTGCCAGTAGTTCATCTGGAGGTTGATGTTGGTGGTCCAGTTGGAGTTCCACGGCGGGGCGGTCTCGGTGTTCCAGATCCCCTGAAGGGTGGCCGGCTGGGTCTCCGGGCGCGAGGAGGCGATCAACAGGTAGCGGCCGTAGGCGAATTGGAGGGCGGTCAGGGCCGGGTCCCCGCCGCCGGCCCGGACGGCGGCGAGCCGTTCGTCGGTGGGCAGCTCGTTGGTGCGGTCGTCGCCGAGGCGCAGTGTCGTGGCGCGGAACAGCCGTCGGTGGTCGGCGAGGTGTTCGGCGAGCAGTTGTCCGTACGGCCGGGCGGCGGCCGCGTCCAGGCGCCGTTCGACCTGCTCCACCGGTCCGTTGTCAGGGCCGGCCGGGGGCTCGGTGTAGCCGCGGTAGCCGGTTTCGGCGGCGACCAGCAAGATCACTTCGTCGGCGCCGCGCACCGTGACTGCGCCCGTCGTCCGTTCGACCCGGCCGCCGCGGGCCAGCACCCGGAGTCCGGCCGCGAAGCCCATGCCTTCGCCGGGGTGGTGGCGCACCGGGTCCTGCTCGCCGAAGGCCACGTGCGCGGGGGCCCGGCCGTAGAGGATGAGGCGGTCGGGGCCGGGGCCGCCGGTGTGCGCGTCCGGATGCGGGGTGCTGAACCGGGCGTCGAGGTCGATCCGCCCCGGGACGGACGAGGTGATCCTGGTGACCAGGACGTCGGCCGGGGCCGAGACCCAGGACTCGCGCAGGATCTCCGCGCCGCCGCTGCGGTAGGAGACCCGGTGGACGGCCTCGTCGAGGTCCAGTGAGCGTGCGTAGCCGTCCGCCGGCCCATCGCCGAGCTCCAGCCGGAGCGTCGCGAGCGGCTGGTAGGCCTCGGTGAACGGGCCCTGCATCCGGGTCGCGAGGGCCTCGGCGCGGGCGTGGTCGCGGTCGGCCAGGACGGCGGCGCGCAGCTCCGTGAGGTGCTCGGCGGCGTCGGCACGGTCGTGCGGGCCGGGGCCACCGGACCACAGGGTGTCGGCGTTGAGGTGGACGGTCTCGCCCGCGTCCGACCGGTCCGATCCGCCGAGGAAGAGCGCGCCGAGCCGACCGTTGCCCAGCGGCAGGGCCTCCAGGAAGGAGGCGGCTGGGCGGCGGTACCAGAGGCGGTCGTGGCCGGACGTCGGTTCAGGCGACAAGGTCGGTGCCCCAGTTCGTGAGTAGTGGTTCCGGCCGCGCCGGTTCAGCGGCCGCCGGCCGGGCCGGTGCTGTCCCGGACGACGAGCTCGGGGCGCAGCAGCTGGATCGAGTTGGCCGGGCTGCCCGACCGGGTGAGGGCGCGCAGCAGCAGCTCGACCGCCTCCCGGGCCATCTCCCGCTTGGGGATCGCCACACTGGTGAGCGCCGGCCGGGCCACGCCGACCTCCGGGTTGTCGTCGTGCCCGACGATCGACAGGTCGTGGGGGACGGAGCGGCCCGCGGCCCGGGCGGCCTCCAGCGCGCCCAGGGCGAGGACGTCGTGGGTGGCGAAGAGCGCGGTGATCGCAGGGTCGGCGGTGAGTGCCGCCGTTGCCGCCGCGAAGCCGCCCGCGGGGGTGGGTTCGGGCGCCAAGTGGACGCCGGCGTCGGGGACGGTCAGGCCGTCGGTGGTGAAGGCGCGCCGGAAGCCCGCCACCCGCGGGGCGTGGTCGGGGCTGGCGAGTACCGCGACGCGTTCGTGCCCGAGTTCGCGCAGGTGGCGCCCGGCCAGGTAACCGGCCCGCTCGTAGTCGATGGTGACCACCGGGAAGCGGTCGGGGGCGTCGGTCTCCCAGGCACACAGGGCGACCGGGAAGGACGCCTCCGCCAGTAGCGGCAGGTGGTCGATCAGGTCCCGGTCGCCGGCGATCAGCAGCGCGTCCACCGAGCGGCTGGTCAGCCCGGCCAGGTGCCGCTTGGCGCGCTCGCCGTCGAGCCGGGTGGTGCAGAGCAGCAGGTGGTAGCCGTTCGCGTCGAGGACGTCCTCGACCTCCTCGACGATGTCGGCGTAGAAGGAGCCCGTCACGGTGGGGACGAACAGGCCCACCGTCCTGGTGGCGCCGGTGGCGAGGGAGCGCGCGACCAGGTTGGGGGTGTACCCCAGCTCCTCGATCGCGGAACGCACCCGGGCCGCGGTCGCCGGGCTCACGGCCCCCCGCCCCCGGATGACGTTGGAGACGGTCTGCTTCGTGACCCCGGCGCGCTCGGCCACGTCCTGCATCGTCACCATGACTGGATCCTTCGATTTTACCGGTCAACTTTCTTTCGGTGAAACGTAGGGCACCCGTGAAGGGTCGTCAAGGTCGGCCCAAACCCTGCTCTGGTCCGCTACTTGAGGGTTCTTCGCGCAACCGGTGTCAGAGTGCTTTGACCCGGAGCGGGTTTTTGCAAGGACTCTTGATTTACCGGTCAACCCGGCCGTATCGTCCCAGCCATCCAGCCGCTCCCCGTCCTCGGGCCCCGGCTGACGACACGTCTGCGCGGCATCTCGCGCCTCCGAGAGGAACCACCCATGGGGAGAACGACCATGCCCGCCGCCCGCATCGTCGGGGCGGCCACCGCCGTCGCCCTCGCGCTCGGAGCGAGCGCCTGCGGCAGCGGCTCGGGGAGCGACGCGAAGGGCGCCGGCAGCTTCACCTACTGGTCGATGTGGCGCGCCGACGAGCCGCAGGCCAAGGTGCTGAAGGCCGCGATCGACGACTTCACCGCCACCACCGGCGCCAAGGTGAACGTCACCTGGGCGGGCCGCGACATCGCCAAGAAGATCGGACCGGCGATCGCCGCCAACCAGGCTCCGGACCTGTGGGACGAGTCCGACGACAAGATCTACGGCACCACCGCCGCGGCCGGCCAGGCGCTGGACCTCTCACCGGTGCTGCAGCTGCAGGTGCCGGAGGAGAACGTCCCGGTCTCCCAGGTGATCCCGGCCAAGTACTTCGACATGCTGCCGAAGGACCCGTCCGGCGCCAACCACTACGTGATCCCGTACGAGGTCGTCACCAACGCGATGTTCTACAACGCGGCCGACCCGGCGGTCACCGCGGCCATGCCGAGCCCGCCCACCGACTGGGCCGGACTGCTCAAGGTCTGCGACGCGCTGAAGGCGGCCGGCAAGGCGTGCATCGCCTCCGAGGGCGAGGACCCGTGGACCAACGGGCTGTTCCTCGACTACCTGCTCAACGGTGCCGGGGTGAACGTCTCCGAGCTCTCCGCCGACAAGTCCGGCGCGGCCTGGGACAATCCGGCGGTCCTCGCCGCGGCGCAGCAGGTGGAGCAGCTGGTCAAGGGCGGGCACCTGATCCAGGGCTACGACGCCACCAAGTTCCCGGCCCAGGAGACCAACTGGACGGCGGGCAAGGCCGCCTTCTACATGGACGGCAACTACGTCACCGCCGAGATCGCCAAGCAGGTCCCGGCCGGCTGGAGGACGGCCTCGATCCTGCCGCCCACCGCGAAGGCCCCGGACGCCGGCCTGTTCGGCTTCGCGATCCCCAAGCGCGCCAAGAACGCGGCCGCGGCGCAGAAGTTCATCGCCTTCTTCCTGCAGAAGAAGCACCTGTCCGGGATCTCCACCACCGCGCTCAACCTCACCCCGCGCACCGACATCCCGGCCCCCGCGGAACTGGCCGACGTCCAGAAGAGCCTCGAAGCCCCGACGCTGCGCCTCAGCTTCGACGGCGTCGGCGGGAGCTGGCTGCCCAAGGTCTTCAACGAGAACTACCTGGACTTCTGGCACGGCAAGATCACGGCCGCCCAGTTCGTCGCCAAGTGCAAGGCCGACCAGGTCACCTACTGGCAGACCCAGGGCTGACGGTGGCGACGACGATCGAGAAGCCGCCCCGGACGCACACCTCCCGGGCCCGCTCCGAGCGCGCCGCCCGTACCGGCGTCGGCCCGCTGGAGCGCCAACGCCGCCGGATGTTCTGGCCGTTCACCGCGCCCGCGCTGATCGTGTACGCGGTGCTGTTCGTCGCCCCGGTCGGCTACGCCCTGTGGACCAGCCTGTACAAGTGGGACGGCATGGGCGCGATGGAGTGGCGCGGCCCGCAGAACTACCTCCTGCTGTTCCGCGACCCGAGGTTCCGCACCTCCCTGTTCAACACGCTGGAACTGATGGTCATCGGCGGCACCGTCACCTTCGTGCTCAGCTTCGCGCTGACCCTGGTGCTGCGCGAGATGCGGGCCAAGCTCTTCGCCCGCTCGGTGCTGTTCTTCCCCTCGCTGGTCAACGGCATGGTCTTCGGCATTGCCGCCGGCTTCCTGTTCTCGCCCACCGGCCCGGTCAACCAGGCACTGAAGCTGTTCGGGGTGACCACGCCGCCCAAGTGGCTGTCGACGGACAACCTGCTCCCGATGGTCCTGGGGACCCTGGTCTGGACGGCGACCGGCTACTACACCTCGATCATCATGGCGGCGGTCGACCAGATCCCCGACTACCTCTACGAGGCGGCCGAACTCGACGGCGCCGGCCCCTTCCAGCGCTTCCGGCACATCACCCTGCCGTGCGCGTGGGACGTCATCGCGGTCTGCGCGGTGCTGTGGACGGTCAGCTCGGTGAAGATCTTCGAGCTGATCCTGCTCTACGGCGGCAGCACCAACGCCTATCCGCCGGTGAGCAGTTGGAACACCGCCGTTTACGTGTACGCCGAGGCCTTCCCCCAGGGCACCGTCCCCAGGCTGGGCATGGCCACCGCCGCCGCGATCGTCAGCCTGGTCATGGTCACCCTGATCACCGTCGTGCTGCGCCGCCTGCTGCGCCGCGAGCCGATCGAGTACTGACCCGCCGCGTCCACGCTCCCACCCCCACCCCCCGCAAACCCGGAAAGGCCACCCGTGCGAAGCAGAAGCAGCAGCAGAGGCAGAAGGGGACGCGGTTCCACGGGGCTCGCGACCAGAATCGGCACGGCAGCCGTCTGGATCGTCGTCGCCGCCGACCTGCTGCTGGTCCTGTGGATCCTGCTGACCTCGCTGCGCAGCGGCCCCGACATCCTGCAGCACGGCTTCGGCCTGCCGACCAGCCCGAAGACCGACAACTACACCACCGCGCTCGACGAGGGTGGTTTCGCGCAGGCGGCCCTCAACAGCGTGCTCACCGCCGGCCTCTCCTCCGTGGTCGCCGTCGTCCTCGCCGCCCCCTGCGCCTACGCCCTCGCCCGGCGCCGCTCACGGGCCTCCTCGGCGCTGACGATGACCTTCGCCATGGGCCTCGGTGTGCCCGGCCAGGTCCTGGTGGTGCCGCTGTTCGTCGGCCTGTCCCAGGTGGAGCTGACCGACAGCGACCTCGGCCTCGGGCTCGTCTACGTCGGCCTGGCCATGCCGTTCACCGTCTTCCTGCTGACCGGCTTCTTCAGCGGCATCCCCGGCGTGCTGGAGGAGGCGGCCGTCCTGGACGGCGCCGGACCGCTGCGCACCTTCCTCCAGGTGGTGCTCCCGGTCGCCCGGGGCGGGCTGATCACTGCCTTCCTCCTGCAGTTCATCACCGCCTGGAACGAGACCCTGTTCGCCCTCGTCCTGACGAACAGCCAGGGAAGGATCACCCTCCCGGTGGCACTCTCCTCGTTCGTCGCGGCACAGCAGTTCAACGGCCTGGACTTCGGCACGATGTTCGCCGGAGTCTGCATCATCCTCGCCCCGATGATCGCGCTCTTCTCCTGGATGGGCTCGCGGATCATCCAGGGCATGACAGTTGGGATCGGCAAGTGACCTCGGCCCTGCGCACCGACCTGCTCCGCATCGACGGCACCCCCGACCCGGTCGGCGGCACCCTGCCGATCCTGCACGGCCTGCCCCGGCAGACCGGCGCGGGCGCCGGGGTCGACGACGAGATGCGCCGCAACCTGGCGTACGGGGTGCCCGACACCCTGCTGCCGTACACCCGGCAGGGTGGGTACGACCGCGTCCGCGCCGAGCGCGAACTCCCGTGCGTGGTCATGGAGAACGAGCACCTCACCGCGACCTTCCTGCCCTCCCTCGGCGGGCGGCTCTGGTCCCTGGTCCACCGCCCCACCGGGCGGGAGCTGCTGCACCGCAACCGGATCCTCCAGCCCGCCAACCTCGCCCTGCGCGATGCCTGGCCGGCCGGCGGGGTGGAGTGGAACCTCGGCGCCACCGGGCACTGGCCGCTGACCTGCGAGCCGCTGCACGCCGCCCGGGTGAGCGCGTCCGACGGCACCCCGGTGCTGCGGATGTACGCCTTCGAGAGGCTGCGGCGCCTGGTCCTGCGGATGGACGCCTGGCTGCCCGCCGGCTCCCCGGTGCTGTACGTCCACATCGCCGTGCACAACCCCGCGCCGACCGAGACGCCGGTCTACTGGTGGTCCAACATCGCCGTGCCCGAGGACCGGGACGTGCGCGTCCTCGGCCCGGCCGACCACGCCTTCCACTGCGACTACGTCAGCGACCTGCGCCGGGTGCCCTTCCCGGAGGCCGACGGCGCCGACCGCAGCTACCCCGGCCGGGTGGCGCGCGCCGCGGACTACTTCCTCGACCTCTCCGGCGGGGAACGCCCCTGGATCGCCGCACTGGACGGCACCGGCGCCGGGCTCGTCCAGACCTCCACCGCCCGGCTGCGCGGCCGCAAACTGTTCTGCTGGGGCACCGGCACCGGCGGCAGACACTGGCAGGAGTGGCTCTCCGGCCCGGACTCCGCCTACCTGGAGATCCAGGCGGGCCTGGCCCGCACCCAGCTGGAGCACCTGCCGATGCCCGCCGGCGCCACCTGGTCCTGGACCGAGGCGTACGGGCTGCTGCAGGCCGATCCCAAGGCCGTGCACGGGAGTTGGGAAGCCGCCCGGGAGGCCGCCGGCGAGGCGCTGGACCAGCTGATCCCGCCGCTGGAGCTGGAGCTGGCCGACGCGCAGGCCGGCGAGTTCGGCGCGCCCGAGGAGGTGCTGGCCGAGGGCGGCGGCTGGGCCGCGCTGGAGATCGAGGCCGACGCCCTGCCCGCCTCGCCGCTCCTGCCGTTCGGCGAGCCGGCGGCCGCCCAGGAACCCTGGCGGCAGCTCCTGAAGACCGGCACGCTCCCGGTCTGCGACCCGCCGGCCGAGCCGGTCACCGGGGCGCACTGGCGGCTGCTGCTGGAGGGCGACGCCACGGACTGGCACGCGCTGTACCAGCTCGGGCTGCTGCGCCTGGCGGCCGGGGAGCGGGAGTCCGCCCGCGAGGCGTTCGAACGCTCCGTCGCAGCGCAGGCCTCGCCCTGGGCGCTGCGCTCGCTCGCCTTCCTCACCCCGGACCCGCAGGAGGCCGCCGACCTGATGCTATCGGCCCACCGACTCCGCCCCGAACTGCGGGAGTTGACGATCGAGACGCTGGAGTCGCTGCGGCGCGCCGAGCGCCCCGCCGACGCGCTCGCGCTGATCGAGGAGCTGTCCCCGGCCGACCGCGCGCACGGGCGGATCAGACTGGCCGAGGCGGAGGCGGCGCACGCCTCCGGCGACGACGACCGGGTCCGGCGCCTGCTGGCCGAGGGCATCCAGGTCGACACCATGCGCGAGGGCGAGATCTCCCTGGACACCCTCTGGCTCGCCGTCCACCCCGGCACACCGGTGCCGCCGCAGTACGACTTCCGGATGGCGGACGGCTGACCGCTCGCCTCCCCCAGACCACTCTCCCGTTCCGCACCCCCCACAGCAGGGGCGCAACGGTGCGCCCCACCACGGAAGAGGAGTACCAGTGTCACCCCTACGCACCCGATGGGCCCGCGCCCTCGCCGCCACCGCCGTGGCGGCGCTCGGCGCCGGCACCCTGGCCGCCGCCCCGGCGACCGCCGACAAACCGACTCCCAAACCGGCCCCCACCACGTACACGGTCTCGATCGGCCAGACCGGCTCGTACGCGTACCCCGACGACACGCCGGCCGGTGTCTACACCGACAAGGACGGTACGTTCTACTTCCAGCAGTCGCACTCGCTGTACGGCGCGAACGACTCCCGGCAGTGGAGCTTCTACACCGGCACGGACTTCGAGAGCGCCACCAGGTCGGCCGCGATCAGCGACGCCGTCAACCCCGCCAACCCGAACGACAAGAACGACGACACCACCTGGCGGTGCAACAACAGCCCCACCGGCCTGGAGTCCACCAACGCGCCGCAGGGCTCCGGCTACTCCCAGCGGAACTTCTGCGACCTGGTCGGGGTCTGGGTCGACCCGGACACCGGGGACTGGTACGGGCTGGTGCACAACGAGTTCACACCCCAGCCCTTCGGCGACGGCCTGCACTACGACGCGATCGACTACGCGGTCTCCACCGACCAGGGGAAGACCTGGTCCATCAAGGACCACGTCATCACCTCCCCGTACAGCACGACCCGCGGGGACACCGCAGCCTTCCCGCAGCAGACGTTCTCCTACGGCGACGGCGACCAGCGGCTGTTCGTCGATACCGCCTCGGGCTACCTCTACGTCTTCTACGGCTCCCGGATCGTCGACAAGGGCGGCAGCTGGGGCGTCTTCCAGCAGCACGCCGCGCGGGCGCCGATCTCCGCCAAGATGGCGCCCGGCAGCTGGCAGAAGTGGTACGACGGCGCCTGGTCGCAGCCGGGGACGGGCGGCCTGGAGAGCTCCATGGTGCCCGCCGACTCCGCCAACCCGACCGGGTACCTACCGCCGGTCAAGGAGTACAACCCCGTCAACCCCGGCACCGTCAAGCAGCAGGTCGCGGCCGGCACGCTCGCCCCGAGTACACCGCTGTTCGTCATGAACGTCAGCTACGACGCCTATCTGGGCCTCTACATCGGCTCCCCCCAGGCCGTCGACCAGAGCGGCAACGCCCCGCAGCAGATCTACGCCACCAAGGACCTGGCCACCCAGAAGTGGACCCTGCTCGGCGACACCGGCGGCTACCACACCGCCTCCTGGTACCGCTGGTTCCTGGACAGCGCCAACCGGACCGACTCGACGATCGTCGGGAAGACCTTCCGGATGTACTGCTCCATCGCCTGCTCCACCTCCGACGGCGAGTACGCCGACGTCACCATCACCTCCTCCGGGCCGGCCGCCCCGCCGGTGGACCTCACGAGGACCTACCGGATCCAGAGCGGCAACGGCCGGGTCCTCACCCAGGCCGCCGACGGCCCCGCCGTCACCTCCGCGGCCAGGCCCGGCGGCTCCGCCCGCGAGTCCTGGAGGTTCCTGGCCCAGGGCGACGGCTCCTACCGGATCGCCAACGCCGCCACCGGGCAGCTGCTGGGCGTCGACTCCGCCTCGACGGCCGGCCGGGCCTGGGGCGCCGCTCTGACAGCCACCGCCGCCGTCGGCGGGAACGTCACCGTCGGCCAGCAGTGGTTCGTCCTCCCCAGCAAGGCCGGCAAGGGCCGGTTTAAGCTGGTGAACCGCTACAGCGGGCTGGTGATCGGCATGTCCGGTACCTCCGGCCGGCTCGCCGAGACCGCGCCCGCCCGCTCCTGGAACGACACCACCGGCAGCACGGTCGGCGCCGGCCGCGCCGCGGCCGAGCAGGTCCTGTCCTTCGCCCCGACCGGGACGGCCCCCGAGGCGGTCGTCCTCACCACCCCCGGCGATCAGTCCGGCACCGTCGGCAAGGCCGCCTCGGTGCAGCTCGGCGCCACCGACAGCGCCGGCAAGCCGCTCACCTTCTCGGCGACCGGCCTGCCCGCCGGGCTCTCCGTCAGCCCCTCGGGCCTGATCTCCGGCACCCCGACCGGCGCCGGGACCTCCACCGTCACCGTCACCGCCTCCTCCGGCACCGCGAGCGCCTCGGCCACCTTCAGCTGGACGGTCGACCCGGACCTCAGCGGGAACCACACGCTGACCACGGGCGGCAAGGCCCTCGACGACGCGGACGGCAGCACCACCGCCGGCAACGGCCTCATCACCTGGACCGCCTCCGGCGCCGCCAACCAGCTCTGGCAGTTCCGCCGGCAGTCCGACGGCTCGTACGAGCTGGTCAACGGCCTCTCCTCGATGTGCGCCGACGTCAGCGGCGGCTCCACCGCCGCCGGCGCCCAGATCATCCAGTGGCCGTGCACCGGCGGTGCCAACCAGCACTGGAAGGTCCGGCAGACGGCCGACGGCTCGTACACCGTCACCTCGGCCCACAGCGGACTGCTGCTCACCACCGCCTCGACCGCCGACGGCGCCACGGTGACCCAGCAGCCGGACACCGGCTCGCCGCTCCAGCGCTGGTCGATCGGCTGACCACCTGACTCCGGACGCACCACGGCCGCCCTTCCCCTTGCGGGGAGGGCGGCCGTTGCCGTTGTGCTCAGGTGGCCCTTGCTCAGGCGGGCTGCACGGTGGGGAACGTGTCGCCGCCGAGGGCCCAGCGGCCGTGGCGCATGACGGCGACCAGGTCGAAGGTGTCGGAGTCGACCACGACCAGGTCGGCGAGCTTGCCGGTCTCCAGCGAGCCGATCGAGTCGCTCAGGCCGAGCAGCCGGGCCGGGGTGGCGGACAGCGACTCGACGGCCTGGCCGAGCGTCAGCTTCCCTGTCGTGAGCGCTCTTCGGAACACTCGGTCGAGGGTCAGCGTGGAGCCGGCGATGGAGCTGCCGTCGGGGAGCATGGCGACGCCGTCCATGACCTCGACCTGGAGCGGGCCGAGCGGGTAGAGGCCGTCGCCCATGCCGGCCGCGCCCATGGCGTCGGTGATCAGGGCGACCCGGTTCGCGCCGGCGGTGCCGTAGGCGAGGTCCAGC
>NZ_JAHSQD010000193.1 GCF_020103755.1 Streptomyces sp. LS1784
GGCAGCGCCTCGGCGAGGCGACGGGCCGGCGGGGCGGCCAGGAAGGGCAGCAGCAGCGGGACCCAGACGGCGAGCATCATCGGCCGGCCGCTCCCGGCGCGTCCGGCCCCGCAGTGTCCGGCCTCACGGCGTCCGCCTCCGGGGCGCCGTCGCCGAGCAGTTCGCGCAGCAGCCGCTCGTCCTCGGCGGAGAGGTCGGAGACGAAGCGGGCCAGCACGGTGGAGCGGTCGGCCTCGCGGCCGAGCTCGGTGTGCATCCGGCGGGCGGCGAGCCCCGCGGTGTCCTGGACGGTCGGGGTGTAGGCGTAGGCCCGGCCGGCCCGGGTGCGCACGACCGTCCCCTTGTCGAACAGCCGGGCCAGGATCGTCGCGACGGTGGTGCGGGCGAGGTCCCCACCGAGCGCGGCCTGGACGTCCTGCGGCGTCATCGGCTGTCGGGCGGACCAGAGGGCGGCCAGCACCTCGGCCTCCAGCTCCCCGGCGGGCCGGCGGGCGGACGGTACGTCGGGCATGGCGGCGCTTCCTCCAACTTTCGTCTACAGTCATGTAGACCGTCTACGGAACTGTAGACGGTTCGGGCGGGTTCCCGTGCGAACCGCCCCCCCAACGTACGGGAGGTCCGTCGGCCTTGCTCCAGTTCCTCGCCGATCCGGCCGTTCACCTCGCGGTGAACCCGCTGGACGCATCCTCACTGCTCGCCGCCTTCGGCGCGCTCGGCATCGCCGTGGTGCTGTTCGCCGAGACCGGCCTGCTGGTGGGCTTCTTCCTGCCCGGCGACTCGCTGCTGTTCACCGCCGGACTGCTCTGCGTGCCCGGCGCCACCCAGGGGCCGCAGCTGGAGCTGTGGCAGGTGCTGCCCGCCGCCCTGGCCGGCGCGCTCGTCGGAGCCCAGGTCGGCTACCTGATCGGCCGGCGCGGCGGCCGGGCGCTGCTGCGGCGCAGTCGGCGCAGGAGCCTGCTGGACGGCGTGGCGCGGGCCGAGGAACTGCTGGCCAAGTACGGCCACGGCAAGGCGATCGTGCTCGCCCGGTTCATCCCGGTGGTCCGTACGGTGCTCAATCCGCTCTGCGGCGTACTCGAAGTGCCGGTCCGCTCGTTCACCCTCTGGCAGGTGGCCGGAGGCGCGGTCTGGACGGTCGGCGTGGTGTTCGCCGGGTACGGGCTCGGCTCGTCCATTCCCGGAATCGACGGATATCTGCTGCCGATCATCGGTCTGGTAGTAGTTATCTCCGTGCTCCCCATTGTTCTCGAACTGTTCCGCGCCCGTCAGGCGCGACGTCACGGAGGTGACGCGTGATGCCTTCACGGGCGCTCGCCGTGTACGACGGCAGCGGCATCGACGGCGACCTGTACACCCGGGTCAACGGCTGGGCCCAGTCGGCCCCGCACTGGCTGGACGAGCTGATCAAGGTCTGGTCGGCGCTCGGCCTCGGACTGTTCGCGGTCTTCATGGTCTACGCGTGGTGGCGGGCACGCGGCGCGGACTCGACGGTGATGGCCAGGGTGCTGGCCTCGCCGGTGATCGTGGTCCTCGCGTACGGCGTCAACTCGGTGCTCAAGGGTGGGGTCGAGGAACTGCGGCCCTGCGCGCAGATCCCCGGCAGCGTCGCGCTGGAGACCTGCCCGGCCGCGGGGGACTGGTCCTTCCCGAGCAACCACTCGGTGATCGCCTTCGCCGCAGCCGCCTCGCTCTGGTTCGTCAACCGGCGGCTCGGCTGGGTGGCCGGCCTGTTCGCGGTGCTGATGGCCGCCTCCCGGGTCTGGGTCGGCGTGCACTACCCGCACGACGTGGCGGCGGGCGCGCTGGTCGGGCTGCTGGTCGCGGTGGTGCTGGCGCCGCTCGCCGGACGCTGCGGGCCGCTGGTGGACCGGATGCGGGCGAGCGCGCTGCGGCCGCTGCTCGGGCCCGGCGAGCTGCCGGTGGTCAGCCACGGGTACCCGTCGTACTCCGCGCGGCGGCACTGACCTCCGCCGTCGTCACGTGGTTGGTCCGCCTGCCCCCTTGTCCGGTTTCGGACGGCGGGTGGAGCATGTGAGCCGGGCGTGGGGCCTCCCCAGGGGGGGGCGCCCGCCCGGCTCAGTCGTGCTCGGGCGCGAGGGCGCCGGGCGTGCCGGCGAAGGGAGTGCCGAATGCCGTACCGACTCGACATCACGCAGGGGGACTGGCCGGGCGACCTGCTGCACAAGGGCGTCGAGGGGCTGCTGGCCGAGGCCATGGTGCTCACCCTCGCCACCGCGGGCCACGAGCACGGCCCGCACGCCAATCTGGCCTTCTTCGCGTACGACGACGACCTCGTCCTCTACTTCGTCAGCGAGCGCTCCACCCGGCACAGCCACCACCTGACCGAGGAGGCCCGGGCCGCCGCCACGGTCTTCCTGCCGCCGCCGGTCTTCGGTGAACAGCTGCGCGGCCTCCAGCTGACCGGCAGCGCGAGCGAGGCCTGGGGGCGGCAGGCCGAGGCGGCGCTGGCCGCCTACCAGGGACGCTACCCGGCCTTCGCGCAGGACGAGGAGGTCCGGCGGCAGTTCCTCACCGGGGGCGGGGCGGCGGCGTTGTACCGGTTCCAGGTGGAGGGGCTGACGGCGGTGGACGAGCCGAACTTCGGCCGGCGCAACTACCTGCGGGCGCGGGTGGTGCGGTCGTAGTCGGTCACGATGACCGTCAGGTTGTCTGTACAACTTTTCGGGTGGTTCATCTGCGGGACCGCAGTGCGACGCCCCTCGGACACCTGGGCGCACCAGCCTGGCCGCATGAGAGTCATCGTCGTAGGAGCAGGCGTGCTGGGCACCATGCACGCCTGGCAGGCCGTCGAGCGCGGCCACGAGGTCGTCCACCTGGAGCGCGAGGCCGAGGCGCGCGGCGCCTCGGTGCGCAACTTCGGCCTGGTCTGGGTCAGCGGCCGGGCGCAGGGCGAGGAGCTGGACACCGCGCTGCGCGCCCGCGAACTGTGGGAGGCCATCGGCGCCCGCGTCCCGGACCTCGGCTTCCGGGCCAACGGATCGCTCACCGCCATCCGCACCGAGGCCGAACGCGCCGTCGCCGAGCAGGCCCTGACCCTGCCGGACGCCGCCGCCCGCGGCTACCGGCTGCTCGACCCGGACGAGACCCGCGCCGTCAACCCGGCCCTGCGCGGCAAGCTGCTCGGCGCCCTGTGGTGCGAGCGCGACGCCGCCGTCGAGCC
This sequence comes from Streptomyces sp. LS1784, assembly GCF_020103755.1. Taxonomy (GTDB): domain Bacteria; phylum Actinomycetota; class Actinomycetes; order Streptomycetales; family Streptomycetaceae; genus Kitasatospora. Next base: position 3,182 of record NZ_JAHSQD010000193.1, read on the forward strand.
CCGCACCGCCCAGCGCGCGCTGCGCGGGTACCTGGAGTCCACCGGCCGGTACACCTTCCTGCCCGGGCGCGAGGTGCGCGAGGTGGTCGGCGAGAACGCCGTCCGCGACGACCACGGCGACGTCCACACCGGCGACCTGGTGATCCTCTGCACCGGCGCCTGGCTCGGCGGCCTGGTCCGTGAACTCGCCCCCGCCCTGCCCGTACGCCGGGTCCGCCTCCAGATGATGCAGACCGACCCGCTCGGCGAGACCCTGACCACCTCCGTCGCCGACGGTGACAGCTTCCGCTACTACCCCGCCTTCACCGGCACCGCCCTGGACCGGCTGCGCGAGACCCAGCCGCAGCCGCCGGTCGCCGCCGAGCACAAGATGCAGCTGCTGATGGTCCAGCGCCGCGACGGCGGCCTGACCATCGGCGACACCCACGAGTACGACCAGCCGTTCGGCTTCGACGTCGTCGAGGACCCGTACGACCACCTGGTGGCCGTCGTCGAGGAACTGCTCGGCCGCCCGATGCCGCGGATCCGCCGCCGCTGGGCCGGGGTGTACGCCCAGTGCGTCGACTCCACCCGGGTCGTCCACCGCGAGCGCGTGCGCGACGGCGTCTGGCTGGTCACCGGCCCGGGCGGGCGCGGCATGACCTGCTCGCCCGCCATCGCCGAGACCACCGCCGAACTCGCCAACCTGTAAGGAGCGTTGTCGTGACCACCGACATCCACCTGGTCGTGCTCGACATGGCCGGCACCACCGTCGCCGACGACGGCCTCGTCGAGCAGGCCTTCACCGCGGCCGCCGCGGCGCTCGGCGTCGAGGCCGGCAGCCCGGAGTTCGACCCGATGCTGGCCCACGTCCGGGCCACCATGGGCGAGTCCAAGATCTCCGTCTTCCGTCACCTGTTCGGCGAGGAGGAGAAGGCCCAGCGGGCCAACACCGCCTTCGAGGCCGCCTACCACGACCTGGTCGACGCCGGTCACTGCGCCGCGCTTCCCGGCGCCGCCGAGGCCATCGCCGAACTGCGCGGCCAGGGCCGCAAGGTGGTCCTCACCACCGGCTTCTCCCGGGCCACCCAGGACCGCATCCTGGACGCCCTCGGCTGGCAGTCCATCGCCGACCTGACCCTCTGCCCCGCCGAGGCCGGCCGCGGCCGCCCGTACCCCGACCTCGCACTCACCGCCCTGCTGCGCACCGGTACCGACTCGGTCCGCCGGATCGCCGTCGCCGGCGACACCGGCTACGACATGCTGACCGGCACCCGGGCCGGCGCCTCGGTCGTCGCCGGCGTCCTCACCGGCGCCCACGACGAGGCCCGCCTGCGGGCCGACGGCGCGACCCACGTGCTCGGGTCGGTGGCCGAACTGCCCGCGCTGCTGGGCTGATCGGACGGGCCCGTGACGGGCGGGCGTCGCGCATCGGTCGCGACGCCCGCCCGTGCCGTTCGGCCGTTGCCGGTCGACTGCCGCCGTTCAGCCGTTGCCGGTCGACTGCCCGGCGCGCTCCGCCAGGGCGTGGAACTCGGTCCAGCTCCGCTCGTCGAGGGCGTCGAGGGCGGCGTCGTCGAGCTTGACGACGGGCTCCGGGGAGAGGTGCGTCCGCGGGTTGCCGCGCTCGACCATCAGCATGCCGAAGTCGAGGAAGCCGTTGGCGTACGAGAAGCCGGCTCCGCCGCGCTCGTAGAGGCGGATCAGCGGTTCGAAGGGGTCCGGCAGCGGCGGCAGCACCGGCCCTGAGGCGCCGCGCAGGGCGGCCCACCGGACGGCGGCCGCCGAGCACTCGATGGCGTGCCACGAGCCGCCGGAGGCGTCCTCGACGCAGTCCTCGACGTCCGCGACCACGGCCGGGTCGGCCCGAACGGTGACCACGTCACCGCGTAGGCCCCGGGCGACCATGCTCTTCCGGAACCGGGGGTTGCTGCCGGCGTCGCGGCGCACGGCGAACGCGTACAGCACGATCACGGGGTAGACGAGCCCCACCACGCCGGCGAGGAACGAGTTGACGTAGACGTCGAGCGCGATGACGCCGACGAGCACCGCGGTGGTGGCGGCGATGAGCGCGAGGGCTCCGCGGAGCCCGCTTCGCGGGCCCTGGTCGGACTGGGTGATGGTCGTCCGAAGGCCTTCCCCACGGTCTCGGCTCCTACCGCCGCGCGTGTCGGATCGTCGGTCAGAGGAACAGGGCGAGTGCGGTGAAGACGAGGCCGACCGCAAGGAGGACGAGGCCCTGGGGTTGATTCCGGTCGTCGTCGCGGACGAGTGCGCCGAAGGCGGCCAACCCGGCGAGGGGATAGGGGATCGCGACCATCAGGGCCAGGCCGAGACGGCTCTGGACGAGCAGGAAGCACAGGAGCCAGGGCACCGAGATCGCGGTCGCCGCCGCGGTGAGTGGCAGCCCGTCGAGTCGGCGCATCCGCTCACGCCACGGTCCGGCCGGGCGTGGTGCCCGGGGCGGCTTGCCGCTGTCGTAGGCGAACCACAGCAGGAACAGGGCGATGCCCGCGTTGATGCCGATCGCGCACCACAGGGAGGCCGGGGAGTCGGCCTCGCCGGGCAGCTTGGGGGCGACCCGGCCGGCCGGGTCCATCCGGACGGTGACGTAGTCGCCGGGGCTGAAGCGCCGGCTGTTCGGCGCCAGGGGCCCGCCGGGCACGTCCTCGCCGTTCGAGGAGAGGTCGTACGTCCGCGTCGTGCCGTGGATCGACGTGTCGACGTGCTCGGCGACGACCATCGCCTTGACGTCCCGCCCCGAACCCAGCACCTGGTTGTGCCAGGCGTCGGCGCCCGCGCCGATGGCGATGAGGAGGGCGAGGAAGACGAGGGCCAGCCCGGCGCCGACGTCCTTGTAGTCGGGGTCGCCCCCCGGCGCGCCGAGCTTCGCGAGCCCGACACCCGCCGCGACCATGTACAACGCACCCAGGCCGAAGGCCAGGAGAGTGCCGACGTACACGTACGCGAGGACGATGCCGACGGACAGACAGGTCAGGACGACGGCGAGGACAGCGCCGCGGCGGAGCCGGCGCGGTTCGCTCCCGCTGCCCTGGTCGGGCTGGGTGACTGCCATCCGAAGGCCTTTCAGGTCGTCCCGGCCCGCTCGGCCGGTGAGTGCCGACCACCGGTCAGAGCAACAGGGTGAGGAGGAGGAATACGGTGCCGGTGGTCAGGAGGGCGGCGGCGGGTTCGGCCGTGGGCTTGTCGAGGATGGGACGAGCAGCAGGAACGGGACGATCAGGACCGCGGCGCAGCCTCGCCCGCTGCCGGCCAGGCGGCCGAGGCCCGCCGACAGGACGGCGGTGGCGACCACCAGGACGCCGAGGCCGGCGGGCCAGCCGTACGAGCCGTAGGCGGCGGCGAGGCCGACGATCGAGAGCGGTGCGACGAGCGCGAGGACGATCGTCAGCGGGGCGGAGCGGACTCGGTGCTGGTCACCCGAAGGCTTTCCGGATGTTGTCCCGCCGCTCCGGTGGCAGGACGTCCGGTGCCTCGTCGCGTGGAGGGTAGAAGGAGATCCCGTCGATCGCGGCGCCGACCAGGGCCTGCCACTCGTCCCAGTGGTCCTGGTCCTGGGTGGTGAAGACGACGGCGAGCACGTGGGGGCTCCACGGATGCGGGAACAGGGCCTCCAGCTGGCGGACGGTGACAACGCCCGATCCCGGCAGGCCGTAGACCGCTCCGGACACGGGAACGGCCAGGTCGCGGACGGTCACGGCGGCCCGGCCGAGCGGGAAGTCGAGGACGGCGACGTCGGCGTCCGGCCAGACGGTCGCGAGCTCCTCCGCGACGCGCTGGGGGTAGGTACCCGGTGCGCCCTTCTCCTGCTCGCGCAGGAACAGGCTGAACATGCCCTGGACGATCTCGCCGTCCTCGGTCTGCAGCAGGCAGTTGGAGACGTGGACCGCGCCCTCGCGCAGTTGCGCCTGGAGGGCGAGTTCGGCGGAGACGGCGATGCCGAGCTTCTGTTCCGCACCGGTATCGGTGAGCGCGTCGAGCCCGTCCACGATCCGGCTCATCCGGTCGCCGGGGTCCTCGGACAGGTCGATGCCGGTGAACCCCTCGGGCAGGGAGAGCCAGAACGACGGGACGGTCGTGTCAGTCATGGCCGACTCCCCACACGCCGGTGACGATCGCGCTGCCGCCGCCGAGCAGCGCGGGCAGGATCCGGCCCTTGCCGCTGCCTCCGATGGCAGCTCCGGCACCGTTGAGCGCGGTGCCGCCGCCCGTGGTGTAGTTGATTGCGGCACCAAGCCCCGGACCCGGGTCGTCCGTGGTGAGGCCTATGGCAGTGGGGGCCGTCAGCGCGAGCCCGCCGGCCGCCTGCACGCCGTCTGAGACGTTCATCGCGGCGGCCTTGGAGAGCCCGAGCTTCATGGCGGGCTTCTCGATCGCGGTGGTGAAGATCGGACTGGCCGGATCCATCGCCCTGGCGGCGGTGCGGACCTCCTTGGCCGTGGCACTCACGGCCTTGACCCCGCCTTCGGCAGCGCGGGCACCCCTGAACGCGGTGACCCCGCTCTTGAAGAGGGCTCCTCCAGGGAGCGCCCCGAGAAGGTCGCCGGCCAGGGTGAGGTCGTTGCCGAGGTTCTTCATGCTGGTCGGCACCAGCCCGCTGACACCGTACTGCCCCGCGTGCCAGCCTGCGGCGGCCACGCTCAGCAGGATTGCGGGCAGCGCGAACGCCGGGCAGAAGATGGCCGCGACGCCGCAGATGCCCGAGGCCACCGTCAGCAGGTCCGCGCCGTGGTTCTTGAACCAGTTGCCGATCTTGCTGAGCATGCCCGGCTCCGGCGGGGCCTTGCTGTCGGCGGCCTTGCGGATGGCCTCGGCCGTCTTCTGGGCGTCCGACTTGTGGGTCCCGGCGAGTTCGTGGGCCTGCTTCTGGAGGCCGGCCAGCTCGTTGGAGGCGCTGGTGAGCAGGTTGGCGGCCGAGTCCAGGTGGCTCTTCGCCGTGTTGTAGCGCTGTTCGGCGGCGGCGAGGCTCGCGTCGTCGGAGAAGTAGCGGCCGGCCAGTTGGAGGTCGGGGGCGGCGGCCGCGGCGCTGTGGGCGCGGTCGGCCTCGTCCTTCTTCTTCTTGGCGGCGACCGCCGAGGCGGCCAACTCGGCGGCCTTGGGCTGGTGTTCGGTCAGTGCCTTGTACCAGACGTCGAGCGCCGTGTAGGCGGCGGTGATCGAGTCGGCGGCGTCCTGGAGGTAGCCGGGGAGCTTGCCGAACTGCTTGGAGAAGGCCTTGGCCGCCTCGCCCGTCCACTGGCCCTCGTTGTCGGAGATCTGGGCGAGCGTGGTGTGCACGCCGCTCAGGTGCTGGCCCACCCGGCGCAGGCTGTTGCTGAGTGCGGTGACGGCAGCGGAGTCGCCGGGGGCGGGGTTGAAGCCGAGACCGGACCAGTCGGGCGCCGCCGGCGCGGGGGTGCTCACGACTGCCCCGCCGGGGCGAGGACCTTGACGATGCTCTGCTCGGTGCCGTCGTAGTTCTTCTGCACCTGCTCCAGGCCCTCGTCCAGGGCCTTGACGCACTCGCGGACCTTCTTCAGGCCGAACTGCCACTTGTCCTTGAAGTGCCCGCAGGCTTCGTCCAGGAAGTCGTAGCCGGTGCCGGTGTGGCCGGCCGCCTCGAAGGCCTTGAGCCCCTGTTCGAGTTCGTCGCCACAGCCTTTGAGGTCCTGGGCCAACTTGGCGAGGAATTCGGTACTGACTTTGAAGTCGGACACTTTCGCCCCCCGATGCGTCGATTGTCGGACCGGGCGAGCATAGCCCCAGCCGGTGTGCCGTGATCGCCGGAGCGGAGGCCGGGGGGAGTTGTTTGCGGGACCTTTACGGGCCGTCGACGCCTACTTGACGCCGGCGGCCCAACTCCGAGACGTGCGCGTACGGTCGGGCCTCAGCGGCGCCAGAAGCCGCGCTTCTTCGGGGTGACGAGCTGCACCACGGCCGTGACGAACAGTTCGGCGACGGGTGAAGGGCCCGGGCCGTGGTTGAGGTGGCTCTCGGCGGTCCACTCGCCGAGGACGGTGCCGGGGCTGCCGTCGAAGGGGCTGAACGCGTGTTCCAGGGTCACGTAGCGGACGGTCCTGGCGCCCTGGGGCTGGACGGCGGCGACGAAGTGGGCCTCGGTGGCGCCGGTCGGGGTGGGCAGGGTGACCAGCAGCATGTGGTGGCCGTCGACCGACAGGTGGCGGCAGTCGAGGCCGTGGCTGGGCAGGCGGTCCTCGGGCGGCAGGGTGCCGCCGAGGTCGTCCCAGATCTGGGTGACGACGGGCAGCAGACTGCCTCCGTCCGGGGTCGGGGTGGCCACGCGCGGGCCGAACTCCAGCACCTGGCGGGCGAGCTCGCGGTGGACGAAGCGGTAGTGGTGGGGCCGGGGGTCCGTCATGGGGGACACCGTAGCGAAGCCGTCGGGGCGGGAAGTCGGCACGTCCGACGCCCCGCCCCGACAGGCGAGTTGACCAGCGAGATCAGAATTGACGCATCGTCAGGAATGGCCGCCCTTGAGGTTGAGCACGACCACCCCGACGATCACCAGCGCTATCCCCAGCCATTGGAGCCGCCCGAGCGACTCACCGAAGGCGACCACGCCGATCCCGGCGACCGCCGCGGTGCCGGCCCCGGACCAGACCGCGTAGGCGACGGAGACCGGTATGTGCTTGAGCGCGCGGCCGAGCAGCAGGAAGGAGAGCACGTAGCCGAGGCCGACGCCGAGGCTCGGCCAGAGCCGGGTGAACCCCTCGGTGAGCTTGAGACAGCTGGTGGCGCAGACCTCGCTGACGATGGCAAGGGTGAGCAGGAGATAGGGCATGTCAGGGTCGAACCGCGCCCGCGCCGGCGAGCTTCCCGAGCAGGGCGAGATCGGCCTGCTCCAGGCTGGCGAGCAGGGTGATCCGCTCGCCCCGCGGCATCGGCACCGCGGTGGACGGCACGGCGAGCACGGCGCAGCCGGCCGCGGTGGCGGAGGCGACCCCGGTCGGGGTGTCCTCGACGGCGAGGCAGGCGGCCGGGTCCAGGCCGAGCCGCTCGGCGGCGGCGAGGTACGGGTCGGGCGCGGGCTTGGTGCGCTCGGTGTCCTCGGCGGCCAGGGTGACGGCGAACCAGTCCCGGCCGATGGCGGACAGCACCAGGTCCACCACCAGGCGCGGGGAGGCGGAGACCAGCGCGGTGGGCACCCGGGCGTCGCGCAGCGAGGCGAGCAGGGCGAGCGCGCCGGGACGCGGCACCGTCTCGGCGGCGACCTTGCCGGCGAAGGACTCGCCCAGCCTGGTGGCGAGTTCGGCCTCGCTGAGGGCGGTGCCGCTGACCTTGTGCAGGTGGGCGGCGGTGTGCTCGACGGCCTGGCCGAGCACCTCGGGGGCGTCCAGGTCGGTGAGCGGGCGGTGCAGCTCCTCGGCGAGTTCGGCGGCGGTCTGCCACCACAGCTGCTCGGTGTCGACCAGGGTGCCGTCCATGTCGAACAGGACGGCGGCGGGGAGTACGGGCCCGGAGTCGGGCAGGGCGCTGTCGGGCATGGCGGTGTCAGGCATGGCGGTACCTTCGGTGGTTCTTCGGTCGGAGCGGGGAGGTATGAGGCTCTCAGGCGGCGCAGCGGTCCACCAGTACCGGACGCTCCGGCAGGGTGAGTGCGGCCCGCGCGCCGGCCGGCAGCGCGGCGGCGGCCTCGGTCGGCAGGTCGACCTTGACCTCGGTGCCGTCGTCCAGGCGGGCGGTGAGCCGGGTGACGGCGCCCAGGAAGGAGGCGGTGACCACCAGCGCGGGGCCGTTCTCGTCCGGGGTCAGGGTGACGTTCTCCGGGCGGACCAGCACCTGGAGCTCGCCGTCGGCCGGGATCGCGCCGTCCACCGCGTGCCGGCGGCCGAGCACCTCGACGCCGTCCGAGGCGCGGGTGCACGGGATGCGGCTCATGGTGCCGACGAACTCGGCGACGAAGGCGGTGGCCGGCCGGCCGTACAGCTCGGACGGGACGGCGCACTGCTCCAGCCTTCCGGCGCGCAGCACCGCGACCCGGTCGGCCATCGACAGCGCCTCCTCCTGGTCGTGGGTGACGAACAGGGTGGTGATGCCCAGCTCCTGCTGGAGGCGGCGGATCTCCTCGCGCAGCTGGAGGCGGACCTTGGCGTCCAGCGCGGACAGCGGCTCGTCCAGCAGCAGGACGCGCGGCTGGAGGGCGAGCGCGCGGGCGAGCGCGATGCGCTGCTGCTGGCCGCCGGACATCTGGTGCGGGTAGTGCTCGGCGCGGTGCGGCAGGCCGACCAGCTCCAGCAGCTCCTGGGCCCGCTTGCGGCGCTCGGCCTTGCCGGTGCCGCGCATCCGCAGCCCGAAGGCGACGTTGTCCAGCGCGGTCAGGTGCGGGAAGAGGCTGTAGGACTGGAACACCATGCCCGCGTCGCGCTTGTGCGCGGGGATCGTGGTGATGTCCTGGCCGTCGACCAGCACCTCGCCGGAGTCGTGCTGCTCGAAGCCGGCCAGGATGCGCAGGGCGGTGGTCTTGCCGCAGCCGGACGGGCCGAGCAGGGCGAGCAGCTCGCCCGGGTGGACGGTCAGGTCCAGGCCGTCGAGCGCGGTGGTGGCGCCGAACGTGCGGCGCAGGGAGCGGAACTCGACGGTGGCGCTGCCGGGGGAGAGCGAGATGCCGTTGGCGATGGCGGTGGGCGTGGTCATGACTGGTGACTCCGGGGGGTTCAGGAGGCGGCGGTCTTGGCGCGGCGCTCGCGCCCGGCGGTGGCCAGCAGGAGCAGCAGCAGCCAGGTGAGCAGCAGGCTCAGGATGGAGACCGCGACCGACATGTGGGCCTGGCTGTTGCCGACCGAGTAGATCCAGACCGGGAAAGGCTGGAAGCCGAGGATCGAGGCGGAGGTGAACTCGCCGAGCACCAGGGCCAGGGTGAGGAAGGAGGCGTTCAGCAGGGCCCCGCGCAGGTTGGGCAGGACGACGGTGAACACCGCGCGCGGCCAGCTCGCGCCGCAGTTGCGGGCGGCCTCGACCAGGGTGCGCACGTCCATCGAGCGCAGGCCGGCGTCCAGGGCGCGGTAGGCGAGCGGCAGGGCCATCAGCACGTAGGCGATGACCAGCACCAGGGGGAAGTCGGGGTCCTGGATGAACACGAAGGTCTGGAAGAACGGGGTGTCCATCAGGTAGTCCGGGCCCCAGCGGAGCACGCCGATGAGGCCGGCGGTCAGGGCGACCGGGGGGACGACCAGCGGCAGGGTGCAGAGCACGTCGATGACCGGACGCAGCTTCGGCGACCCGAGCCGGACGGCGATCAGCGCCGGGACGAGCAGGAGCAGCAGCACCACGACGGTGACGACGGCGAGGCCGAGGGTCAGCCAGAGGCTGTCCAGGAAGCCCGGGGCGGAGAGCAGCCCGGTGTAGGCCTCGAAGGAGATGCCCTTGGGGTCGTCGACCGAGAACCAGAAGGAGGCCGCGAGCGGGACGACGAAGTAGACACCGGCGAGCAGCAGCACGGCGCCGCGCCACCAGCGCACGGTGCGTCGGCCGGGGCGGGCGGGGGTGGTCAGCTGAGCCATCGGGCGCTCCGGCGCTGGAGGGGGAGGTACACGGCCATCACCAGGACGGCCACGATGATCATGTTGAGGCTGAGGGCGAGGGCGAGGTTGCCCTGGCCGACCAGCACGTTGCCGGAGAGCGCGTCCGCGATCGAGCGGCTGACCAGCGGGACGGTCGCGCCGACCATGGCGGCGGCCGTCGCGTAGGCGGCGAAGGCGCTGCCGAAGAGCAGCACGAAGCCGCCGAGCAGGGAGGGCAGCAGGATCGGCAGGGCGACGTGGCGCCAGTACTGGACGGTGGTGGCGCGGTTGTTCTGGGCCGCCTCGCGCCACTGGGTCCGCAGGCCGTCCAGGGCCGGGGTGATGGTGAGCACCATCAGCGGGATGAGGAAGTACAGGTACACGATGGTCAGACCGGTGAAGGAGTACAGCGACCAGCCGTGGTCGGTGAGGTGCAGCAGCTTGGTGATCTCGCCGGCGTTGCCGAGGGTGGCGACGAACGCGAAGGCGAGCGGCAGGCCGCCGAAGTTGGCGAGCACGCCGGAGGCGGTGAGCACCGCCTGGCGCAGCCAGCCGTGCCGGGAGGTGACGACGGCCTGGGCGAGCGGCAGGCCGAGCACGGTGGCGAGCAGCGCGGTCAGCGCGGAGAGCTTGAGGCTGCTCAGCATGGCCGTCTGGTAGCCGCCCTGGACGGAGGCCGTCAGGTTGTCGAAGGTGAACTGCCCGGCGCCGGTCTCCGCGTCGCTGGAGGTGGTGAACGCGCCGATCACGATGGCGACGGTGGGCAGTCCGAAGCCGATCAGGAAGAACAGCAGCAGCGGCACGGTGGCCAGCCAGGACGCGCCGCCGAGGCGGGCGAGCGGCCGGCGCCGCGGGGTGGGAGCGGGGGTGGTGGGGGAGGTCGTGGCGGTG
>NZ_JAHSQD010000194.1 GCF_020103755.1 Streptomyces sp. LS1784
CGGCGGGCGGGGGGTGGCGGCCGGCCGACCGGGGTGGGGTCACGCCCGCCGGGTGGGCGAACTCCGGCGCGCCGGCGGCGTGATGCGCACCCGCTGGGTGGCGGGCGCCCTTTCGAGGTCGTCCAGCTGGGCGAGGACGGTGGCGCGCAGGTCGTCGTCGTCCTCGAAGTGGTGGTCGTTGAAGAGGGTGTAGCCGGACCACATCAGGTTGGCGCAGACCCGGGGCGGGACCTTGCCCGTGGCGGCGCCCATGCCGACCAGGGCGACGGACCGGATGGAGCCCGGCACCAGGTGGTTCTGGTGGTGGACGGCCTGGAAGGCGGCGGCGCAGGCCAGCGCCACGTTCAAGGTCTCGCTGACGTTCTGTGAGGAGGTCTGCATGGTCGGGGCCGATATCAGGAACACGGGGTTGACGGCGCCGGAGGGCACGCAGACCGCGCTGCCGACCGGGAGGCTGCCGGCGTGCCGCTCGCGGATCGCCTTCTGGACCCGCAGCTGGATGCCCGCGCCCAGGTGACGCTTGATCGCCGCGTCCGTCCCGCCGTCCATCCGACCGCGGGAGTTGGTGGGGCTGACCCAGGCGTCGACCTTCGCGGTGAGGAGGGAGGCGTGCCGGATCTCGATCCCGGGGACGTCGGCGAAGGCCGCCCGCCAGGACTCCACGACCGCCGCGTTGAGGTCGGTCAGCACCACCTTGAGCGGCGACGGGGTGCGGTCCGTGGTCATGCTGGGCTCCTGTCGGTCGGGTGTGCGGCCGGGCCGGTCGATCCGGGTCCTTGGTGACACCGACGAAGCTAGCGCCCGGGTCCGACAACCCGTCCACCCCCGGTCGGCGGCCGGTCGGGGCGGGCCGGACTGTCGGACCCCGCTGGTAGGACTGTGGTGTCCGCCAGGGAAGCTGACGGGCCATCACCTGCCGTTCGTCTGTCATTCGTACGGTCCCGACCAGCCGGAGTCGCACCACCATGAGCGCTGTCGACACCCCCGCCACCCAGCCCGACCCGAACGACCCGCTCGCCCTCGCGGAGCTCTTCACGGGCGGCGGCGAGCCGTGGCTGCCGCTGCTGAAGCCGGTCATCGAGGCGCAGCCCGGCGCCGCCTCGTTCATCGGCCCCGGCCGCAGCCCGGAGGTCGTCCCGGTCCGCGAGCTGACCTTCCAGGCGCTCAAGCCGCACGCGCCGCACAAGTGGAAGGTCGTCGTCTTCGGCCAGAACCCGTACCCGAGGCCGGAGAGCGCCACCGGCATCGCGATGTTCGACAACACCTTCCACGACTGGAAGGACAGCCAGTTCGGCCGGGTGATCAGCATCCGCTGCCTGATCAAGGCCGCGGCGATGTGGAAGTACGGCATCCCCAAGAAGACGCCGATCGCGGACATACGGGCGCTGCTGAAGAAGCAGGAGACGGTCCAGCCGCCGGAGTGGTTCCAGGCGATGCTCACCCAGGGCGTGCTGCTGCTGAACGCGGCGCTCACCGCGAGCAGCGACGGCGCGATGGGGCCGGACCAGCACACCGGGTTCTGGCGGCCGGTCGCCGAGCGGATCGTCGAGGAGATCCTCCGCGCCAAGCAGCAGGCCGCCGAGGAGGACCGCTACGTCGTCTTCGCCTGGTGGGGTGCGCACGCGCGCAGCCTGAAGAACGTCGTGCTGCGGCTGCAGGAGAAGTACCCCGAGGTCGAGGTCCGCCACATCGACCACGCCAACCCGGCGGCCCAGGGTGACATCTTCTGCGACGGCGAACACTTCGCCACGGTGAACGCCGCCCTCGCCTCGCTCGGCGCCGACGAGGTCGACTGGCTGCCCAGCGCCGGGTGGAACGCGCCGTCGGCGCAGGGCGGCGGGGCGCAGGACGGGACCGCCGAGCGGATGGGCGCCTTCATCGCCTCCACCATGGAGCTGCACCAGCTCTACCTGGACCGACTCGCCGGGGTGAAGGACGAGGGCCTCGTCCTGCCCGCCATCACCGGTGTGTTCGACACTCCGCTGCTGGGCTTCCGGGAGGCGGTGTCGCCGGTCGCCGAGCTGCTGCGCGGCCTGGACCGGCACGTGTCGCTGTCGCACGACTTCGGCAAGCGGCGGGCGGACGAGGTGGCCACCGGCCTGTCCGCCGACGAGATCGCCGCGCTCTACCTGTACACCTGCGAGTCCGCGTTCTACCGGGAGATCAACGCGGTGCTGCGCTCGCCGGACCGCAGCCGGCTGGTGCCGTACCTGCCGTACCTGCGGCTGCTGTTCGCGGCGGTGTCGCGGCTGCCCGCCCGTACCGCGCCGCTGTGGCGCGGGGTGTCGCTGGACCTGCGGGGGCAGTACCCGCTCGGGAAGACGGTCACGTGGTGGGGCGTGTCCTCCTGCACCTCCGAGCTCGGGGTGGCGCGGTCCTTCCTCGGCAGCCGGGGCAAGCGGACGCTCTTCGAGGTGCGTCCGGCGCGGGCCGCCGGCATCAAGAACTTCTCGGCGTTCACCGGCGAGGAGGAGTTCATCCTGCTGCCGGGCACGCAGTTGGAGGTCACGGAGGTGCGGGCCGAGCGCGGCGGCCTGTGCACCGTGACGCTGACCGAGCTGGAGGAGGCGCCCCTGGTGTCCTGAGGTGCCCGGGCCGAACCCGCCCTCGGAATGGCGACTAAGTCAGTAATTTTACTGAGTTAAGTTATGCTGGCCTCCGAGCAGCAGGTGAGCACGCGGTGCAGGAAGGGACGCGAACGATGACCTCGGAAACCCGGAACCTCGACGGCGAACTGGAGCGGGAGAGGGCCTACGTCGAGGTCTGCCGGGCGGCGACGGCCCGGCAGGTCGAGGACGCGAGCCACCAGGTCGTCGCCGGGGAGGACGTCTCAGGCGACGGCGCCAGTGCGGAGGCACTCGGCCGGTACCTGCGCACCCGCGCCAAGCGGATGAGGGAGCTGCCGCAGAGCCCGTCGTTCTTCGGCCGCCTGGACTTCGCCGACACCGCGGAGGCCGGCGACCACCGGCGGCAGCGCTACTACGTGGGCCGACGGCGGATCTCCGAGGACCCGACGGTGGCGCCGCTGGTGGTCGACTGGCGGGCCCCGGTCTCCCGGGCGTTCTACCAGGCGAGCGCCCACGCCCCGCTCGGGCTCGCGCGGCGCCGGCGGTTCGGCTGGGCGCCGTGGAGCCTGGGCGCACCCGAGGAGCTGACCGGGCTGGAGGACGAGCCCCTCGGCGAGTCCAACGGGTTCGCGGGGGCCGGCGGACGCGGTCCGGCGGGGGGTGGGGGCAGCAGGGAGGGCGGTGCGGGCGGCATCCTGGCCGCCGAGGTGGAGCGGCCCCGCACCGGCCCGATGCGGGACATCGTCGCCACCATCCAGCCCGAACAGGACGCGCTGGTGCGGTGCGGGCTGAGCGAGTCGGTGTGCGTGCAGGGCGCGCCCGGCAGCGGCAAGACCGCCGTCGGGCTGCACCGCGCCGCGTACCTGCTCTACAGCTTCCCGCAGCGGATCCAGCGCAGCGGCCTGCTGGTCATCGGCCCCAACCGGACCTTCCTGCGCTACATCGCCGAGGTGCTCCCCGCGCTCGGCGAGATCGACGTCACCCAGAGCACCGTCGAGGACCTGGTCGCCACCCGACCGGTCACCTCGGTGGACGACGAACGGGCCGCCGCCGTCAAACAGGACGCACGGATGGCGACGGTGCTGCGCCGGGCACTGTACGGCCGCATCCGGGCGGCGGGCTCGGAGCCACTGGTCGTCCCGGACGGCTCCTACCGGTGGCGGGTGTCGCCGGAGCGGCTCGACCGGACGGTCGCCGAACTGCGCGAGCAGGCGCCGCCGTACGCGATCGGCCGGGAGAGCCTCCGTGCCCGGGTGGTGGCGATGGTCCAGGACCAGGCCGAGCGCCGGTCCGGCGTCAGGTCCGGTGCCTGGTCACGGAAGATCGGCCGCTGCAGGCCGGTCGCGGCCTTCCTGGAGGCCGCCTGGCCCGATCTGCGCCCGGAGGCCGTGGTCGCCGCCCTGCTGAGCGACCCGGCCGTGCTGGCCGAGGCCGCCGACGGCGTGCTCGGCCCCGAGGAGCAGGCGGCGATCCTGTGGCGCCGGCCGCCGCGCTCGGAGCGGAGCGCCCCGTGGTCCGAGCACGACCTGATGCTCCTGGACGAGGTGGCCGGCCTGGTCGAGCGCCCGGCCGGCTTCGGCCACGTCGTGGTGGACGAGGCCCAGGACCTCTCCCCGATGCAGTGCCGGGCGATCGCGCGCCGCAGCGCCTTCGGCTCCCTCACCGTCCTCGGCGACCTCGCCCAGGCGACCGCCCCGTGGGCCGCCCGGAGCTGGTCCGAGCAGCTCGCCCACCTGGGCAAGCCGCAGGCCGCAGTGGTGCCGCTGACCACCGGCTTCCGCGTCCCGGCCGCCGTGATGGCACTCGCCAACACCCTGCTGGGCGCGCTGGACGTGGACGTGCCGCCGGCCGTGTCGCTGCGACAGGACGGTGAGCTGACGGTGCGGCAGGTGGCCGGCGGCAGGCTGGGCGGAGCGGCGGTGGCGGCGGTGCGGGCCGCGCTGGAGCGCGAGGGTTCGATCGCGGTGATCGCGGCGGACGGCGCGGTGACGGAGGCCGGCGAGGCGCTCCGCGCGGCGGGAATCCCGACCGGGGCGGCCGAACAGGTCGGTTCCACGGCGCGGGTGACGGTGCTGCCGGCCTCCCTGGTGAAGGGGCTGGAGTACGACCACGTGGTGGTGCTGGAGCCGGCCGCCATCGTGGAGGCCGAGGCACGTGGCCTGCACCGGCTGTACGTGGTGGTGACCAGGGCGGTCTCGCGGCTGGACGTCCTGCACTCCCGCCCGCTGCCCGCGCCGCTGGCCGGGTGACGGCGCGACAGGGGAGGGCGGGCAGCGGGCGGGTGCGGGATCGCGCCAAATGCGGTGCCGGTTCGGGCAATTCGGGAAAGCGGCCGCCGAACTGCCGGGTGCCCGCGAGGATTTCCGTATGCCTACGATCATCAGACTGGCCGGAGCCGGTCTCGCCGCAGCCCTGTTCCTGACCGCCGCCACCACGACGGCGGGGGCGACCACCGCGCCCGCCGGGGGTCCGACCCTCATGCGCCAGCGGGTGGTCCTCACCCAGGCCGGGAACTACCCCACCGAGCAGAACCGGCACGGCGTCGTCTCGGTGTCCTGGAGGTCGATCGGCACCGAGGACCTCACCGGGCCGACCCACTTCACCGTCGACCTGCCCCCGGGGCTCACCACCGGCGGCGCGATGTTCCACTCCACGCCGTACGACTACACCTTCACCGAGACCGTCTCGCCCGACGGCCGCCACCTGGAGGCCGTCCTGAGCGGCAACCGTCGCTCCGGGGCCGAGGAGTTCCTGCAGATCCCGGTCGTCGCGGAGGGGACCGGCCCGGTCACCGGCGCGATCACCGCGAGGGTGGCCAACGCCAACGACACGATCCCCACCGGGCACGTCTCCACCTACCTGCTCGGCATCGGCCTGCTGCCACCGCTGTTCGCCCCGAAGCCGCGGATCGGCGAGGTCGGCGCCACCACCGGCCCGGGAGCGGGCGGCACCCCCGTGACCGTCGCGGGCGAAAGCCTGGCCGGTGCGATGGTGCTGGTCGGCGGCGTCCCGGCGCCGGGCACCTGCACCGACACCGCCTGCACGGTGACCACGCCCGGCGGCTCGGGCAGTGCCGCCGTCACGGTGGTCGGACCGGGCGGGACGGTCGAGGCCCCGGCGGCGTTCGACTACACCGGCGCCCCGCCGCCGCCCCCGGTGGCGCCCTCGGTCTCCGGCCTGAACACCCCCTCGGGCCCGGTCGGCGGCGGCACCGCGGTCATCGTGACCGGCGAGGACCTGGCCGGCGGCACGGTCTCCTTCGGCGGGCGGCCCGCCACCCGCGCCTCCTGCGGCCCGCAGCTGTGCACCGCCACCGCCCCGGCGGCCGATCAGCCCGGCCCGGTGGACGTCACGGTGACCACGGCGGGCGGCACCAGCGGCCCGGTGGCGTTCACCTACGCGCCGTAGCACCCCTGGCCGCCGGGGCCGGCCGCACCCGCGGCGGCCGTGCCGGTGACCGTAGCCGGGCCCGGTCGTCCGTCCGCGGCCGAGCGCAGGGATCGCTACTGTCGGGATACATCACATGCAGAACAAGTGATTTGAAAAATTCTTCAATTTCATACATGCTGGCGTGCCGTCGGGCTGGTACGAGGAGCGTCCGGGCGCCACCGGCGGACGCAGGAAGGAGCGGTCGTGACCGCGGCAATCGGCGAATCAACGGCCGACAGCCGGCCGGTCGGGGGAGGGCGCGGCATGAGTCCCGCCGCCGTCGCGCGCGAACGGGTACGGGCCGTCCTGCCCACCCGGGCGATCCTCGCCACCATGGGCCGCTCCCCACGCAAGGACCTGCTCGCCGGCCTCACGGTGGCGATCGTGGCGCTGCCGCTGGCCCTCGGCTTCGGCATCTCCTCCGGCGCGGGCGCCGAGGCCGGACTGGCCACCGCCGTCGTCGCCGGGGCGCTGGCCGCCGTCTTCGGCGGTTCCAACCTCCAGGTGTCCGGGCCGACCGGCGCCATGACCGTCGTCCTCGTCCCGATCGTCGCCCGCTACGGAACCGGCGGCGTGCTGACCGTCGGCCTGCTGGCCGGGGTGGTCCTGGTGGCCCTCGCCCTGGTCCGGGCCGGGCGCTGGATGGCGTACGTGCCGGTGCCCGTGGTGGAGGGCTTCACCGTCGGCATCGCCGGGGTCATCGCCCTCCAGCAGGTGCCCGGCGCGCTCGGCGTGCGCAAGCCCGAGGGCGACAACCCGGCCGTGGTCGCGGCCCGGGCGGTGCGCGACTTCGCCGCCGCACCGCACTGGACCTCCGTCGGGGTGGCGCTCGCCGTCGCCGCCGTGATGCTGGTCGGCGTACGGCTGCGGCCCGCACTGCCGTTCTCGTTGATCGCCGTCGTCGCCGCGACCGTCACCGCCAAGGCGGCCGGCCTGCCCGTCGCCACCATCGGCCACCTGCCCACCGGCCTGCCGGCGCCCTCGCTGGGCTTCCTCGACCTCTCCGCCGTCCCCGCGCTGCTGCCCTCCGCGTTCGCCGTCGCCGCGCTGGCCGCGCTGGAGTCACTGATGTCCGCCACCGCCGCCGACGCGATGAGCGTGTCCGAACGCCACGACAGCGACCGCGAACTGTTCGGCCAGGGCCTGGCCAACCTGGCCGCCCCGCTGTTCGGCGGTGTCGCGGCGACCGGCGCGATCGCCCGTACCGCCGTCAACGTGCGCTCCGGTGCCGCCTCCCGGCTCGCCGCCCTGGTGCACGCCGCCGTCCTCGCGGTGATCGTCTTCGCCGCCGCGCCGCTGGTCGCGGGGATTCCGCTGGCCGCCCTGGCCGGGGTCCTGATCGCCACCGCCGTCCGCATGGTCCAGGTCGGCTCGCTGCGGGCCCTGGCCCGCACCGGGCGCGGCGAGGCCGCCGTGCTGGCCCTGACCGCCGTCGCCACCCTCGCCTTCGACCTGGTCACCGCCGTCGTCGTCGGCATGCTCGTCTCCGGCGTCCTGGCGCTCGCGGCCGTCGCGAAGGCCACCCGGATCGAGCAGGTCCCGCTGCACGCCGACCTGCCCCGGGCCGACCACCACGAGGAGGAGCAGGCGCTGCTCGCCGAGCACATCGTCGCCTACCGGATCGACGGGCCGCTGCTGTTCGCCGCAGCCCACCGCTTCCTGCTCGAACTCACCGAGTCCGCCGAGGTCAGGGTCGCGATCCTGCGGATGTCGCGGGTCAGCGCGATCGACGCCAGCGGCGCCACCGTTCTCGGCGACGCCATCGCCGAACTCCGGCGCCGCGGCACCCTCGTCCTCGTCTCCGGCATCCGCGATGAGCACCACCGGCCACTGGACGCCCTCGGCGTGCTCGACCGGCTGCGCGCCGACGGACACGTCTTCGCCACCACCCCCGAGGCCATCGCCCACGCCCGTACCCACCTGCACGACCGGGACGCCCCCGCCGGCCACGACGTCACGGCCGCCGTGGCCACCGGCCCGGCAGTTGACCGGAACCCCCGCTGACCTCCGCATTCGTCCCGCAGACCACCTCCGAACACCCTGGATATCCTGAACCCATGAGCGACAACCTTCCCCCGTGCCCGCAGTGCTCCAGCGAGTACACGTATGAGATGAACGCCCTCATGGTCTGCCCCGAGTGCGCCCACGAGTGGGTGCCCGGTGGCGCGGACCAGGCCGGCGCGCCGGCCGGCGAGCGCGTGATCAAGGACGCCGTCGGCAACGTGCTGAGCGACGGCGACACCGTGACGGTGGTCAAGGCGCTCAAGGTCAAGGGCAGCGTCTCGGGCATCAAGGCCGGCACCAAGGTGCGCAACATCCGCTTGGTGGACGGCGTCGACGGGCACGACATCGACTGCCGCATCGAGGGCTTCGGCGCCATGCAGCTCAAGTCCAGCGTGGTCAAGAAGGCCTGACCCGCGAGCCTGAACGGCCGCGCCCCGCCGAGGAGATCGGCGGGGCGCGGCCGTTCTGCCGTCCGGGGCCGGCCGGGGGTGGAGTCGCCCGTCGAGTTAGTTATATGCTCACAATAATTACAACAACACAAGTAACCGTGGAGCGTTCGTCATGCCCGATGCCGCCCGACCGCGGCCCTGGCTCGTGCTCGCCATCTGTTGCATGAGCCTGCTGATCGTCAGCCTCGACAACACCATCCTGAACGTGGCCCTGCCCGCCGTCCGGCGCGACCTGGACACCTCGGTGTCCGGGCTGCAATGGACGGTCGACGCCTACACCCTGCTGCTGGCGAGCCTGCTGATGCTCTCCGGTTCGACCGCCGACCGGATCGGCCGCCGCCGGGTGTTCCGGATCGGGCTGGTGGTCTTCACCGCGGCCTCCCTGCTGTGCAGCCTGGCCCCAGGGCTCGGCTGGCTGATCGCCGCGCGGATGCTCCAGGCGGTCGGCGGATCGATGCTGAACCCTGTCGCCATGTCGATCATCAGCAACACCTTCACGGACTCCCGGCAGCGCGCCCGCGCGATCGGCGTCTGGAGCGGCGTGGTGGGCATCAGCATGGCCGCCGGACCGATCATCGGCGGCGCGCTGGTGGAGTCGGCCGGCTGGCGGGCGATCTTCTGGATCAACGTCCCGATCGGCCTGGCCGCGCTCTTCCTCACCGGCCGCTACGTGCCGGAGTCGCGGGCGGCCCGCACCCGCCGGGTGGACCCGGTCGGCCAACTGCTGGTCGTCGTGCTGCTCGCCGCCCTCACCTACGCGATCATCGAGTCGCCGGAGCGCGGCTGGACCTCGCCCCTGGCGCTCGGCTGCACGGCGGCAGCGCTGGGCGCGCTGCTGGGCCTGCTGTGGTACGAACCCCGGCGCACCGACCCGCTGATCGACCTGCGGTTCTTCCGCTCCGCCCCCTTCTCGGGCGCCACCGTGATCGCGGTCGCCGCCTTCGCCGGCCTCGGCGGCTTCCTGTTCGTCAGCTCCCTGTACCTCCAGGACGTCCGCGGGCTCGACCCGCTGCACGCCGGGCTGTTCATGCTGCCGATGGCGGTCATGTCGCTGCTCACCGCGCCGCTGTCCGGCCGGATGGTGGCCACCCGCGGGCCGCGCACGCCGCTGCTGCTGGCCGGGACGGCGCTGACCGCGAGCGCCGTGCTCCAGGCGGTCGGCTACTCCGAGCACCTGCCGACCGGTCTGCTGGTCCTCGCCTTCCTGCTCTTCGGCACCGGCTTCGGTCTGGTCAACGCGCCCATCACCAACACCGCCGTCTCCGGAATGCCCCGCTCGCAGGCCGGGGTGGCCGCAGCCGTCGCCTCCACCAGCCGGCAGGTCGGCCAGTCGCTGGGCGTCGCGGTGACCGGTGCCCTGATGGCCGGGGCGGCCCAGGCGGACCCGGCGGCCTTCACCGGGGCGGCACGGACGGCGTGGTGGATCATCGCCGGCTGCGGTGCCGCCGTGCTGGTCACCGGTACGCTCACTTCCGGCCGCTGGGCCCGGGCGACGGCCGAGCGCACGGCGCAGCGGCTCGCCGCCGAGGAGGCGGCCGAGGAAAGCACGGAGACGAAGGAGACGGTGGACGCCTGATGGAGCGCCTCGACACCGGCGGGCACCCCGCGGGGAGCGGGACGGACGCCGCGACGGCGGCCCGGGCCTGGCAGGGGATGTACGCGCTGGTGCTGGAGCGCTACGACCGCCGCAAGACCGTCGCCGAAGCCCTCGGCATGAGCTTCAGCCGGGTCAGGGCGCTGCGCCGGCTCGCCGCAGGCCCGATCACCCTGCGGGAGCTGGCCGAGCGGCTGGGCGCCGACCCGCCGTACACCAGCGTCATCGTGGACGACCTGGTGCGGCGCGGCCTCGCCGAACGCATCACCAACCCGGCCGACCGGCGCTCCAAGCTGGTCCACCTCACCGAGGAGGGCGAGGCGAAGGCCGCGCTCGCCACGGGGATCCTCACCACCCCGCCGGACGCGTTGCTCGCGCTGCCGCCGGAGGACATCCGCGCGCTCGACCGGGTGGTCGCGAAGCTCCTGGGCTGAGGCGCCCGTCCCGACGGGATCGGGCGGTCGGTGGCCGGCCCCGCCGCGTTCATCGTCGAGGCCGCCGCCGGACGCTGCATGGCCTTCGCACGTGGCGCGTCTGCGGAGCCTGCGGACCTGCGAATCCCGCCTGCCGCGCCCCCGACCTCACGGGACAGAACCGCTAGGCGACCCAGCCGGCGGTCAGGCTCTGCACGGCCGAGCCGTCGAGGTCCTTGAGCTTCGTTCCGGCGAAGGCCCGGGCGGCGTCGGAGGTGAGCAGCCGGAAGGCGGGGCGTTCGGCGGTGAGCTGGTCGAGGATCCGGGCGGCGACGTCCTGGGGCGCCTGCGCGCCGGCGAAGGCGCCACGGGTGCGGTCCAGGTAGGCGGACAGGGCCGGCGCGTACGGCCCGGCCTGTTCCGGTGCGTCGTCCGCGAGGCCCACGTTGCTGACGAACTCGCTCGCCACCGCGCCCGGTTCGACGACGCCGACGGACACGCCGGCCGTGGCCGCGACCGGTGCGAGGGACTCCATGAAGCCTTCCACCGCGAACTTGGCGGCGCAGTACGCCTCGTTGAAGGGCTGGCCGACCACACCGCCGACGCTGGTGACGGTCAGCACCCGGCCCTTGCTCGCTCGCAGCAGGGGCAGGGCGGCCTTCGTGACGTGCAGGACCCCGAAGAAGTTGACCTCCATGACGGCGCGGACGTCGTCCACACTCTCCTGCTCCAGGGTGCCGACGTGGCCCGCACCGGCGTTGTTGACCAGTGCGTCCAGCCGGTCGAGGCCGGCCAGGCAGGCCTCGACGGACGCCGGGTCGGTCACGTCCAGCGTCCGGACGTCGACGGTGACCCCGGCCCCCTCCGCCGCCGCCAGCAGCGCGCCGGCCTTCGCGGTGTTCCGCATGGTGGCGATCACCTGCCAGCCGCCGCGCGCGGCGGCGACGGCGGTGGCCAGGCCGATGCCGGAGGAGGTGCCGGTGATCAGGACGGTCTTGTCGCTCATGTCGCTGCCCTCAGATGCTTATGGATCATAACCAATATGATCCATAACTATGCGGCCCGATATTTCACTTTGTCAAGCACCTGGATATCCTGGTGGTCATGCCCCACCCATCGGATGACCTCGCCAAGGAGATCGTCGGACTCTTCGCGGCCATCAACCGCCGCTACGGCCAGGAGTCCGAGGCTGCCGCAGCGGTCCACGACCTGACCCCGCTACAGGCCAAGGCGCTGCTCGCCGCCGAGGCCCCGGTCCCGACGCGTCGCATCGCCGAGCGGCTGCACGCGGAGCCGTCCAACGTGACCGTGATCATCGACCGCCTGGAGTCCCGAGGCCTGGTCGAGCGCAGCGTCGATCCCGGCGACCGCCGCGTCAAGCACGTCGCCGCCACTGCCGCCGGCCGCGACGTCGCTGCCGATCTGCGCGCCCGCATGCCCTTCGCCGGCGATCCCCTGGCCCGGCTCAGTGCCTCCCAGCGCGAGTCCCTGCGCGAACTCCTGCAGCTGATCCTGGAGGCGTGACGGCCACCCCGACGGCTGTGCGGGGGCCCGGTAGTCCTGATGCCCCGGAACGGCCCGAAGGACCGTCACCGAATCCACTCCGGTGACGGTCCTTCGGAATTGCTGCGACGGGGGGATTTCGCGATGGGCGCGACTACTTCGCGCCGAAGGACTTCTCGATGTCCTCGACGACCTTCTCCGCCGCGATCGGGCCCGAGCTGCTGCTCCACACCTGGCCGTCGACGCCCATGAGCTGGTTGCTGCCGACGGCCTTGAGGCGGGTGAAGGCCTCCTGCTTGCGGGCGGTCTCCAGGGCCTTCTCGCCCTCGGCGTTCAGGGTGGCGACGAACACCCGGTCCGCGTCGGCCTTGTTGAGGTTCTCCAGGGACAGCGGGTCCGAGTGGGGCTGGGCGCCCAGGCCGTCGGCGATCGGCATGGTGCCGGCGCCGGCCTTCTTCAGCAGGTCGCCGGGCATGTTGGTGGTGTTCATCACGATCGGCCCGTTGGGCATCCAGCGCATCACCACGGCGCTGCCGGTCCTGCCCTCACCGGCCTTGGCGGCGCGCTTGTCCAGGGCGTCCAGCTTGGCCGTCAGGTCGTCCTTGTGGCCGAGCGCGTCACCGTACACGGCGAGCACCGAGCGCCAGTCGCCGGCCTTGGGGACGACGGTCGGGGCCACCGCCGCGAGCTTCTCGTACTGGGACTTCTCGATGCCCGAGGAGGCCAGGATGAGATCGGGGGCGGCCTTCAGGACGGCCTCGATGTTGGGCTCCCTGACCGTGGCCACCAGCGGGATGCCGTCGGCCTTCAGGTAGGCGGGGGCGGTGGTGCCGCCGCGGCTGGAGCTGGTGCCCACGGGGGTGATGCCGAGCGAGAGGGCGGTGTCCAGCGAGGTGTCGCCGAGGGCGACGACCCGCTTGGCCTCGGCCGGGACCTCCACGGCGCCGAAGGCGGTGTCGATGCTGCGCCTGCCGTCCTTCGCGGCGGTGGTGGACGAGGAGCCGGAGTCACCCGCGGAGCTGCCGGACCCCGAGGAGCCGCACGCGGTCAGGCCCAGGGAGAGGGTGCCGAGGACGGCCGCGCCGAGCAGGGTCTTGGTAAAGCGGGAGCCAAGCATGGGTGTTCTCCGAGCAATGGTAGTTTACGGACGAACCGTTTTTCTGAGGTTAGCCTAACCATACGTAAGGCCCTGACGGGGAGGCCCGGTGTGACATTCCGATCACTCCTGCTGCGCGGACTGCTGCCCGCCGGCGCGATACTGCTGGCCGCCGTGCTGGCGAGCCTGCTGCTCGGCGCGGGCGATGTGGGACCGTCACGGGCACTCGCCACGCTGCTCGGTGACGGGGACTCCGACTCCCGGTTCACCGTGTTCCACCTGCGCGTCCCGCGGACCGCCGTGGCCCTCGCGGTCGGACTGGCGCTCGGCGTGGCCGGCACCGTGCTGCAGGCCGCCGCCCGCAACCCGCTGGCCGAGCCCGGCCTGCTCGGCGTCAGCACCGGCGCGTCCTTCGCCGTCGTGATCGCGATCGTGCTCGGCGCCAGTGCCGCCAGTGTCGGCCCGTACGTCGCCGTCCTGGGCGCCGCCGCCGGCTGCCTGCTG
>NZ_JAHSQD010000195.1 GCF_020103755.1 Streptomyces sp. LS1784
TCCACTGTCCGTCCGGCGGCCTGCGGCCCGGCCGCGGGTCCGCAGGCCGGCAGCCGGCTGCGGTCGGCGACCGTGCCGCGCCCCAGCTCGGCGACCACCCGGCTGCGCAGCAGCTCGTACTGGGCCTGGAGCCGGCCGGGGCGGGCCGGGCGGGCGACCGGGCGGCCGGGGCCGACCAACTCGTCCGGCCCGAACTGCTCGCGGGTGAGGTCGATCTCGAAGCCGGTGGCGAAACGGTTCCACCAGTGGAGGTCCGTCCGCACCCCGTCGACGTACACCTCGCCCATCATGAGCTCGCCGCCGAGCAGGTCGTGCACCACCATCGCCGTCACCCCGCACTGGCCGCGGGCGGGATTGTCGGGACGCCAGTGGGCCAGATCCTCGGGCGCACAGGTGTCGACGCCCCAGGAGGAGCGGATCGCACGTTCGATGTCGTTGAGGGTCCACGCCGTCATACCGGGAAGCCTGCCACGCGCCACTGACAGTGGCACCGGCTTTTCGAAGGGTCATCCCGTGTTCTGCGGCGACCCTCCCGGCGTTCACCCGAAGGAGGCAATGGCCCGGCCGGCCCGGCCCTTGCGCAGGGCGGGCCGGCCGGGCTGCCGTCACTGCGCCCCGGCGGCGGCGCGACGGGAAGACGTCCGGTGAGACGTCCGGTGAGCTGACCCGGGAGCTGTCCCGGGAGGCGTCACTTCGCCAGCTCGGCGACACCGGCCTGCGCGAACTGCTCGTCCAGGTCGCCGCTGGGAGCACCCGCGACACCGACGGCCGCGATCGGAGCGCCCTTGGACTGGATCGGGGCACCGCCGGCCAGGAACAGGGTGCCCGGGATGTCCTTCAGGTTCGGGGCCTGGGCCAGGCGCTTGGCCAGCTCCGAGGTCGGGGCGTTCCAGGACACCGCGGTGAAGGCCTTGCGCTCGGCCGAGACCGGGGCCTGCGGGCCCGCGCCGTCGCCCTTCAGCAGCACCCGGGTGACACCGTCACGGTCGACGACCGCGACCGACACGTGCTGGCCGGCCTTGGTGGCCGCGTCCAGGGCGGCCTGGGCGGCGCGGGTGGCGGCGTCGATGGTCAGACCGCTGCTCGCGGCCAGGTTCTTGTTCTGGGTGTCGGCCTTCGCCGCGGCCGGGACGGCCGGGGTGTCGGTGGACTCGGCGCTGGCCGAGACGGCGCCCACGGTGGCGGCGGCGAGCGCGGCGGCGACGACGGTGCCGGTCAGCACCCGGGTGCGCACGGAGGTCTTCTTCATGGTCCGGCTCCTCAGCGGATCTGCGGGGTGGGGTGGGGGGTCGGGGGCCGCCGGACAGTTGGGGGGATCGCCCGGCGGCGTGCTCCGATCCTCCGCCCGGGGACGGGGCCGTCACATCGACGGTCCGGCGCGGGCGTCCGGGCATGACGGCGGACGGCGGCGTCAACCGATCGGCTGATGCGGACCCGGGCCGGACGGGTCACCATCGAGGGATCGGTGCACCCATGAGGGCCGGGACGGACCGGGTCAGCCCGGGTCGGGCCGGCACCGACCGCGCACGCACCATCCGTTCAGCCAGGAGCCACCCGTGCAGCAGCCCCGTCCGAGCGCCGGCCGCGCTGCGGACCGTAGCGGTGCCGGCCGTCGCGGCGGCCTCGGCCACGACGCCGGCGATCCGGACGCGGGCCGGCTGGCGCTGCTGCTGGACTCCGCCTTCCTGCTGCTGCTCGCCGCCTCGCTCAACCGCTACCTCACCCACCACTCGGGCAGTGCGCAGGCGCCCTGGGTGATCGGGCTGAGCGCGGCCCTCGCGGTCGCCCAGCCGGCCGGCTCCTGGCTCGACCACCACCGTCCGCCCGCCCCGGGCCGGCGCCGCCGGTGGCCGTCGGCCCTGGTGATGGCGCTCTGGGTGGTGCTGGTGCTGCTCGCGCCGAGCTTCGCCTGGTGCGCCGTCCCGCTGATCTACACCGCGCTGCGGGCACTGCCCGCGAAGGCGGCCATCCCGCTGGTCGGCGCGCTGACCCTGCTGGTGGTGATCGCCGAGATCCGGCTGCCCGGCGGCGTCGACGCCACGCTCGTCCTGCTGCCGCCCGCGGTGGCCGCGCTCGCCACCGGCGTCTTCCTGTTCATGGCCCGGCAGGCCGACCGGCAGCGCGCGCTGATCGCCGACCTGGTCCGCACCCGGCGCGAACTCGCCGCCACCGAGCGGCGGGAGGGCACCCTGGCCGAGCGCGAGCGGCTGGCGATGGAGATCCACGACACCCTGGCGCAGGGTCTGTCCAGCCAGCAGATGCTGCTCCAGGCCGCCGAGCGCACCTGGGACACCCACCCGGCGACCGCCCGCACCCACGTCCGCACCGCCGCCGAGGTGGCCGCCCGGAACCTGGCCGAGGCCCGCCGCTTCGTCCACGACCTCGCCCCGGTGGAGCTCTCCGACGGCCGCACCCTCGACCGGGCGCTGCGGGCGCTGGCCGAACGGGAGTCCGCCGAGAGCGGGCTGCCGGTCCGCTTCCACCTGGACGGCACGCCGGTGCCGCTGCCCGCCGCCGCACAGTCCGCGCTGCTGCGGATCGCCCAGGGCGCGCTGGCCAACGTCCGCGAGCACGCCGGGGCGTCGGCCGCCGCGATCACGCTCTCGTTCCTCGGCGACCAGGCCGTGCTGGACATCGCCGACGACGGGCAGGGCTTCGACCCGGACGCGGCCGGCACCGGGGGCGGGCGCGGGTACGGTCTGCCGGCGATGCGGGCCCGGCTGCGGCAGCTGGGTGGCAGGCTGACCGTGGAGAGCACGCCCGGCGAGGGCACCGTCGTCTCCGCCGCGATCCCCCTGGAACACCGATGAGCCCGGGGCCGGAACACCGATGAGCCTGGAGCAGCGATGAGCACGACTCCCGCCCGCACGACTCCCGCCCGGACGGCTCCCGTCCGGCTGCTGGTCTGCGACGACCACGCCGTGGTGCGGGCCGGACTGCTCGCGCTGCTGGCGAGCGCCGGCGACATCGAGGTGGTCGGCGAGGCGAGCACCGGGGAGGAGGCCGTCGCGCTGGCCGCCCGGCTGGCGCCGCAGGTCGTGCTGATGGACCTCCAGCTCGGCGAGGGCATGGACGGGGTGGAGGCCACCCGGCGGATCACCGCCGTCCCGGGCGGGCCGCACGTCCTGGTGCTCACCACCTACGACACCGACGCCGACATCACCCGGGCCATCGCCGCCGGCGCCACCGGCTACCTGCTGAAGGCCGAAAGGCCGGAGGAGCTGTTCGCCGCCGTGCACGCGGCCGCGCAGGGCCGGACGGTGCTCTCGCCGCCGGTCGCCTCCAGGGTGATGGCGCACATGCGGGCGCCCGCGCCGCAGCTCACCGAGCGCGAGCAGGACATCCTCGAACAGCTGGCACAGGGGCTGGGCAACCGGGAGATCGCCCGGGCGCTGTTCATCAGCGAGGCCACGGTGAAGACGCACCTCGGCCGGATCTACGACAAGTTGGGCGTGGACACCCGGGCGGGCGCGGTCTCGGTGGCGAAGGAGCGCCGACTGCTGCGCTGAGCCCGCCCGCGCTCCACCCCGGCTGCGTTCGGCGCTCGACCGGTGTCACTGCGTGCTGCCATGATGCTCGGAATGTCGGATTCCAGGCCGGCGTCCGCCTCCGCCCGTCCTCGCCCGGCGCGGGCGGCTCGGCCGGCGGCCGTCCTGACGACACCACAAATCCCTGGTCCAGGGCCCTTCCGGGCGCCGCGGGAGGCCCGTCACAATGTGGATGTTTCGTGGATTTCGCTATTGACAAACCAACCACGCGGTTTGTTAGTTTGAGATCAACGACGTCCCCGGAGGTGGGGGCTCGCCGGGGCCTGTGCGGACCACTCTCGCCGGAGGGTGTGGCCAGGGGGGAGCGGCGGGTTTGCCGGGGTGTCGGGGGGAGCGGCAGCGCCGAAGCCGCGCGACGAGGCGGCGTGGGGCGCGGCGCCCCCCCCACGCCTCCCCCGGTCCTCCCCCGCGCCAGGCCCTCGACTACGCCAGCGCACTCCAGTACGGACAGCACACGTACGGCAGCGGCGGCGCGCAGCGGTCGACGCTTCCGGACAGCACCGGGCCCCGCTCCGAGCGGGCCACTCCGGGTGAGCCCGCGGTCAGTCCGGCCTCACCCGACTCGCCGAAGCTCAGCGCCAGCCGGTAGCCGTCCGGGGTGGTCGCGGCAACGCCCGGGCGGTCCCGGTCGGCGTTCAGCGAGGTGATCGTCCAGCCGCGCCGCCGCCAGTGCCGCTCCACCACGTCCACCAGCACCGCCCGTCGGGGCAGCGAGACGACGGTGAGCAGGTCCCGGCCCCGGGTGACGTACCAGAGCAGATCCGACTCGCGCCCCGGCAGCGGCAGCCGCGCCCCCGCCCGCGCGGGTGCCCCCTGCCAGGCCGGCGCCGGACGGACGGCGTCCAGAGTGTCCTGGAGCAGCATCTCGCAGCGTTCGGCGGCGTCCAGCTGATCGACCGCCCCCCCCGGTCCCGAACCCGACTCGGCCCCCGGCCGTCGGACCGGCGCGACCCGCGCACCGCCGGGGCCACCGCCCGGGCATCCGACGTTCAGTTCGGCACCACCTGACTGCACAGGGCCCTCCGTACTCCCCCCGGCGTTCAACCCGGGCAGGCATTCCGTCACTGCTTGGACGGCGGGCGGGTACCGGCAGTTCCCCACCCGGCCCCGTCCCTCACCGTTCCCACACTTCCATATTGCACTGCACGGTGCAGTTGAATCACTAACCTGCACTGTGTAGTTTACTTCTCGTGCCGGCCGGCCGGGCCGGACCCCCGACCGGCCGCCCCCGGCACGCCTTCTGACCCACCGTCGAGAGGATCCGCCATGCCCGCCATCACCGTCGGCACCGCCCGCATCCCGTACCGCGTCGTCGGCGAGGGCCCCGACACGCTCGTCCTGGTGCACGGCACCGGCCCCGGCTCCGCCATGTGGGACGGCCTGCTGGACGCCTTCACCGACCGCTACACCGTGCTGCTGCCCGACCTCTCCGGCAGCGAGGCCGCCGAGGACGACGGCGCTCCGCTCACCCTGGAGGCCATGGCCGCCCAGGTCGCCGCCGTGATCGAGGACGCCGGCCGCGGCCCCGCCGACGTCCTCGGCTTCTCGCTCGGCGCCGTCGTCGCCACCGCGACCGCCGCCCTGCACCCCGAGCGGGTCCGCCGCCTGGTCGCCGCCGCCGGCTGGATCAGCGCGGAACAGGACGAGTACCTGCGGCTCTCCATGGCCACCTGGCTCTCGCTCGCCGACCACCCCGCCGCGTTCGGCGGCTACGCCACCCTCACCGCCTTCAGCCGCGGCTTCCTCAACCGGATCGGGCGCGAGGCCGTCCAGGCCAACACCGCCTACATGCAGCCGACTCCGGGCACCCTGCGGCACATCGCCCTCAACCTCGGACTGGACCTCGGCCCGCTGCTCCCGCTCGTCCAGGCCCCCACCCTGGTGATCGGCTGCACCCAGGACGCCACCGTCCCGGTGGAGGACACCCGCCGACTGCACGCCGCCCTGCCCGGCAGCGCCTACGCCGAGTTCGACACCGGCCACATCGTGCTCGCCGAGCAGACCGAGGCGTTCACCGGCACCGTCCGGGGCTTCCTCCTTGCCGCCGCCTGACCTCGGCAGCGGCGCGTGGAGCACACCGCAGCCCGGGAGGCAAGCCCCGCTCCAGAAAGGCTGATTACCGCGCATGGTGACCCAAATCAAATTGACTGAACGTCAACTTCGAAGGCGAGACTGCCTTGTTGGCGACATTCGCAAGGAGACGACCATGCGCATACTTTTCACCGGCCCCGCCGCGGCCGGTCACCTCTACCCGATGGTGCCCACCGCTCAGGCGCTGCGCGCCGCCGGGCACGAGGTCCTGTTCGCCACCGGACAGCCGGTCGACCTGATCCGGCCCGCGGGCTTCCCGATCATCGAGATCGGTGACGGCCGGGGCCTGCGGGAGATCATCGAGGAGCGCCTCGGCGGCAAGGTCCAGTACATCAACCACGACAGGACCCAGGAAGAGATCTTCGACATGGCGGCCGCGATGTTCGCGCACGCCACCCGCCCCGGCGTGGACGGCCTGCTGGCGGCCGCCACCGACTGGGGCGCCGACCTGCTCGTCCACGACTCCTGCCACGCCGCTCCCCCGCTGGTCGCCGCCCGGCTCAAGATCCCGTCGGTGGTGCACAACTTCGGCGCCAGCCCCGGCCGTTCCATGACCGAGCTGGTGGCCTCGCACGTGTCCGACCTGTACGAGGAGTGGGGCCTGGCCGGCCCGACCGTCACCGCGGCGCTCAACGTCGGCCCGCTCGGCGGCGACCCGGACGGCCTGGCGATGCGCTACGTCCCGTACAACGGCGGCGGCATCGTCCCGACCGAGTTCCTCCGCAAGCCCGAGCGCCCGCGGGCGGTCGTCACCCTGGGCACCGTGCTCTCCGAACTCGACGGCGTCCGCGCGGTGGTCCGCATGGTCGAGGCGGCGGCCGAGGTCGACGCCGACTTCCTGCTCGCGGTCGGCGACGCCGACCTCGCCCCGCTCGGCACCCTGCCCGCCAACGTCCGCAGCCTGCCCTGGGTCCCGCTCAACGAACTGCTCGGCCGCGCCGACGCGCTGATCCACCACGGCGGTTCGGGCACCATGCTGACCGCCCTCCAGGCCGGCCTGCCCCAGCTGCTGCTCCCGCAGGGCGCGGACCACTTCGTCAACGCCGACGCCCTCACCGCCACCGGCGCCGCCCTGAGCTCCGCCTCCGACGCCGTCGACGCCCCGCTGCTCACCCGCCTCCTCACCGACGCCGCGCTGCGCGACGCCGCCCACCGCCTGCAGGCCGACAACGCCGCCCTGCCCGCCCCGGCCGCCCTGGTCCCCGTCCTGGAGGACCTCGCCGCCCGCCGCTGATCCCTCCGCCGCCTCGGGCGGCAGCGGAACGACGCGCGACAGC
Organism: Streptomyces sp. LS1784; assembly: GCF_020103755.1. Lineage (GTDB taxonomy): Bacteria > Actinomycetota > Actinomycetes > Streptomycetales > Streptomycetaceae > Kitasatospora. The sequence goes on from NZ_JAHSQD010000195.1 coordinate 6,917, forward strand.
CGCAGGTCGGCCGGCCTGCGGCTGTCGGCGGTACGGGCGGCGGCGGGGTGCTCCTCATGACGTCGAGGCCCGGAGCAGGGCGCGCAGCCCGGCGGTGTCGACGACGTGGGCCCGGGACGGGAGGACCCGGTGGAGCAGGACGTCGTGGACTCCGGGGTCCGGATCGGCGACGCCGTCGGACAGGACGTGGAGCCGGTAGTCGCGGTCGGCCGCGTCGATGACGGTGGACAGGACGGCGCCGCTGGTGCTGAGGCCGGAGACGACCAGGGTGGTGATGCCGCGCTCGCGCAGCTGCCGGTCGAGGTCGGTGGTGGACATGGCGCCGTGGCGGGTCTTGCGCACAACGATGTCCCCGTCCCGGGGCGCCAGGCGCTCGTGGACGGCGGCGGCGGGGTCCTCGTGGTGCATGGCGCGGTGTCGGGCCAGCGGGGCGAAGGACCTGTTGGCGGCCGGGACCGCGTCCCAGTCGGCCTCGGTGAAGCCGACGCGCACGTGGGCGATGGTGCCGCCCTCGGCGCGGACGTCGGCGATGGCGCCTGCCAGGCGGCCGAGCAGGGCCTCGCGGCCCCCGTCCTCGGGCAGCGCGGCCAGGATCGCGGGCTGGCAGTCCAGGACGAGAAGAGCGGTGTGCGCGGGGTCGAGTGCGGGCTGGGTGCTCATGCGGGTGTCCTCCGTGCTGATGATGTGCCTGGTACGGCATCCGGCCGCGTTCGGTCGGACCGGGTCCGGTCGGACCGGGGAAGCAGGAGCGGGGTGGCCAGGATGAGCAACCCCGCGACCGTGATGGCGGTGCGCGGGCCGGTGGCGTCGGCGAGCAGCCCGCCGAGCGCGGTGCAGACCGCGATGGACGCCTGCTGCCCGATCGACCAGGCCGACAGGGTGCGGGCGACCAGGTGCTTGGGCGTGCGTTCGAGCCGGTAGGTGGCGAGCACCGGGTTGAACAGGCTCATGTTGACGATGATCGCCAGCTCGACGGCCATCACGGTGACGAGGCCGACCACGCCGGGTCGGACGAAGGCCAGGCCGATCAGCCAGACGGCGCGCAGGGTACCGACGATCCGGAAGACCCGGTCCCGGCCGTAGCGCGCCACGACCCGCCGGGCCAGCCGGGAGCCGACCAGTCCGCCCAGGCAGGGGGCGGCGAAGGCGAGGCCGTACTGCCAAGGGGCAAAGCCGAGTTGGCGCAGCAGGAGGACGGCGAGCATCGGCTCGGTGGCCATGATCAGGCCGGCCACGAGCATGTTGTTGAGGTAGAGCGCCCGCAGACCGGGGTCGCCCATGATGTGGCGCCAGCCGTCGAGCACCGCGCCGGCCCGGACCGGGTTCCCGCCGGCCGGCCGCGGGGCCTCCTCCCGGCCGCGGATCGCGACGAGGCAAAGCGCGGAGAGCAGGTAGCTCAGCGCGTCGGCCACCACGGTGGTGACCGGCCCGAACCGGCCGATCGCCGCCCCGCCCAGCGGCGGCCCGACCGCGATGGAGCTCCAGTTCGTGGACTCGAACCGCGCGTTGGCCACGAGCAGGTCGTCCGGCCGGACGAGGGCCTTGAGGTAGGCACCACTGGCCGCGCCGAACGCGATCTTGGCCGCGGCGACCACGACCGAGACCACGAGCAGTTGGACGAAACCGAGCCATCCGAAGGCATAGGCGACCGGGATCGTCGCCATGGCCGCGAACCGGATCAGGTCCATCGCGACCATGACCGGGCGCTTGCGCCGGAACTCCACCCACGGCGCGAGCGGCACCGCGACCAGCGCGCCCACCGCGGGCCCCACCGCGGACAGCGCGGACACCTCGACGGGGCCAGCGTCCAGCGCCAGCACGGCGATCAGCGGCAGTGCCCCGAACCCCAGCCCGGACCCGTACGCGCTCACCGCGTACGCCGCCCACAGCCAGCCGAACCGCCTGCCCAGCCGTTTCCTGCCCACCATGCCCGGCGCGCTCCCCTCGACGTCCCGACCCCGACCGAACAAACCGAAGTTGACCAGTGCGAGCTAACCGGGCGACGCAACAGCCGGTCAAACAACCGATTCACCCACCAGACACAACCATGGGTTGTTCACTAGGGTGGGTCGGCGTGGATCTCGAAGCAGTGCGCACCTTCGCCGCCATCGCGGAGGCCGGCCAGTTCCAGAAGGCCGCCGTCGACCTGGCGATCACCCAACAGGCCGTCTCCAAGCGCGTCGCCACACTGGAGCGCGACCTCGGTGTACGGCTGTTCACCCGCACCCCGCGCGGCGCCGAACTCACCATCGACGGGCAGGCGTTCCTGCCCCACGCCCGCGAGCTGCTGCGCGCCGCCGAGCGTGCGGTCGCGTCCGTGCGCACCGGCCGCCGCCCGCTGCGCGTCGACGTGATCGCCTCGCGCGGCGCGGCCTCGGGCCTGATGCGCGGCTTCCACCACGCCCACCCCGAGATCGACCTCGACGTGCTGATGCTGCTGGAGATCGAGACCGCCGTCGCCGCCATCCGCTCCGGCACGATCGACGCGTCCTTCCGCGCCGTCGCCATGCCCGGCCGGCCACTGCCCGAGGACATCGAGTCCGTCCGGGTGCTCGACGAACCGCTCCAACTCCTCACCGGCCCCGCCCACGCGCTGGCGGGCGCCAAGTCGGTGACCGTTGCCGAGCTGATCGGCCACCGGATCTGGATGCCCGGCATCATCCCCGACAGCGAATGGGGTGCCTACTACGACGACCTCGTCGCCGAGTTCGGCCTCACCATCGAGGCCACCGGCCCCAACTTCGGCTCCGACGCGCTCCTCGACACCATCGCCGACACCCCGGCCCTGGCCACCTTCATGAGCGAGCAGACCCGCCTCGTCTGGCCCGCCGGCCACGGCCTGCGCCGCATCCCGGTGACCGACCCGACGCCCGTCTACCCCCACTCACTCCTCTGGCACCGCGACAACCCCCACCCCGCCCTGCCCACCCTCCGCGCCCACCTCGCCACCACCGCGCCCACCCCCGACACCCCGGGAACCTGGACACCCGCCTGGGCGCTCCCCCGCTGACCACCCCACGGCGGACTCACCACCCGCCCCGGACAACACGAAAGCCGCAGGTCATGTGACCTGCGGCTTTCGGTATGGAGCGGGCGACGAGAATCGAACTCGCGCTCTAAGCTTGGGAAGCTCATGTTCTACCATTAAACTACGCCCGCCTGATGAGCCGTCAGAGACCGCTCGATCCAGTGTCACTGTACCCCATCTGCGACGGTGGTTGCACAGGGGGTCGGCGGACGCGGCGGAGCGCGGTGGGGCGGGTGTTGGGGGCGTACTGTTTGGGCCGCGTGCGAGTGCCCCGGTGGGTGGGGGTCGGGGCGGCGAGCCACGGTGAGGAATGTCCGGAACATCCCCTAATGTGACGCTGTCCTGGGGCTCGGCCGCCGGGGCGCGTGAGTACGGGTGAGTACTGGGTTAGGGATGGGAAGGGGATCGATGGAGCAGCGCGCCGTCGTTCGTTGTGCCGAGGGGCATCTGTTCAGCACCACCACGTTCCCGATGCAGAACCTCGGTCCGGGCCGGCTCGGGCCCGGGCGGTTGATCCGCTGTCCGCAGTGCGGACGGCTGCGGAGTTCGGTGCTGGCCGACGTGCGGGAGCTGTCGGAGCCGCAACTGGCGCGGGCGATGCGGCTGGAGGCCGCGGAGTTCCTGGCCTGACGGCGGACGGACGGGTAGCTGGGCCCCGGGCGGATTCGTCCGGGGCCCTTTCTTGCACGTAACCTCGAAGCGTGCTGCTCTCTGACAAGGACATCCGGACCGAAATCGACCTGGGCCGGGTCGTCGTCGACCCGTTCGACCCGGCGATGATCCAGCCGTCGAGTATCGACGTGCGCCTCGACCGCTTCTTCCGCGTGTTCGAGAACCACAAGTACCCCCACATCGACCCCTCCGAGGAGCAGCCGGACCTGACCCGGCTGGTCGAGCCGGAGGGCGACGAGGCGTTCATCCTCCACCCCGGCGAGTTCGTGCTGGCCTCGACGTACGAGGTCATCACGCTGCCCGAGGACGTCGCGTCCCGGCTGGAGGGCAAGTCGAGCCTGGGCCGGCTGGGCCTGCTCACCCACTCCACGGCCGGCTTCATCGACCCGGGCTTCAGCGGCCACGTGACCCTGGAGCTGTCGAACGTCGCGACGCTGCCGATCAAGCTGTACCCGGGCATGAAGATCGGGCAGCTGTGCCTGTTCCGGCTCTCCTCACCCTCGGAGCACCCGTACGGCTCGGAGCGCTACGGCTCGCGCTACCAGGGCCAGCGCGGCCCGACGCCCTCCCGCTCGTTCCTGAACTTCCACCGCACCAAGGTCTGACCGCAGGGCCCACGGAGCGCACGCACGACGGGCGGCCACCCCTCACCGCGAGGGGTGGCCGCCCGCGGCGTTCTCAGGCCCGCTTGGGGCTGGTGACGGCGACCAGCTCGGTGCCGTCCTCGGACAGCCGCAGTTCGGTGCGCAGCTCGGCCAGCTCGCCGAGGTGGTGCAGGTGGGTGCCGCCGCAGAAGATCTGCGCGCCGCCCTCGGGAAGCTCGCAGTGCCACTGGCGGCGGGCCGTGAGCTCGGGGCCGGGCACCTCGATGCGGACCGGGGCGTCGGCGGCGACCCAGGCGGCCAGCCGGGCGTTGACGGCCTCGGTGAGGGCCGGCAGGGCGTCGGCGAGGGCCGGGAACTCCTCGGTGGCGTCCACCGTGAAGCCCTTCTTCTTCAGCGACTTGCCGAGCCGGTAGGTGTCGGTGCTGGCCGCGGTGTCCATCACCGAGCTCGCCATGGCGAGGCTGTCGAAGTCCGGGTGGCCGAAGGCGTCCGAGCGGCCCGGGTCCTTGCGCCAGCGCGGGGCGAGCGCGGCGTTCAGGGCGAGGGCGAGCAGGTGGCAGCCGCTGTGCGAGGCGCTGAGGGCGCCCCGGCGCTCGGCGTCGACGGCGAGCGCGACGGTGCGGCCGACGAGGTCGCCGGGGTCGGTGTCGAGGACGTGCAGGACCAGCCAGGACCACTCCTCGTCACCACGCCGGACCGGGATGTCGGCGCCGACCAGCAGCTCCCCGCCCTCCGGGCCGACGGCGCCGGTCAGGCAGTCGACCACGGCCAGCTCGGTGCCGTCCACGGTCAGGGTGCCGAGGTCGGCCGGCTGGTCGGGCCAGGTGTGGTCGAGCGGGTGGAACGGGGTCGCCTCGGTGACGACGGCGTACCGGCCGTCGGCCAGCGGGTGCACCGCGAGCACCGGGGACTCGCCGGTCACCGCCCCGGCCGGGAAGCTGACGTGGGTGGTGGGGAGGGTCATGCCTGGCTCCGGTGAAGGTGGGACGACGAGGGTGGGGCGGGCCCGGCGCTCGGCCGTGGCCCGCCCCCCATTCTGCCCTCCGCCCGTCGGACCCCTCAGCCCAGCGTCGGCAGTTTGATCAGCACCAGCAGCGCGACCAGCTGCACCGCCGAGGCGGCCGCGGCCTTGCCCCAGGGCAGGTCGTGCAGCCGCCGGACCATGCTGGTCAGCAGGTACGCGCAGAGCATCCAGGTGGCCCAGCCGACGACCTGGACGACGGCGCTGCCGGAGGGCAGCACCAGGTCGAGCAGCAGCCGGGGCGCGTCGGTGAGCCAGCCGATCAGCGCGGCCAGGCCGACGGTGGACTTCCACGGGCCGTCGCCGCCCAGCTGGCGGGCCAGCGCGTAGGTGACCCCGCCGAAGAGCGCGCCGGTCACGGTGAAGCCGATGGCGGCGGCGAGGATGCCGGTCAGCGCCACGGTGAAGGTCGAGTTGACGATGTCGTCGTGGGTCAGCCCGATGCCGAGCACCGCGAGCGCGCCGTACAGCAGCGAGACGGCGAGGGCGGGCAGCCAGACCTGGTGGTCGCGGGTGCGGTCGAAGATCGCGGTCGGGGTGCGGAACAGGCCGGTGAACAGCTCGCGCCAGTGCGGCCGGGGCCCGGCGACGTGCGGGGCGGACTGGCCGCCGGCCCGGTAGACGGCGACGTTGTCCTGGCCGTACGGCTGCTGGTCGTAGCCCTGGTCCGGGCCGTAGCCCTGGTCGGGGCCGTAACCCTGGTCCGGACCGTAGCCCTGCGCGGGCCCGTACGGCGGCTGCTGCCCGTACGGACCTCCGGCCGCGTAGGGGTCGCCGACCGGGAAGGCCCGGGTGTTGCCGGGCCGGTCCGCCTCGTACGGGTCGTATCCGTCCCCCGCCCTGTGCCCCGGGCCGCCGGGCGTGCCGCCGGGCCCGCCGGGGACCTCCGCGTGCGGGGCCGTGAAGTACTCCGGCCCGTCCGTCCCCCCGTGCCCCCCGGGCGGCGGCGGAGGGGCCGACCATCCGCCGTGCGGACGGTCGGCGCCCTGACCGCTGTCGTATCGATTACCAGCCACGGTCCGAAGGTACCCGTCCGGCCCGGCCCGCGTCGGCCCCGGACGGAGCCGGGGCCGGTTTGCAGCGAGGCTGAGACGAACGGGGCCGAAAACCCGCGGAACGGGGCCCCGGCCCCCAGGGCTCCAGGGCCTAGCGCTGTGCGCCGATCGACGGCCCGTGCACCGCCGCGGCCGCGCTGGTGCCCTCCAGGGCCTAGCGCTGTGCGCCGATCGACGGCCCGTGCACCGCCGCGGCCGCGCTGGTGCCGGCCGGGCAGCCGCCCGGCCCGGCCG
>NZ_JAHSQD010000196.1 GCF_020103755.1 Streptomyces sp. LS1784
CTGCCTCGGCGGCCCGCCCGGCCAGCGCGGCCCGGGCGGCGGCCAGCGCGACCCGGGCGAGCAGCGGGTCCTCCCGGACGCCGGTTGCGTGCTTGGCGCTCTGGCAGGCGGTGCACCAGACCGGCGAGGCCGGCCCGTCCGGGTACACCATCTCCTCGGGCGGCAGGTAGTGCCCACCGCACTCGACGCACTCGAAGACGAACCTCATCCGATGATCACCGTCCCGGATCCGTGGCACCGACCGCAGGGCGACCAGAAGGTGTGGACGCTGGGCACCATGCTTCCTTCCTCGTCCAGTTCGACCGTTGCCTCGGTCTTCTGGGTCCCCCCGGACCCGCCGCAACCGGAACAGGACTGAACCTCGGGCATATGCCGTCCTTCCGTGGCGGACCACCACCGTAGCGCGATTCTCCGTCAGGAAGCACCGCTCCCGGCGATCCACCACCCGTACGGGTAGCGCGAATCGCCGCCGCACGCCCCGCGCAACGGCGTCGGCCCCCCGCCTGAGCACCAGAGCGAGGGGCCGACCGTACGAGAGGGAGTGTCAGCCGCGGGCGGCCCGCAGGAACTCCCGGTTCATCGCCGCGATGCTGGGCAGCGGGATGCCCTTGGGGCAGGCCGTGGCGCACTCACCGGTGTTGGTGCAGCCGCCGAAGCCCTCGGCGTCCATGGCCGAGACCATGTTCCGCACCCGGGCGGCCCGCTCCGGCGCACCCTGCGGCAGCACGTTGAGGTGCACCACCTTGGCGGAGGTGAAGAGCATCGCCGAGCCGTTCGGGCAGGCCGCCACGCAGGCGCCGCATCCGATGCACTCGGCGTGCTCGAAGGCGGTGTCGGCGGCCTCCTTGGGGACGGGCGTGGCGTGCGCCTCGGGGGCGCTGCCGGTGGGGGCGGTGATGTAGCCGCCGGAGCCGATGATCCGGTCGAAGGCCGAGCGGTCCACCACCAGGTCCTTGACCACCGGGAAGGCCGCCGCCCGCCAGGGTTCGACGTCGATGGTGTCGCCGTCCTGGAAGTGCCGCATGTGCAGCTGGCAGGTGGTGGTGCGCTCGGGGCCGTGCGCCTGGCCGTTGATGACCATGCCGCAGGCGCCGCAGATGCCCTCGCGGCAGTCGTGGTCGAAGGCGACCGGCTGGTCGCCGCGGGTGATCAGCTCCTCGTTGAGGGTGTCCAGCATCTCCAGGAAGGACATGTCCGGGCTGATCCCGCTGACCCGGTAGGTGGTCATCGAGCCGGGTGCGTCCGGGCCCGCCTGGCGCCAGATGCGCAGGGTGAGGTTCATGCGTAGCTCCGCTGGGTGGGGTGGACGTGCTCGAAGTCGAGTTCCTCGCGGTGGAGGACGGGCGCCGCGCCGGTGCCGGTGAACTCCCAGGCTGCGGCGTAGGAGAACTCCTCGTCGCGGCGGGCGGCCTCGCCGTCGGGGGTCTGGCTCTCGGTGCGGAAGTGGCCGCCGCAGGACTCGGCGCGGTGCAGCGCGTCCAGGCACATCAGCTCGGCCAGCTCGAAGTAGTCGACCAGACGGTTGGCCTTCTCCAGGGACTGGTTGAGCTCCTGTCCGGTGCCGGGCACCTTGATCCGGCGCCAGAACTCCTCGCGCAGCCGCGGGATCCGCTCCAGCGCCCGCCGCAGCCCGGCCTCGTCGCGGGCCATCCCGCACTCGTCCCAGAGCAGTTCGCCGAGCTCGCGGTGGAAGGAGTCCGGGGTGCGGTCGCCGTCCACCGCGAGGATCAGGTTGAGCCGGTCCTCGACCTCGGCCTCCGCCTCGGCGAGCACCGGGTGGTCGGCGGGCACGGCCGGCAGCGGGTGGCGGGCCAGGTAGTCGTTGACGGTCGGCGGCAGCACGAAGTACCCGTCGGCCAGGCCCTGCATCAGGGCGCTGGCGCCGAGCCGGTTGGCGCCGTGGTCGGAGAAGTTGGCCTCCCCGATCGCGAACAGCCCCGGGACGGTGGTCTGCAGGTCGTAGTCGACCCAGAGCCCGCCCATCGTGTAGTGGATCGCCGGGTAGATCCGCATCGGCACCCGGTACGGGTCCTCGGCGGTGATCCGCTCGTACATCTCGAAGAGGTTGCCGTACTTGGCCTCGACGGCGTCCCGGCCCAGCCGGCGGATCGCGTCGGCGAAGTCCAGGTAGACGCCCTGGCCGCCGGGGCCGACGCCCCGGCCCTCGTCGCAGACGTTCTTGGCGGCCCGGGAGGCGATGTCGCGCGGCACCAGGTTGCCGAAGGAGGGGTAGATCCGCTCCAGGTAGTAGTCCCGCTCCTCCTCCGGGATCTGCCCGGGCGGCCGGTTGTCGCCCTTGGCCTTGGGCACCCAGATCCGGCCGTCGTTGCGCAGCGACTCGCTCATCAGGGTGAGCTTGGACTGGTGGTCGCCGGAGCGCGGGATGCAGGTCGGGTGGATCTGGGTGAAGCACGGGTTGGCGAAGTACGCGCCGCGCCGGTGCGCCCGCCAGATCGCGGTGGCGTTGGAGTTCTTGGCGTTGGTGGAGAGGTAGAACACGTTGCCGTAGCCGCCGCTGGCGAGCACCACGGCGTCCGCGGTGTAGGAGCGGATCTCTCCGGTGACCAGGTCGCGGGCGACGATGCCGCGGGCCCGGCCGTCGACCACGAGCAGGTCCAGCATCTCGGTGCGCGGGTGCAGCTCCACGTTCCCGGCGGCGATCTGCCGGGAGAGCGCCTGGTAGGCGCCGAGCAGCAGTTGCTGGCCGGTCTGGCCGCGGGCGTAGAAGGTCCGGGAGACCTGCACGCCGCCGAAGGACCGGGTGTCCAGCAGGCCGCCGTACTCGCGGGCGAACGGCACGCCCTGGGCCACGCACTGGTCGATGATCTCCACCGACACCTGAGCCAGCCGGTGCACGTTGGACTCGCGGGCGCGGAAGTCGCCGCCCTTGACGGTGTCGTAGAACAGCCGGCGGACCGAGTCGCCGTCGTTGCGGTAGTTCTTGGCCGCGTTGATGCCGCCCTGGGCGGCGATCGAGTGGGCCCGCCTGGGGGAGTCCTGGAAGCAGAACTGGACCACGTGGTAGCCCTGTTCGGCCAGGGTGGCGCCGGCCGCGCCGCCGGCCAGGCCGGTGCCGACCACGATCACGGTGTGCTTGCGCCGGTTGGCCGGATTGACCAGCTTGGCGTCGAACCGCCGCTGGTCCCAGCGCTGTTCGATCGGCCCGGCGGGGGCCTTGCCGTCGGCGACCGGCTCGCCGACGGTGTAGTCGGCGTACGTGCTGCTCACTTCATCACTGCTCATTTGACGACTCCGGTCATCACGGCCACGGGGACGGACAGGAAGCCGGCCGTCAGCACCAGCGCCAGGCCGTTCGCGATCAGCTTGAGTGCCCGGTCGCGGCGGGCGTCGTTGGCGCCGAGGGTCTGCGCGGCGCTCCAGAACCCGTGCCGGATGTGCAGGCCGACGGCCAGCATCGCGACGATGTAGAACACGTCGACGTACCAGCGGCCGAAGGAGGCCACGATGTTCTGGTACGGGTGGTCGTGCTCGGCGGCCGGGTTCACGGTCAGCGTGGTGAGGTCGAGGATGTGCCAGACGATGAACAGCGCCAGGATCACCCCGCCCCAGCGCATGGTGCGGGTCGCGTAGCTGGCGCGGCGGCGCCGGTGCACGTACTTGCTCGGGCGGGCCGCGAGGTCGCGGCGGCTGAGCTGGTACGCGGACACGCCGTGCAGCACCACGGCGGCCAGCAGGCCCGCGCGGGCGATCCACAGGAACCACTCGTGGCCCAGGAAGGGCTGCCCGATGGTGCGCAGCCAGGCCGCGTAGCCGTTGATGTCGTCCGGGCCGGAGAACACCTTGAGGTTCCCCAGCATGTGCGCGACCAGGTACAGCAGCATGACCAGTCCGCTGACGGCCATGACCGCCTTCTTGCCGACGGTCGACCGCCACAGGGTCAGCAGGGTGGACGGATGCCTGGCCGTCCGAGTCGCGGTTGTCATGGCTGCAACGGTAGGGACGGCGGGTTCGGTGCGTCCAAGACATGATGCGGCTCGTGACGATAGGCACCGACTATCAGTGCGGCCTATCCTGGCCCTGTGCAGCTCCAGCAACTCCGCTACTTCCTGGCCGTGGCCGAGACCCGGCACTTCACCCGGGCCGCCGAGGCGGCGCACGTCGCGCAACCGTCGCTCTCGCAGCAGATCCGGGCGCTGGAAAGGGAGTTGGGCGCCGAACTGTTCCACCGCACCCGGGGCAACATCGCGCTGACCGACGCCGGGGACGCCCTGCTGCCGCTGGCCCGGCGCATCCTCGCGGACACCGAGAGCGCCCGGCTGGCCGTACAGGAGACGGTGCAGCTGCGCCGCGGCCGGGTGCGGCTGGGGGCGCCGCCGAGTCTGTGCACCAGCCTGGTGCCGGACGTGCTGCGGGTCTTCCGGGACCGCTACCCGGGGGTGACGCTGGTGGTCCGCGAGGGCGGCTCGCGCGACCTGGTCGGCTGGCTGGCGGCGGGGGAGCTGGACCTCGCGCTGGTCATCACCCCGCCGAGCGGTGAGCAGGCGCCCGCACTGGCGGTCACCGCGCTCCTGCACGAGGAACTGGTGCTGGTCGCGGCCGAGCGGCAGGCCCGGCGCAAGGTCCGGGTGACGGAGCTGAAGGGCCGGCCGCTGGTGATGTTCCGGGAGGGCTACGACCTGCGCGAGGCGACCCTGGCGGCCTGCCGGGCGGCCGGGTTCGAGCCGGAGTTCGCGGTGGAGGGCGGCGAGATGGACGCGGTGCTGGGCTTCGTCCGGGCCGGGATCGGGCCCGCCGTCGTCCCCGGCATGGTGGCCGCCCGCTCCGGACTCGCGGTGACCGCGTTCGCCGGGCCGGGGCTGGGCCGCACCATCGCGGTCGCGCACGGCCACGAGGTGCCGCTCACCCGCGCTGCCGAGGCGCTGCACACCACCCTGCTGGCCCACCTGCGCGACGCCGCCCGCAGCGGCGAACTCCCGCCGGGCACCACGCTGCTGCTGCCGTGATCCCGATCCCGATCCCGGTCCCCCTCCCGAGCCCGCGCGGGAGGGGGTGCGGGTTCGGCCAGGCCGTTTCGGTTCCCTGCCTCGCCAGACCTCGCGCTGTGGCAAGCAGCGCCTCGTCCAGGGCGGTCGGGGTGACGCCGAGCGTGCTGCGTGTCGGTCGAGTCGAGGACGTGTGGGTTCTCGGTGGCGTAAAGCATCTCAATGAGTTCGCCGAAGACGGGGTTCCGCTCCGCGAGCGTGAGGAGAGCATCGCGGTCGAGACGCTCCAGGCGCGGATCGGGGGAGGCTGTCAGCTTCGCGAAGCGTTCCGCCAGTTCACGCACGGGGACGTTCGCCGCCGGCACGTGCCAGGCCCGCCCCCAGGAGCGGGTGTCATGGGCGGCAGCCACCAGTGTCGAGGTCACGTCCCCGACGTACGACCAGGACTGCAGTACATCGAGACGTCCGGCATAGGACGCCACCTCGCCCGCCAGAACCTGTGGGGCGACCGACAGCGTGAAGGGACTCATCACCGCCTCGCCCAGGAACGCTGCTGCGCGCACCTCGGTGACCTCCACGCGCCCGGGTCCAGCTCACCCCCACCGCGTACCGCGCCCAGTGGCGGGGCACGACGGCAGCCCGGCGCGCGGCATCCAGGGGCTGAGCTTCTTGCGAACCGCGAAGCCCCCTGCTCCGCGATCGAAGCGGCCCCGTCGAGACCACGGATGAGGCTGCGAACGCAGAAGGCCCCGGGCTGCGAGCCCCGGGCCCTCGTCGTGCGTGTGGTCAGGCCGGCAGCACGGCCTCGATCGCGGCGATCAGCTCGTCCGACTCCGGCTCGACGCGCGGGCGCAGGCGCGCGACGACGGTGCCGTCCGGCGAGATCAGGAACTTCTCGAAGTTCCAGCTGACGTCCCCGGCCTGGCCCTCGGCGTCGGCCACCTGGGCCAGCTGCTGGTACAGCGGGTGCCGGCCGTCGCCGTTGACGTCGATCTTCTCGAACAGCGGGAAGGTCACCCCGTAGGTGGTGGAGCAGAAGCTCTGGATCTCCTCGGCGCTGCCCGGCTCCTGCCCGGCGAACTGGTTGCACGGGAAGCCCAGCACGGTGAACCCGCGCCCGGCGTAGCGCTTCTGGAGGTTCTCCAGGCCGGTGTACTGCGGGGTCAGGCCGCACCTGGACGCGACGTTGACGATCAGCAGCGCCTTGCCCTTGTAGTCGGCAAGGGACGCGGCCTCGCCGGCCAGGGTGTGCAGCGGGATGTCGTACAGGCTCACGGTGGTGGTCCTTTCGGCAGGGGTCGGCAGGAGTGCGGAAATCGGGTGTCGCCCGGGGCCACCGTAGCGGCCCCGGACGGCTCAACCGTGTCGGCACCCCCGGTGTTCCGCCTGCGAGGGGGCGTACGGAGCGGCTCGTACGCCCCAATCCCCGACGGGGTCAGGGGGCCAGCGGCCTGATGGCCGTCGGGGCGTGCTCGGGGAGGGTGGCGAGCTCCTCGAACTCGTTGACCTTGTCGATGTCGGCGGCGGCCATCGAGATGTTGGTGACCCGCTCCAGGATCGCCTCGACCACGACCGGGACGCGGAACTCGGCGGCCAGCTTCTTGGCCTCCTCGAAGGCGGGGAGCAGGTCCTCCGGTTCGGTGACCCGGATCGCCTTGCAGCCCAGGCCCTCGACGACCTTGACGTGGTCCACGCCGTAGACGCCCAGCTCCGGCGCGTTGACGTTCTCGAACTCCAGCTTGACCTGGAAGTCGATGTCGAAGTTTCGCTGCGCCTGGCGGATCAGCCCCAGGTAGGAGTTGTTGACCAGCACGTGGACGTACGGGATGCGGTGCTGGGCGCCGACCGCCAGCTCCTCGATCATGAACTGGAAGTCGTAGTCGCCGGAGAGCGCGACGACCTGGCCCCCGGGGTCGGCGGTGGCGACGCCGAGCGCGGCCGGGATGGTCCAGCCGAGCGGGCCGGCCTGGCCGCAGTTGATCCAGTGCCGCGGCCGGTAGACGTGCAGCAGTTGGGCGCCGGCGATCTGGGACAGGCCGATGGTGGTGACGTAGCGGGTCTCCGGGCCGAAGGCCCTGTTCATCTCCTCGTACACGCGCTGCGGCTTGAGCGGCACGTCGTCGAAGTGGGTGCGGCGCTGGAGCCGGGCCCTGCGCTCCTGGGCGGAGGCGGCCCAGGCGCTGCGGTCCTTGAGCGTGCCGGCGGCCCGCAGCTCGCGCGCCACCTCGACGAACAGCTCCAGTGCGGCCCTGGCGTCGGAGGCGATGCCGAGGTCCGGGGCGAAGATCCTGCCGAGCTGGGTGGGTTCGATGTCGACGTGGACGAACGTGCGGCCCGCGGTGTAGACGTCCAGGCCGCCGGTGTGGCGGTTGGCCCAGCGGTTGCCGATGCCGAGGACGAAGTCGGAGGCGAGGAAGTTCTCGTTGCCGTAGCGGTGCGAGGTCTGGAGGCCGACCATGCCGGCGTTCAGCTCGTGGTCGTCCGGGACGATGCCCCAGCCCATCAGAGTCGGGACCACCGGGACGCCGGTGAGCTCGGCGAACTCCAGCAGCAGCTCGGAGGCGTCGGCGTTGATGACGCCGCCGCCCGCGACGATCAGCGGGCGCTCGGACTCCTGGAGCAGTGCGACGGCCTTCTCGATCTGGGTGCGGTTGGCGGTCGGCTTGTAGACCGGAAGCGGCTGGTAGGCCTCCGGGTCGAAGTCGATCTCGGTCAGCTGGACGTCGATCGGCAGGTCGATCAGGACCGGGCCGGGGCGGCCGGAGCGCATCAGGTGGAAGGCCTGCTGGAACACCCCGGGGACCTGGGCGGCCTCCAGCACGGTGGTGGCGGCCTTGGTGACGGGCGCCGCGATCGAGGCGATGTCGACGGCCTGGAAGTCCTCCTTGTGCAGCCGGGCGACGGGCGCCTGTCCGGTGATGCAGAGGATCGGGACGGAGTCGGCGATCGCCGAGTACAGGCCGGTGATCATGTCGGTGCCGGCCGGGCCGGAGGTGCCGATGCAGACCCCGATGTTGCCGGCCGCGGCGCGGGTGTAGCCCTCGGCCATGTGGGAGGCGCCCTCGACGTGCCGGGCCAGTGTGTGCCGGATTCCGCCGGAGGCCTTGAGCGCGGCGTAGAACGGGTTGATGGCTGCGCCCGGCACGCCGAACGCGACCTCGACTCCTTCGAGCTTGAGGATCTCCACGGCCGCGCGGGCGGCTGTCATACGAGGCATCGGATCTCTCCTGCGTCGGCCCGCAGTGGCTCGGAGGGCTCATCTTCCGAATTCCACCATACGGAAGAGCGGTTTCTGAATGTGGAAACAAGGTAGGGCGGGGCCGTGGGGGCGTCAAGAGGGCTTCAACAGAATGTGGAAGCCTGGGGCGAGGTGGCCGGGCAGAGGCATTCGCACGTCAGGACGGCCATCGCGCTGGTGTACCCGTGGAAGCGGACGCTCCGCGCCGGAAAGCGCAGCCGGTGTGCAGTGCCCGTGAAGGGGCGGTGCCGCCTGTGGGCCCGCCCCGCCGCCCTGGGTACCGTCGGTGGCACGCCGGGCCCGTGACGTCCGATTGAGGCCGCGGCAAGGGGGGTTCGGGAGCGCCGGGGAGCGGGGGAACTCCGCCGGCGGCCCCGTCCAGGACCAGCGTGCCCGGTCCGCCGCACCCGAGCGAGGGACGCACCCCCTGGCCGCACCGACCCGACACCCGCCGCCGCGCTCCGGTCCGCCCGGACCCGCGGCCGTACCGCTGTCGCCGCCCCTCCGCGGTCCCTTCCCCTCTCCCTGCTCCTCGCCCTGCAACGGCGCGCCCGCTGCGGCGGGTGCGCGGAAGGAACGTCCCCATGCGCTGCTGCACCCCTGCCCGGTCCCTGGCGGTGACCGGGTGAACCCGCCGCCCCACCGGAGCGACAGCCCGCCGGGCCGCCTCCGCAAGCACGGCCCGCCGGGCCGGCCCCGGACCCCGGCCGCCGCCCTGCGCGCCGTCCCCTGGCGCCATGACCTGCCCGCCTCACTGGTGGTGTTCCTGGTCGCCCTCCCGCTCTGCGTCGGGGTGGCCGTCGCCTCCGGCGTCCCGGCCGAACTCGGGCTGGTCACCGGGATCGTCGGCGGCCTGGTGGCCGGCCTGCTGCCCGGCAGCAGCCTCCAGGTCAGCGGGCCCGCGGCCGGGCTGACCGTCCTGGTCGCCGACGCCGTCCAGCGCTTCGGTGTCGGCGCGCTCGGCCTGCTGGTGCTCGGCACCGGCCTGCTCCAGCTGGCGATGGGAGCCCTGCGGCTCGGTCGCTGGTTCCGGGCGATGTCCGCCTCGGTGGTGCACGGCATGCTGGCCGGCATCGGACTGACCCTGGTGTTCGGCCAGCTCTACGCGCTCGCCGACCGCCGCGCCCCCGCCACCGGGCCGGAGAAGATCGCCGGACTGCCCGAACTGCTGGGCGACGTGCTGACCGCCGAGGCCGGCCCGAGCGCGGTCGCCCTCGGCCTCGGCACCCTGCTGGTCCTGGTCGGCTGGAAGTACCTGCCGGAGCGTGCCGCCCGCGCCGTCCCCGCTCCGCTGGCCGCCGTCGGCCTGGCCGCCGCCGTCACCGCGGCCGCCGACCTGCCGGTGGCCCGGATCCGGGTGGCCGGGCTGCTCGACGTGGTCCACCTGCCCGACCGCGACTCGCTGACCGCCCTGGCCGGCACCGCCGGGCTCGGTACGGTCGTCGCCTTCACCCTGATCGCCTCCGCTGAGACGCTGTTCAGCGCCGCCGCCGTCGACCGGATGCACCACGGCCCGCGCACCGACTACGACCGCGAGCTCACCGCCCAGGGCGTCGGCAACGCCGTCTGCGGACTGCTCGGCGCGCTGCCGATGACCGCGGTGATCGTGCGCAGCGCGACCAACGTCCAGGCCGGCGCGCGCACCAAGGCCTCGCGGGTGCTGCACGGCGGCTGGCTGCTGCTGTTCACCGCGCTGCTGCCCGGCGTGCTCGGGCTCGTCCCGCTCACCGCACTGGCCGCCGTGCTGGTGCACGCCGGCGCCAAACTGGTGCCGGTGCGCCGGATCGTCGCGCTCTGCCGCGGACACCTGGGCGAGGCGCTGGTGCTGGCCGTGACGGCGGTCGCGATCATCGCCACCGACCTGTTCGACGGGGTGCTGATCGGCGTCGGTCTGGCGGTGGCCAAGTCGGCCTGGCAGACCTCGCAGCTCCAGATCGCGGTGGAGGAGCACGCGCAGCCGTCCGGGCAGCCGCTGCACCGGGTGCGGCTGACCGGCAACGCCACCTTCCTGCGGCTGCCCCGGCTGCTGGACGCCCTGGAACGGCTGCCGGGGGACCGGCCGGTGGAACTGGACTGGTCCGGGCTGCGCCACCTGGACCACGCCTGCACGGTGGCCCTGGTCTCCTGGGCCGACCAGCACCGGGCCCGCTCCACCGCGCCGCTGGCGGTCGAACCGCCGCTGCCGAGTGTGGCCTGACGTCTAGCCTGGTCGTGGGCCCGGGGCGCCCCCGGGCCCCACCCGGCCCGCGGCCCCCCCCGGGGCCGCGGCGGGGGCGCCGCCCGCGGGGGGCGGGCGGCCCCCCGTCCGCGGGGGGGGGCCCCGGGCCCCCCCCCCCCCCACGACCGTGCCGTCGACCACAAGGAGCGCAGAGCCGTGATCGCAGCCTTTTCGGTGACCCCGCTGGGGATCGGCGAGGACGTGGGGGAGGCGGTGGCCGCCGCCGTCCGGGTGGTGCGGGAGAGTGGTCTGCCCAACCGCACGGACGCGATGTTCACCAGCATCGAGGGGGAGTGGGACGAGGTGATGCCGGTGATCAGGGCGGCGATCGAGGCGGTGAAGGCGTACGGCAACCGGGTGAGCACGGTCATCAAGATCGACGACCGGGCCGGGGTCACCGACGGCCTCACCGCCAAGGTCGCCTCGGTCGAGCGCCACCTGGCCGCGGACGGTCCGTCAGACCGTTGACGTCGGCCGAACCGCCGGCTCGGCCGTGGCCAGGGGCCGGCGGGCGAACAGGCGGTCCAGGGCGTACGGGCCGGAGCCGAGTGCCGCGATGGCCAGGAAGGCCCAGCAGAACATCACCGAGGGCTCGCCCCCGTTCTGCAGGGGCAGCAGCGCGTGCTCCTGGTGGACGGTGAAGTAGGCGTAGGCCATCGAGCCGGAGCAGAGCAGGGCGGCCACCCTGGTGCCGGCGCCGAGCAGCACCAGGGTGCCGCCGACCAGCTGGATCAGCGCGGCCCACCAGCCGGGCCACTGGCCGAGCGGGACGGTGCCACCGCCCTTGGCGCCGCCGAGCACGCCGAACAGCGAGGCGGCGCCGTGGCAGGCGAAGAGCAGGCCGACGACGATCCGGAACGCCGTCAGCACGATGGGTCTGACGGCTTCGGCGGTCTGGCGGGGGTGGTTGGGGCGGTGTGCGGGCATGCGGAACGCCTCCTGTGGGGGGAGGAGGTGGATGGGAGCGGTAAGGGTAGCCATGGTCTAGTCCACTTGGCAATGCTCCGTCAGGAGTCAGGTCTGGACCATTGATCGCCCTTTCTTGACCGATCGATCCAGAAAGGGCTACCGTTCCCCCCATGGCGCGAACGAAGGAATTCGACCCGGACGCGGCGCTGCAGGCGGCCCTGGAGCTGTTCTGGCAGCGCGGCTACGAGGCCACCTCGATGGCCGACCTGGTCGAGCGGCTCGGCATCGCCCGGGCCAGCATCTACGCGACCTTCGGCAGCAAGCGCGAGCTGTACCTGCGGGCGCTGGAGCGCTACTGCGAGCAGAGCGACTCGGCGCGGCTGCTCGATCTGTCCCAGCCGGGCCCTGCGCTGCCGGCGGTCCGGGCGCTGGTCCGCCAGTACGCCGCGACGGGCGAGCGGGAGCGCCTGCGCGGCTGCTTCGTCACCAACACGGCGGTGGAGCTGGCCCCGCACGACCCGGACGCGTCCCGTCGGGTGGAGGCGAGCCTCGACCGCCTGGAGACGCTGCTCACCGCCGCCCTGGTGCGGGCCGCCGCGCAGGGCGAGCTGCCCGCCGGGCGGGACCCGCGGGCGCTCGCCCGGATGCTGGTGGTGCTGCTCCAGGGCATCCGGGTGGTGGGCAAGGCCGCCGACGACGCGACCCGGGTGCGGGACGCCGCCGAGCAGGCGCTGGCGCTGCTGGACTGACGCCCGGTCCGCTCGGGCCGGCGTCTCCCGCTGGGTCCATTCTGGATCGAACGGTCTTTATAGGGGGGAGGGTTTTACATGGCCGTCATCACTACCAGCCGGTACGGCTTCGCGCTGCTCGGCGTCGTCCAGGCGGTGCTGATCTTCACGATCACGATCCTGACCGTGCCGCTGCCCCTGGTGGCACGGGAGTTCACTCTCGGCCCGTCCGGGGTGCTGCTGCTCAGCGCCGCCTACGGGCTCTCCTTCAGCTCCTTACTGTTGCTCGGAGGCCGGTTGACGGACCGTCACGGCGGGCGCCCGGTGCTCCGGACGGGCCTGGTGCTGCTCGCCGCCGCCTCTCTCGCCTGCGCCCTCGCGCCCGGCTACCCCGTCCTGCTGGCGAGCCGCTTCGTCCAGGGTGCCGGCGCCGCCCTCACCGCCCCGGCGGCCGTCGCGGTGGTCCGGGTGCTGCACCCCGAACCCGCCGCCTACCGCCGGGCGATGGCCACCTGGGGCGGACTCTCCGTGCTCGGCGCCACCGTCGGCAGCGTGGCCTCGGGCGCGGTCGCCGCCGCGGTCTCCTGGCGCTGGCTGTTCGCGGTGCCCGTGCTGGTCGCCCTGGTCGGCCTGGCCCGTTCCGCCGCCCTGCCCACCGCCGCCCCCGTCGGCCGCGGTCCAGGACAAGGACCCGCCCTGGACCTTCGCGGCGCCGCGCTCGCCACCGCCGGGATCTGTGCGGCGAGTTACGCCCTGGTGGCCTCCGCCGAGCACGGCTGGCGCAGCCCCGGGACGTACGGCCCGCTGGCCGCCGGGCTCGCCCTGCTGACCGCCTTCGCCGCCGCCGAACGCCGCACCGCCGACCCGCTGCTGCCGCCCGGCTTCCTCGGCTTCCTCGCCGACCGGCGCCGCGCCACCGCGCTTGTCGCCGTCATGGCCACCGCCGCCGGCACCGCACTCACCTTCGTCCTGCTCTCGCTCTACCTCCAGCAGCTGCGCGGCTGGAGCGCCGCGGCCACCTCCGCCGCCTTCCTGCCGTACGCGGCCGTCCTGCTGCTCTCCGGCCGGCTGGCCGGCCCGCTGACGGTCCGGTACGGGCCCGTGGTCGTCACCGCCGGCGGCCTCGCCGTGGCGGCCGCCGGACTCGGCCTGCTGTCCGGGCTCGCCCCCGGCAGCGAGTACGCCCCCGGCCTGCTGCCCGGACTGCTCCTGCTGCCCGCCGGCGCCGCCGCGGCCTTCGCCGGTGCGGCCGTGCTCGCCACCGGCGGGGTGCCGCCCGAGCGCACCGGGCTGGCCGCAGGAGTGTTCAACACCGCCATGGAACTCGGCCCCACGGCCGGACTGGCCGCCCTGATGGCGCTCGCCGCCACCCGCCCGAGCGTCGTCGGCGGCTACGCCGCGGCCTTCGCGGCAGCCGCCGCCGGGCTGG